>NZ_JBQGAN010000016.1:0-101009 GCF_056542865.1 Ruegeria sp. AA6
CGCGGCGCCGGGCCCTAGGTCGAACGTGGCATCGGCGCAGCCGATGGTGCGCTTCGGGCGCGGGAGCCCTTTGAGGTTGAGAAGAGCCGGCCCCAATCAGGAACCGGTCCTTGCCGATCAGACCTGACGTACGGCGCCTTTGGCAGCGCTGGTGGTCAGTTTGGCGTAAGCCTTGAGTGCCGTGGACACCTTGCGCTTGCGTGGTTCGGCGGGCTGCCAGCCTTTTTCGTCTTGTTCCTCGCGCCGGGCAGCCAATTCTTCGTCGGATACGGCCAGATGGATCGAGCGGTTGGGGATGTCGATCTCGATCTTGTCGCCTTGGCGCACCAGCCCGATCTCACCGCCTTCGGCAGCTTCGGGAGAGACGTGGCCAATCGACAGACCCGATGTACCGCCCGAGAAACGGCCATCGGTCAGCAAGGCGCAGGCTTTGCCCAACCCTTTGGATTTCAGATACGAGGTCGGGTACAGCATTTCCTGCATGCCCGGACCACCGCGTGGGCCTTCATAACGGATCACCACGACGTCTCCTGCCTCGACCTTACCGGTCAGGATGTCGTTCACCGCCTGATCCTGGCTTTCGCAGACATAGGCCGTGCCGGTGAAGGTCAGGCTGCTTTCGTCAACGCCTGCGGTTTTCACAATACAGCCGTCCCGGGCAATATTGCCAAACAGAACCGCCAGACCGCCATCTTGGCTGAAGGCATGTTCTTTGGACCGGATCACTCCGTTCGCGCGGTCAGTGTCCAATTCCTTGTAACGGTTCGACTGGCTGAACGCCTGCGTCGTACGAACGCCGCCTGGCGCGGCTTTGAACAGATCCTGCGCCTTGGGGTTGTTGGCGACCTTGATGTCCCAGTTTGCAATCGCCTCACCCATGGAGGCCGAATGCACAGTGCCGCAATCTTCGTGCAGCAGCCCGGCCCGGCCTAGTTCGCCGAGGATTGAGAAGATGCCGCCGGCGCGGTGGACGTCCTCCATATGCACATTCTCGGTGTTGGGCGCGACTTTACACAAGCAGGGCACCTTGCGGCTGAGCCGGTCCATGTCTGCCATGGTAAAATGCACCTCGCCTTCATGAGCGATGGCCAACAGGTGCAGAACGGTATTCGTCGATCCGCCCATGGCGATGTCCAGGCTCATGGCGTTCTCGAACGCCTCGAACGTGGCAATTTCGCGCGGCAGGAAGCCTTTTTCGTTCAGTTCGTAATGGCGCTTGGTGATTTCGACGATGCGGCGACCGGCCTCAAGGAAAAGTTCTTTGCGATCCGAATGCGTGGCCAGTGTCGAGCCGTTGCCCGGCAGTGCCAGACCCAACGCCTCGGCCAGACAGTTCATCGAGTTTGCGGTGAACATGCCCGAGCACGACCCACAGGTCGGACAGGCGTTTTCCTCGATATGTTTCACCTGCTCATCGGTGTAGTGGTCGTCGGCGGCAGCGACCATCGCATCCACAAGGTCGATTTTCTTGACGTCCAGATCCTCGATGTCGATCTTGCCGGCCTCCATCGGGCCGCCCGAGACAAAGATCGCCGGGATGTTCAGGCGCATCGCAGCCATCAGCATGCCGGGGGTGATCTTGTCGCAGTTCGAGATGCAGACCATCGCGTCAGCGCAATGGGCGTTGACCATGTATTCCACCGAATCCGCGATCACCTCACGCGAGGGCAGCGAATACAGCATGCCGTCATGGCCCATGGCGATGCCGTCATCCACTGCGATGGTGTTGAATTCCTTGGCGACACCGCCTGCGGCCTCGACCTCGCGGGCGACCATCTGGCCGAGATCCTTGAGGTGGACATGGCCCGGCACGAACTGGGTGAAAGAGTTGACGATGGCGATGATCGGCTTGCCGAAATCGCTTTCGGTCATGCCAGTGGCGCGCCACAGGCCGCGGGCACCGGCCATGTTGCGGCCATGGGTGGAGATTCTGGATCGGTACATTGGCATGATGCTGTTTCCCTTTTGCCCCGGTTGCGATATGCAGGTGTTGGACGTTATAACGCACGTATCACATGTGCGCTATAACGCACAAGAGGATTCGAAAGACGATTACGATGGCACCCGACGATATTACACTGAAACTGAGGGATGTGCGCGCCGCCGCAGGGCTGAGCTTGTCAAAAGTGGCCGAGATGACCGGCGTGAGCAAAGCCATGCTGGGTCAAATCGAGCGCGGCGAATCCAGCCCGACCATCGCCACGCTATGGAAGATCGCCAAGGGCTTTCAGTTGCCTCTAAGCGCCCTGATCGGTTCCGAAGCCCTGCGCGACACACCCAGTTCGGACGTGTTCCGCACTGTGACCTTTCCTGGCAGTCTTGAGGTCAAGATCGTCTTTCCCTTTGATCCCGCGTTGCGGGCCGAGACGTTTCATGTCGACCTCGCCCCAAATCAGGTCCACGAGTCTGCCGCTCATGCCGCTGGCGTGACTGAAGAAGTCTTCGTCTTGCGTGGCACGCTGGATATTCTACGCGATGGCGAATGGGTGCCGTTGCAGGCCGGGCAGGGGCTGCGCTTTGCGGCGGACCTGCCGCATAGCTATCGCGCGGGCGAACAGGGGGCCGCTTTTCTGAACATGCATCACTATGCCCAACTGGACGCGTTGGCTGCGATTGGATGAAATTTTTTGCAGGGTTGGGGCAGAACATGACCGGGCTATTGGATAGTTTGACTTTGGTCGATGTGGTCGGGTCCATTGGGGCTTTGATTGTGGTCGCCGCCTATTTTGCCACCCAAATTCGCGTGATGTCATCCGAAGACCTTGCTTTTCCAGTCCTGAACCTGGCCGGTTCGGTTCTGATCGTTTTTTCACTAACGAAAAATTTTAACCTTGCCTCCATGCTGATCGAAGGCTTTTGGATTTTAATCAGCCTGATCGGTATCATACAGTACTATCGTTTGCGCCTTACCAAACGGCGTAATTTGCAAGCAGTGCCGGAAGAAAGTTGAGAAATGGCCTTTATTTCTGAAATTGATTTTCGTGGTGGCAATGGCGTTTCCGGCGGAGAATATGTCGAGATCACGCTGGGCCCCGGTGACGATCCGGCAAATTTCACCGTCAGCGCATATGACGATGACGGAAACCTGCACACCACGTCTGGCATTACTGGCGGAGAGGTATCTCTGGACAGCCTCACAGAGATACCGCACCCGGACGATCCTGACTTTACCATCTACGTGATCCCTCTGGGCATTCGAAACGGACCAAGTACCCAGAATGAATCCGCAGGCGTTGCATTGACCGATACGTCCTCGGGCGAGGTGCTGTCTTTTTTCAGCAGCGAACGAGAGGGGGCTCTGACACCGACGGAGGGTGCCGCCGCCGGAAGCACGTCGGACCCGATTCTGGACAACCGCGACCTAGGACCCGGTGAAAGCTATCAATGGGATATTTTTGGCAACCTGACATTGGGGCCGTCGACCGAGGACGATTCTGTGCTGTGCCTGACCGCTGGTAGCATGGTGCGCACGCCAACCGGGTTGGTCTGCCCGGCACAACTGAGCGCCGGAGACTTGGTCTGGACACTCGATCACGGATATCAGCCGCTGCGCTGGGTGGGCATTCGACGGGTATCGGCGCAGCAGTTCCAAAAGTTACCGAAGCAACGCCCATTTCTTGTGCATCAAAACGCGCTGGCAAGCAGTGTTCCGATAGCAGATTTGGTGCTGTCCCCGCAGCACCGGGTGCTGCTCCGTTCCGTTGTGGCTGAGCGCGTCTTCGGGGCCGAAGAAGTACTGGTCGCAGTCAAAAAACTGGACGGTTTTGACGGGATCGAAACGGCGGATACGCCTGAAGGTGTCACCTATGTGCATCTGCTTTTTGACCGGCACGAGATAATCGAGGTGAACGGAGCCTTGGTTGAAAGCCTGTTAATTGCTGATCAATCGACCTTGGGCTTGCTGGATGGAGCTTTGAAGGGGCAGGGCGACGATCTGCCATCACCTTTGTTGGCAATTCGGCCGTGTAGGCCAATCGTAACCGGGACGCGCCTGCGCAAAATGCTGGAACGGATGCGCAAGAACCAGAAGCCGCTGCAACCGCCGGTCACGCCCGAAGAGCCGAAACGTTCTCAGCAGGCTTAGTCATAGCACTGCGTGGTTACACCCAACCGCATCTTGCGTCGCAATTCCCGGCAGTATAGGGACAGCACTGCGCGCAAAAGGAGAGGCTTTGATGAAGGACGATCCGAAAACCCTCGTTTCAACCGAATGGCTTGCGGCCCATCTCAAGGATCCCGATCTGCGGATTCTGGACGGATCGTGGTATCTTCCGCAACAGGGGCGTAACGCCAAGGCGGAATATGACGCTGCACACATTCCCGGCGCCCGGTTCTTTGACATTGATGAGATTTCCGATCACCGCTCGGACCTGCCACATATGGCACCGCCGGTCGAGAAGTTCATGTCGCGCTTGCGGGCGATGGGCGTGGGCGATGGGCATCAAGTGGTGGTCTATGATGGTGCCGGCCTGATGTCTGCCGCGCGCGTCTGGTGGTTGTTTAAACTGATGGGGCAGGAAAACATCGCGGTTCTGGATGGTGGCATGCCCAAGTGGCAGGCTGAAGGGCGTGAGATCGAAGATCTGCCGCCTATCATCCGCGACCGCCACATGACGGTCCGGGTGCAGAACCATTTGGTGCGCGATGTCACGCAAGTCTCGGCCGCTGCCAAGCTGGCCGATCATGAAATCATCGACGCCCGCTCTGCCGCCCGCTTTGCCGGAGCCGAAGCCGAGCCCCGCGAAGGGTTGCGCTCGGGTCATATTCCGGGGGCGCGTAATGTGCCCTTTGGCAATTTGCTGAATAAGAATGGCACCATGAAGTCGCCTGATGAGTGCCGAACCGTGTTCGAGACCGCAGGCGTGGACCTGTCGAAACCCGCGATCACCTCTTGTGGTTCGGGCGTCACCGCAGCGATCCTCAGCCTTGCGTTGGAACGCATCGGCAAGAAAGACCACTCGCTATATGACGGCTCCTGGGCTGAATGGGGTGCGTTCCCGACCCTGCCCGTCGCAACCGGAGAGAACTGATGTTCGAGAACCTCAAACCGCAGCCCGCCGACAAGATTCTGGCACTGATGCAGATGTATCGCGAAGACCCGCGCGATCAGAAGATCGACCTGGGTGTAGGCGTCTACAAGAATGCCGAAGGGGTGACGCCGGTGATGCGTGCGGTAAAAGCCGCCGAAAAACGCATTCTGGAAGAGCAGGAAAGCAAAGCCTATACTGGCCTGGCGGGTGATCCGGCCTATGCGGATGCAATGATTGGTCTGATCCTTGGTGACGCTGTTCCGCTCGGCAACATCGCCGCCGTGGCGACCCCCGGCGGCACCGGTGCCTGTCGGCAAGCGTTTGAGATGATCCGCATGGCCAACCCTTCGGCCCGTGTCTTTGTATCGAACCCGACTTGGCCCAACCATCTGTCGATCCTGAACTATCTGGGGATGGAGATGGTTCCTTATCGCTATTTCGATGGCGAAACCCGTGGCGTCGATTTCGACGGCATGATCGAGGATCTGAAGTCCGCAAAAGCAGGCGACGTAGTGCTTCTGCACGGTTGCTGCCACAACCCCACCGGGGCCAATCTGAACATGGTGCAGTGGCAAGAGGTCGTGAACCTGATCAATGAACTGGGCTTGGTGGCGATGATCGACATTGCCTATCAAGGCTTTGGCGACGGTCTGGAAGAAGACGCTCAGGGCACCCGCCTGGTCGCCTCGTCCGTTAAGCGTTGCCTGATCGCGGCGTCCTGTTCGAAGAACTTTGGGGTTTACCGTGAACGCACCGGCCTGTTGATGGCGATCAGCGACGATGCAGCACAGACGGCTCTGAACCAGGCGACCTTGGCGTTCCTGAACCGCCAGAACTATTCCTTCCCGCCCGACCATGGCGCGCGGGTTGTGACCACGATCCTGAATGACGACACCCTGCGCGCCGACTGGCAAGCTGAACTGGAAGAGATTCGCTTGTCCATGCTGGGCTTGCGTCAGCAACTGGCTGATGAGCTTCAGCGCCTGACCGGCTCGGACCGCTTTGGCTTTGTAGCACAGCATCGCGGTATGTTCTCGCGTTTGGGTGCCGCTCCGGAACTGGTCGAGAAACTGCGCGCGGATCACGGCATCTACATGGTTGGTGACAGCCGCCTGAACATCGCAGGTCTGAACGCCAATACGGTGCCGATTTTGGCCAAGGCAATCGTCGACGTCGGCGTCTAAGCAGGCCTCCATCAATCAACTAAAGCCGCGCAGACCCGCGCGGCTTTTTTATCTGTAGCAAAAGAAAAAGCCGGGCGCGAACGCCCGGCTTTCGAGTGGTGAACTCAGGTTCTTAGCCTTTGGAGAACTCAGGATATGCTTCCATACCCAGTTCGCCCATATCCAGGCCGTTGATCTCTTCTTCCTCGCCAACCCGCAGGCCAACTGTTGCCTTGAGGATCGAGAAGAGGATGAAGCTGACCACGAAGACAAAGATACCAATGGCAGCAAAACCGATGATCTGGGTCACGAAGGACGCGTCACCATTGGTCCATGCGACGATGAAGGTGCCCCAGAAGCCTGCGATCAGGTGAACCGGGATTGCGCCGACCACGTCGTCGATCTTCATGCGGTCCAGCATCGGAACCGTCAGGACAACGATCACACCACCGATGGCACCGATGATCAGCGCCTGGAACAGCGACGGAGCCAGCGGCTCAGCGGTGATCGATACCAGACCAGCCAGCGCACCGTTCAGCACCATGGTCAGGTCGACCTTGCCATACATCACTTGCGTCAGGATCAGTGCGGCGACGGCACCGGCGGCTGCGGCCATGTTGGTGTTGGCGAAGATGCGGCTGATGTCGGCCATGTCACCGATGGTGCCCATTGCCAGTTGCGAGCCGCCGTTGAAGCCGAACCAACCCAGCCACAGGATGAATGTACCCAAAGTGGCAAGCGCCAGGTTCGAACCGGGGATCGGAACCACTTTGCCGTCTTTGTTGTACTTGCCGATCCGCGGGCCCAGAACGATGGCACCGGCCAGCGCTGCGAAACCACCTGCGGCGTGAACCAGAGTCGAGCCGGCGAAATCGCTGAAGCCCATTTCGGACAACCAGCCGCCGCCCCACTGCCAGGACGCTTCGATCGGATAGATGATGCCGGTCAGGACAATCACGAAGATGAAGAAGGGCCACAGTTTGACGCGCTCGGCCATGGTGCCCGAAACGATCGAGGCCGTAGTGGCGCAGAACATCAGCTGGAAGAAGAAGTCCGACCCGACGGATGCATAGGACAAGTCGGTTTCGACACCGTCAAGACCAACCGGTTCCAGCGACGTTGGTGAGAACGCCCCGAGGATACCGGAAATGGTCCAGCCATCACCCGGATACATCAGGTTGAAGCCGACCAGCCAGTACATGATGGCGGCAAAGGAAAACAGGCCCATGTTCTTGATCAGCTGCATGGCCACGTTCTTGGAGCGCACCAGACCGGCCTCGAGCATGGCAAAGCCAGCGGCCATCCAGAACACCAGGAAGCCGCCAACCAGGAACAGCAGCGAGGTCAGGATGTATTGCGTGTGCTGCGCAGTTTCGCCAGCGGCGGCCTCTTGCGCAAGGCCCATCTGCGGCAACGCGACAAGCGCGGCGGCAGGGATGAGAGATTTCATCAGGTTCATTGTTAGTCCTCGAAAGTTGTGAGTGGCGGCGCTTACAGCGCCTCTTCGTTCGTTTCCCCGGTCCGCACGCGCAGGGCCTGCTCAACATCGAGGACGAAAATCTTGCCGTCGCCGATCTTGCCGGTTTTGGCGGTTTTGGTGATGGTCTCGACGATCTGGTCGGCCATCGTGGCGGGCACCACGATCTCCAGCTTGATCTTGGGTACGAAGTTCACAGCATATTCGGCGCCACGGTAGATTTCCGTATGGCCTGACTGAGAGCCGAAGCCCTTGATTTCGGTCACCATCATGCCGCGTACGCCTGCTTCGGTCAGTGCCTCGCGCACCTCCTCAAGCTTGAACGGCTTGATTGTCGCAATGATCAGTTTCACGTTAGTCCCCTCTGCTTTCCGGGTCTGTCCGGTCTGTTTTGCACCTGCAGAAAAAAGCGTGTCGGGGCGCTTTAAGGAACGGTCACCAAGTAATGTGGTGGGGAAAATAGCGGCAAGGTGCACAATTTTTGCACAGAAATGATGCTTTGATTAAAAAATGGGCAAACTTGAGAGGCCCTTCATCGCAAATTCAGACCTCTACTTCGTCCGCATAGCAGGGTATGTTGCCTCAAAACGATAACCGGGCAGAGGTTGAGCATGACTGAGTCCAGGCGCCGAAAGGCCCCACTTGTCGCGGACAAAAGATACCCGTCGAAAGGGCGAAAACCCACGGCGACCAAACGGACTGCGAAACCCGCGGGTAAAAAGGCTGCTGCGCGTAAAGCGACAACGCGGAAGACTACCCGTAAGAAGACGCGCCGCAAATCCTGCGGCAACGGGGGTGGGTTCTTCCGTCGCCTGTTCCGTTGGGTCTGGCGGGTGATCTGGGGTGTCACATGGCGCGTTGGCGCGGTGGTTGGTTTGCTGCTGGCGCTGGCAGTTGGCGTTGTTTACACCTCGCTGCCGGATGTGGATGCCCTGCTGGATGGCCGCGCGCGCGGCTCGGTCACGTTGCTGGACCGCGATGGCAAGGTGTTTGCCTGGCGCGGGGATCAGTTCGGTGGGGTGATTACCGCCGATACCGTCTCACCGCATTTGAAAAACGCCGTCGTCGCCACCGAGGACAAGCGATTCTACCGCCATTTCGGCGTCAGCCCCCGTGGCGTCGCCAGTGCCGTGCGCATTAACCTGAGTGAGGGGCGCGGCCCCCTGTCGGGCCATGGCGGTTCGACCATCACGCAGCAAACCGCCAAGCTGCTGTGCCTTGGTGTGCCTTACGTGCCTAGCGAATGGGAATCTGAGGCCGCTTATGAGGCCGACTGCCGACAGGGCTCGTTGTGGCGCAAGGCCAAGGAAGCTGTCTATGCGATGGCGATGGAGGTGAAATACTCTAAGGACGAAATCCTGACCATCTACTTGAACCGCGCTTTCCTGGGCGCGGGTGCGCGCGGGTTTGAGGCCGCGAGCCAGCGCTATTTCGGTATCTCTGCCGCCGAGGTGAACCCGTCACAGGCTGCAATGCTGGCAGGTTTGCTGGTTGCTCCGACACGGTACGCGCCGACGAACAACCTGCAACGCTCGCAGGACCGGGCGCGGCTGGTGATCGGGTTGATGGAGGCGCAGGATTATCTGACCGCCTCGCAGGCCAGCCAGGCACGCAGCAATCCGGCGCAGCTGTCCGAAGCGGCCGCCGCGCGGGCAGGTGGCTATTTCGCGGATTGGGTGATTACTGAACTGCCCAGCTTTTTCGGCTCCGACACCACAGATGATGTGGTGATCCGCACCACGCTGGATCAGCGTTTGCAGAAATCGGCTGAAGAGGCACTGAAGTTCATCTTTCAGGAGAAAGTGCGCGAAGGGTCCAAGGCGCAGGCCGCGATTGTGGTGATGTCCGCGGATGGCGCCGTACGGGCGATGGTCGGTGGGCGCAAGACACGTGTGTCGGGCGCGTTCAACCGGGCCACGCAGGCGCTGCGTCAGACCGGGTCGTCGTTCAAGCCGTTCGTTTATGCCACCGCGCTGGAGCTGGGTTATTCGCCGCTGGATACCGTGGTGGATGAGCCCTACTGCATCAACATTCCCGGTTCTGGCCAATGGTGCCCCAAGAATTACACCAACAAGTACTACGGTCGGGTCAGTTTGGCGGATGCGCTGAAAAACTCGCTGAATATCCCGGCGGTAAAAGTGGCTGAGGTCGCTGGTCTGGACAATGTTCGCACGGTCGCCAGCGAGTTTGGCATTGAAAGCGATCTGGCAGAGGGTCCGGCGCTGGCATTGGGTGCTTCGGAAAGTACGTTGATCGAGATGACAGGGGCCTATGCAGGTATCCTGAACGGCGGCTCTGCCGTGGAACCGTATGGCCTGTCGGAACTAAAACTGTTGGGCGATGAAACGCCCATGATGGTGACAAGCTCGGGCATCGGCGAACGGGTGATCAACGACAAGGCCGCCAAGCAGCTGACATGGATGATGGAACGTGTGGTCTCTGAAGGCACCGGCGCGCGGGCGCAGTTGCCCGGATGGCAGGTGGCGGGCAAGACCGGCACCACGCAGGCGGCGCGGGACGCGTGGTTTATCGGGTTTACTGCGGATTACGTGGCTGGTGTCTGGATGGGCTATGACGACAACACGCCGCTTTCAGGTGTCACCGGTGGCGGCCTGCCCGCCGAGATTTGGAAAGAGACCATGCTGCGCGTGACCGAAGGGATGACGCCAACGCCACTGCCAATGCTGGCACCGGACCCGCCGGTGCGCACCGCGCAGCCGCAACGGCAACGGCAACGGCGCAGGCAGGGCGGGCTTGAGCAAACGATCAACAACCTGCTGAACAATATCTTCGGCAACTAAAATGAAAAAAAGGCGGTGCAAAGTGCACCGCCTTTTCTTTTAAGTGTGAAACCTGATCAGAGGCTGCTGTCCAGCGCAGCCAGAATAGCGTCGCCCATCTCGGTGGTCGAAACCGGCGTGACACCTTCGTCTGCAAGGAGGTCACCGGTGCGAACACCATCGGCCAGTACCTTTTCGATCGCGGCTTCAAGACGGTCGGCTTCGGCACCCTGATCAAAGCTATAGCGCAGCGCCATGGCAAAGCTGAGGATACAGGCGATCGGGTTGGCCTTGCCTTCGCCCGTGATATCGGGGGCCGAACCGTGCACGGGTTCGTACATTGCCTTGGGACGGCCATTCGCCATCGGTGCGCCCAGCGAGGCCGAAGGCAGCATCCCCAGCGAGCCGGTCAGCATCGCGGCGCAGTCCGACAGGATATCTCCAAACAGGTTGTCGGTCAGGATGACGTCAAACTGCTTGGGCGCGCGGACCAGCTGCATCGCGCCGTTGTCGGCATACATATGCGACAGCACTACTTCGGGATATTCCTTGGCCACACGGTCCACGACCTCGCGCCACAGAATCCCCGATTCCATCACATTGGCCTTCTCCATCGAGCAGACCTTTTTGTTCCGGCGCATCGCCAGCTCAAAGGCCGAACGCGCAGCGCGTTCGATCTCGGATTCGGTATAGCGCTGGGTGTTGATGCCGACGCGCTCGTTACCTTCCTCGAAGATGCCGCGCGGCTCGCCGAAATAGACGCCCGACGTCAGCTCGCGCACGATCATGATGTCCAGACCAGCGACGATGTCTTTTTTCAGCGACGAGAAATCGGCCAGCGCGTCAAAGCACTGCGCCGGGCGCAGGTTCGAATACAGGTCCATTTCCTTGCGCAGGCGCAGCAGACCACGCTCGGGCTTGAGGCTGAAATCCAGATCGTCGTATTTCGGGCCACCCACGGCACCCAGCAGAACCGCGTCCACCTCTTGCGCTTTGGCCATGGTTTCGTCCGACAGCGGCTTGCCATGCGCGTCATAGGCGGCACCGCCGACCAGATCCTCGCTCACGTCAAAGTGAAGGCCACGCTTTTCGCCGAACCAATCGATGATTCTGCGCACTTCGGCCATAACTTCCGGGCCAATTCCGTCTCCGGGCAGGATGAGGAGCGAGGGGTTGGACATGAAGGATCTCCTTGCGTTTCGTCGCAATGGCCCTAGCGTCTGCGCCGCATCGGGTCAATGAGACGAACCCGTCAAATCACGAGGAAAACACATGTTGATACCGGGAAATCCCGTCCCTGCGCTAAAAATCGAAACGGTGGGTGGCGGAAGTTTCGATCTCGACGCCGACACAGGCGAAAACGGAACGCTGGTGATTCAGTATCGCGGGTTGCACTGCCCGATCTGCATCAAGCAGATGGCCGAGGTCGAAGCCGCGCTGGATGAGTTTGCTGAGCTGGGGGTTGAAGTGATCATGCTGAGCACGGACACCGCCGAGCGCGCCGCCGAGACAGTCGAGAAATCGGGCACCTCGCGCCTGCGGGTGGGTCACAGCCTGCCGCTGGTCGCTGCGCGGGACGACTGGAAGCTGCTCATTTCGAAAGGCCGTGAAGGCACCGCCGAGGCGCCCTTTTTCGCCGAACCCGGGCATTTCTACATCGCGCCGGACCGATCGCTTTTCTTCGCTTGGCAACAATCGACGCCGTTCGCGCGCCCGTCAGCAGCGGACATCAAGGGCGGTATCAAATACGCGCTGGAAAATGGCTATCCGCCGCGCGGCACTTATACCGGCGCGCTTTAAAAGTTGGCCTTCAGGCCCTTGGCCAACAAGTCCCAGACCCTGCGGATACGCGGGGTCTGACGCATGGCTTGCGGCGCGGCCAGCCAGACGGGCAGTGCCAGCACATCGAGGTCCGGTAGAATGATCTCGACATCCGGGTCGGCCTGCGCCACCTGAACCTGGGTAAACCCGATGCCGCAGCCTGCGCGGACCAGCTCCCAATAGGCGCTCTGCAGATCGCACCTAGTGGCAAAGCTGTCCTTGCTGACGGGCCAGCCACGGGCGCGCATCTTGGTGATCATCTGTTCATTGGCGTCAAAGCCGACCAGATCGTGATCCAGCATGTCTTCGGGGCTCTCGGGTCGTCCCGCGCGGTCCAGATAGGACCGAGCGGCGCAGAAACACAGCTGCACGTCCCCCAAATTGCGCGAAATCAGGTCCACCTGTTCCGGGCGGTACATTCGAACCGCGATGTCAGCCTCGCGATACAGTAGGTTTTCGGTGGCGTCCGTCGCAACCAGTTCCAATTGAATGGCCGGTTCCTGCACCCGGATCTGCGCCAGAATAGGCGGCAACAGGTGGTGGGACGCAAAGACCGAAGCGGTGATGCGCACTGTTCCTTCCAGTTGCTGTGACTGGCCTGCTGCGGCAAGGCTGAACGAGGTCATAGCACTGTGCATCTGTTGCGCCATCGGCAGCAACTCAGCGCCCACGCCACTCAGCTTCAGGCCACGCGCATGGCGGTCGAACAGGGACACGCCCAGCTCATCCTCAAGCGCGTGGATTTGGCGGCCCAGCGTGGGCTGGCTGCGATCCAACTGCCGTGCCGCCGCCGAAAGCGAGCCGGTTTCCGCCACGGCCAGAAAGCTTTGGATCAACGACCAGTCTGCATGTGTAAGAGATTTGTCCATTCAGATATGAATACACGTTCTGATGATTGCAGCAATTCCCGGAAGGAAATGAATGGATTAATGCGTTGGGTGGTCCGGCATAGTTACATCGACCCAGACCAGTCGGTGCCTGCTGGCCTGTTCGGCGGCTGTGCGCAATGGCGTCCCTTTCTCGGGCCAGAATACACCAGCGCCAGTCACCTGAAGATCAGCCGAGGGCAGCACGTAATCCACCCGCATCTCGCCCACCGCTTTCCAGACCACGGTGGTCAGCGCACCAGTGGGGTCGCTGGGTTGTGGGTCCTGCAAGCGAGGATTTGCCAGCAGATCGCGGATCGCCTCTTTGCGCCCCTCTCCATGCACCGGGTCCAGGTTGGCATCCCCTGCGATCACGAACGGGTTGTCTGGCTTGCCCCCAAGTTTACCGTCCAGAACAAGCGACCAGAGGCGTATCTCATCCCGATTACGCAGCCCGTTGCGGTCTTCGGGCCCGTCGAATACCGGCGGAGCGGCGTGAAAGGTCATCACGTCTAGCATGCCGACGGGTGTATTCACTGGCACGATCCAATGGGCCACGGCGGACAGGCGTTGGATGCGCTGGGCTTCCTCCGAAGGGAATAGCCCGGCATCTGTAACTGGCAACATTGCGCCCGGTAGGTCGCGCCACAGCAAACTGGTGAAATCCTGCACGGCATCGGTGTGAATCGGAAAGCGTGACAAAACGGCAATCCCAGCTTGGCCGGTGAAACGGCCCCAGCCCTGCGCATCTGCCGGACCGTGGGTGCGGCCGTCGCCGTTCAGGTCCAAAGACGTCTCCAGCCCGGCATTGGGTTGGGCTGAGAAATGATAGGGATAGTCGAGCCCTGCCTTTCGCACCTGCTCGGTCAACGCCATTAAGGCCAAACCCTCCATGTCCCAGTCGATACCCTGTAATGAGATGACATCCGGGCGGGCCGCGACAAGCACTTCAACGACGGCCTGCACCTGTGCATCACCCCGTCGAATGTCACGCAGCAACAGGCCGGGTCCGTCGCGGCTGAGCTCTGTGTTATAGGTGGCGATGCGTACCGTCTCTGCCTGCGCCATCACTGGCAGCAGCAGCAGCAGAAGGATGCGGATCATGCGGCCTGTGTGGTCTCGGTTGTGGAATAGGCGCGGCGCTTCTCAACGATCAGATTGGCGATCCGCAGGGTCGCCATGCCCCGCATGATCATGCTGGCCGGTAGGAACGCCCAGGCGCTCAGCGTCCAGATCAGGGTCTGTGGATTGCTCAGCGAAATCGGATTGGCGTAGTCGGTCAGCAGTTTGATCAATGCCGGGATCACGAAGGGCAGCAGCACTCCGATTGAGATGTTCAGCCGTCCGTCGCGCTGTAGGCGGGTGACAACGTCACCGCCTTTGGTCGGATCGAAAAGGGGCAGATTGGTCCAAACGTTGAACGCGCCGTTACCGGTTGGCCATCCCCGCAATTTTACTGCGTAGGCAAAGCTGCCGATGGTGACGAGCGCGATCACATATGCCACGCTGGCTGAAATACGCACCAGTTCAACCAGCGAAGCGCTTGCGTCGGCGGGCAGCATAAGCACGATAAGTCGTACCGGTGAATAAGGGAAATCCACCACATTGGCGACGCTAAGGCCCAACGCATAGATTGCCGTGGTCAGCTCGCTGGAGGCATATACGTTTTTACAGACCAGCGTCAAAAAGGTGATCATCGACATTAGTCCGACAAAGCGAAGTCGGTTCACAGGCGGTGCGTCACGGAATTCAATAAAACTGGGAAAGGCTGAATTGTATTCGGCAAACGTCAGAAAGAAGGCGAGGATCGCGAGAAAGACGACAATCTCGGTGCCATTCGTTGACGATATGGGCAGGTACAACGCGGGGGTCAGCACCATCAATGCGACCAATATTCCCCGAATCGCCGCCCCTGTTGTGCGCGCAATCACTATCCGAACCCTTTCAAACTGGATTAGTCGATTCTTCGCCGACTTCAGTTCCAACTTGCGCCCGCCATTTTTTGGTACGGCGGATGTCTTAATTCACCAACGTTCAACTGGTGGGTGCCTGTCCCCATCAACATTGGCGGTAAGCGACAATTCGCTCAAGCCAAGGCGCAGAAAACACGTGATTTGGGGCAAAATGATGGCGCAACTGGTGCGCGATTGCATCATTTTTGACGCAAACCCGGCGTGTGTATCAACGTGATACCTAGATGTTGTAGCCTAGCCGGTTGCAACCCCTAGAATGCGAACGGGGGCCGCCTCGGAGCCCCCGTAATGTTATATTTTTTAAGATTCGCTTACAGAATCACACCCAGGGGCGGGCCTGGCTTGCGTGATCCTCAAACTTGTCGATGTGATGGTCTTTCTCCATCGTCAGGCCAATATCGTCCAGGCCGTTCAGCAGGCAGTGCTTGCGGTGTGGGTCAATGTCGAACTCGATCACGACACCATCCGAAGTGGTGATTTGCTGATCTTCCAGATGCACGGTCATGCGGGCGTTTTCGCCTTTATGCGCGTCTTCCATCAGAATTGCATGATGCTCTTCCTTAACCACGATGGGCAGGATGCCGTTCTTGAAACAGTTGTTGAAGAAGATGTCGGCAAAGCTGGTCGAAATTACGACCTTGATGCCGAAGTCTTTGATGGCCCAAGGCGCGTGTTCGCGCGACGAGCCGCAGCCAAAATTGTCGCCTGCGACCAGAATCTCGGTTTGACGATAGGCGGGTTTGTTCAGGACGAACTCTTCGTTTTCCTGCCCGTCATCGTGATAGCGCATCTCGTCAAACAGCACGACACCAAGGCCGGACCGTTTGATGGTTTTCAGATGCACCTTCGGAATGATCATATCAGTGTCGATATTGATCAGTGGCATTGGGGCGGCCACCCCGTGGACTTTTTCAAACTTTTCCATGTTCACACTCCTGCGAGAGAGGGCCGCGCCCGTACCCCGCGTTTAAGCTTGTTTCGCTTCCGTTGAATCGCCTGACGGCGCTTTGTCATCTTTGGGGGCGCCCTTGACGAAGAACGCCATGAAGACCAGGCCCAGCCCGTTGAAGATCATTTCGATGCCCAGCAGGATGCCCAGCAATTGCAGCAGCACCGCAGGATCGGCGGCGGCAAAACGCCAGATCAGGACGGCCAGCACTATCGACATGATGCCCGAGATTAGCGTTGCCCAGAAATACTGCGTTCCGCGCATCTGGAACGACAGGATTACGCGGGCAATGCCGCCTGCCATGAACAGGATCAGGCAGACGGTCGCCAATGTAACGGTTCCCTGCAGCGGGTGACCCAGGAAGGACCAGCCCAGAAACAGCATCACGATACCCATGATGAACGACAGGATCTTGTTGCCGGTTCCCTCGACGGTGAAGCCGCCGACAACTTGCAGTGCGCCCGAGATCAGCAGCAACACTCCGGTCACTACAGTCACGGCAATCGAGGCCACCGCCGGTGCGCCCAGTACAAAGATACCAAACGCTATGGACAGAAGCCCCAACAGGAGCCATTTGATCCAGTCACTCATGTCTTCAATCCCTCAAATATCTAGATATGAGGGCACCTTACATCAATTCACGGACGTCTGTCAGCCGTCCTGTAATTGCCGCTGCGGCAGCCATGGCGGGGCTCAGCAGGTGGGTCCGTCCACCACGGCCCTGACGGCCTTCAAAGTTGCGGTTCGAGGTCGCGGCACAACGCTCGCCCGGTTGCAACTGGTCGGGGTTCATCGCCAGACACATCGAACATCCGGCCAGACGCCATTCGAACCCGGCCTCTTTGAAGATGTCAGCCAGGCCCTCTTCCTCAGCCTGAGCGCGGACCAGACCCGAACCCGGTACGACCATGGCGCGCATCCCGTCCTTGATCTTTTTGCCCTTCAGAATTTCAGCCGCGGCGCGCAGGTCTTCGATGCGGCCGTTGGTGCATGAGCCGATGAAAACCGTGTCGATTTCCACATCGCTCAGCTTTTGACCGGCTTCCAGACCCATGTATTCAATCGAACGGCGGGCCGCGTCGACTTTACCGCCCTCGAAATCTTCGGGGTGTGGAACGCTTGCGGTGATCGGCAGCACGTCCTCGGGGCTGGTGCCCCAGGTCACGACCGGCGCGATATCTTCACCGCGCAGGGTGATGACCTTGTCGAAATGCGCACCTTCGTCGGTGTAGAGCGTTTTCCACCAATCCATCGCGGCTTCCCACTGCGCACCTTTCGGGGCGTGCGGGCGGCCTTTGACATATTCGAACGTGGTTTCGTCCGGCGCGATCAGACCGGCACGCGCGCCGCCTTCGATCGCCATGTTACAGACGGTCATGCGACCTTCCATCGACAGATCGCGGATCGCTTCACCACAATATTCGATGACGTAACCGGTGCCGCCAGCGGTGCCGGTTTCACCGATCACGGCCAGAGTGATGTCCTTGGCGGTCACGCCCGGCTGCAGTTTGCCGGTGATTTCCACCTTCATGTTCTTGGACTTCTTCTGGATCAGGGTCTGCGTGGCCAGAACATGCTCAACCTCGGACGTGCCAATGCCGTGGGCCAGCGCGCCAAACGCGCCGTGGGTCGCCGTGTGGCTGTCGCCGCAGACGACGGTCATGCCGGGCAGGGTCCAGCCTTGCTCGGGGCCGACGATGTGGACGATGCCCTGACGTACGTCATGCACGGGGTAGTAGTGAATGCCGAAATCCTTGGCGTTCTTATCCAGCGCTTCAACCTGAATGCGCGATTCCGGGTTCTCGATCCCGTTCACACGGTCCGGGGTAGTCGGAACGTTGTGGTCCGGCACGGCGATGGTCTTTTCCGGCGCGCGTACCTTGCGGCCTGCCATGCGCAGGCCTTCGAACGCCTGCGGGCTGGTGACCTCGTGCACCAGGTGGCGGTCGATATACAGCAGGCAGGTGCCATCATCGGCTTCATGCGCGACATGGGCATCCCAGATCTTGTCATAGAGTGTTTTGGGGGACATTGGTCCTCTCCCGTATAGCAATGAGAAATAGCTGGCGAGTGGCTGGAGGCCGCTTATAGGCGGGCCAGAACCGTGCGGGCGGCCCCAAAGAACCGTTCACGCAGGCGCGTGCGGTCTTGCAATGTGGGTGCAGGGGCCAAGGTGAGTCTCATGCGCACCAGATATATCGGGCTTTGCTTTCAATCAAGGTTCAATCCGGCACCGGACTTGCATCAATGGGCAACGCTGTTCAAGCTGGGGCCATGAATCAGGACCTGATCCCCAGCTCGCTGTCGGACCTATATGATAACATGGTCGCGGGCTTTTCCGTGCAATTCGAAAACCTTGTTGAGCTTATCGTAACGCCGGGTTGGCGGCAGCATCAGCTAGTTATTATCCTCGTTCTATGGGCATTGGCCTATGTGCTGAAACTGGTGACACAGAGCCGGTGGGATGCCTGGGCCCGCGCCCGCGAGGGCTGGCCGAAATGGCGTCTGCGCACGCTGGTGCAACTGATGCAGCGTCTGACACTGGTCTATTTCGTCGTGATGTCCTGGGCGCTGTATCTGCTGATGCAGCAGATCACATGGCCGTCACGCAGCTATATCATAGGTGTTGTTGCCACCCTGGCCTTGGCATGGCTGGTCATCGCACTGGTGGCGCGGCTGGTGCGCAACCGGACCCTGCGGCGGATCTTCAAATGGGCCATGTGGGTCTATGCAACGCTTGTGGCCCTGAATCTGACCGATGACGTTGCCGAGTTTCTGGATGGCGTGGCGATTTCCATCGGCGATCTGCACATCTCGGCGCTGGGGATTATCAAGGCGGTTCTGCTGATTGGCATCCTGCTGACGCTGGCCCGTATCGGAACCCGCGCCGCCGAGCGGGGGTTGATGAGCAACGATGACATCACTCCATCCATGCAGGTGCTTCTGGCCAAGGGCATTCAGGTGCTGCTGTATGGCGCGGTCTTTATGGTGGCCATTCGCACGCTCGGGTTCGACCTGACAGGCATTGCGCTGCTGTCCGGTGCGATTGGCGTGGGGATTGGGTTTGGCCTGCAAAAGGTGGTTTCGAACCTGATCTCGGGGATCATCATCCTGATGGACCGCTCGATAAAACCGGGCGATGTGATCTCGTTGGGCGATACCTTCGGATGGATCAATGCGCTGGGCGCGCGCTATGTGTCGGTCGTCACGCGGGACGGGCGGGAATATCTGATCCCGAACGAGGATCTGATCACCAACCAGGTGGTGAACTGGTCGCATTCGGACAAGTTCGTGCGCCTGGATCTAGAGTTCGGCACCAGCTATGACGATGACCCCCATCAGGTGCGTGCAACGGCGATCCGAGCCGTAAAGGCCGTTACTCGAGTGCTCAGCGGTGGGCCGCACGAGCCCGTCTGTCACATCACCGGATTCGGAGACAGCAGCGTGGACTATGTCCTGCGATTCTGGATCAGCGACCCGACCAAGGGGCTGACCAATATTCGCGGCAATGTCTATCTGGCGCTGTGGGACGCATTCAAGGCCGAGGGTATCTCGATTCCGTTCCCGCAGCGCGAAGTTCGCCTGCTGAACGAAGACGCAGCGGCGCAACAGATCGCCAAAGAGTGAACCCGTGCGCACCCTGCATGACGGCCCTTCATTGAAATGTTGCATTCCCCTTGTTACCTTAATAATACCCCGGCGCCGGGGATGTGCGGCGCGCAGCAAAGGAGGACTATGTCCTGTCACTACATACCCAGGCGGGTTTGCCCGCCGATGACGGGGCCAGTGTAATGGCCCACTCTCAGTCAATCAGCGACAAGCTGCTTGAACGTATCCTTTCCTCACTTTCCGATGACAAGGCCGAAGACGTCGTGCAGATCAACTTGCAAGGCAAATCCTCGGTTGCGGATCACATGGTGATTGCCTCGGGTCGGTCGACCCGTCAGGTCGCTGCCATGGCGGAAAAGCTGACGGATCGCATCAAGCAGGAATTCGGTTTCACCTCAAAGGTCGAAGGCAAGGATGCCGGCGACTGGGTGCTGATCGATACGGGCGACGTGATCGTCCATATCTTCCGCCCCGAAGTGCGTGAATTCTACCAGCTGGAAAAGATGTGGCTGCCCACGAGCGGTAGCGCCTCGGCCAACTGAGGTGCCATCCCGGTCTGCATTAACAGGCCGGTGGCGAGAGAAATATGCGTATCAGCATTTGTGCGGTCGGGCGATTGCGTGCCGGACCGGAGAAGACCCTGCTTGACGACTATCTGACCAGATTTGACCGGACCGGCCGCGCGCTGGGCCTTGGTCCCGCACGGGTGATCGAGGTTGAAGACAAGAAAAACGCAGGTATGGGGGCCGAGGCCGCGCTGTTGCGCAAGGCGCTGCCCAAAGGTGCAGTCATCTGCACGTTGGATGAGCGCGGGCGGGTCATGTCCTCACCCGATTTTGCCAAGAAACTGGGCGGATGGCGCGATGCCGGGCGGCAGGATTTGGCGCTGATCATTGGCGGGGCGGACGGAATAGACCCTAATCTGCGGGCTGAGGCCGATTTTTCCATCTCATTCGGGTCGATGGTCTGGCCCCATATGCTGGTCCGTGTGATGCTGGCCGAGCAACTGTATCGGGCCGCAACCATCCTGTCGGGCGGCCCCTATCACCGGGTCTGACATGGCGCAGCTTTTGATCGTTTACCATTCCCGTACCGGCGGGGCCCGGCAGATGGCCGAAGCGGCGGCTGAGGCGGGGCGTGACGAGGCGGATGTTGTTCTGAAATTCGCCGATCAGACCGGGCCGAACGATCTGCTGGCCGCCGATGGATATATTTTCTGCGCGCCCGAGAATCTGGCCGCGATTTCGGGTCTGATGAAAGAGTTTTTCGACCGCTGCTACTATCCCGTGCTGGGCAAGATCGAAGGCCGCCCTTATGCGCAGATGGTCTGTGCCGGGTCTGATGGAGAAAACGCGGCCCGCCAGATGGCCCGGATTGCCACCGGCTGGCGGCTGAAAGAGGTGCAACCGCCCCTGATAATCTGCACTCATGCGCAATCGCCCGAGGCGATTCTGGCCCAAAAGACCATTCCTGACGATCAGTTGGACCATTGTCGTGAGATCGGCGCGGCGCTGGGCGCGGGCCTGACTTTGGGCGTATTTTAGTTCAAAGAGACCACAAAGGTCTCTTCGGCCCAGCCGTCCGCGTTGGTGCGGGCCTGCACCTGTACCTGAGAAGTCCCTGCTGGGATCGCAACGCCGCTTAAAGATCGCGTAAAGGGCTGTTCGTTCTCATGCGGGTGGTGCAGCACGCGCATCCCCAGTTCCGTCCCGTCCATATCCAGAACCCGCCAACCGTCGGCATAGTCATCCCAACCGGTTTCAGGATGCGAGACGGTCACGTCGAATCGCCATGTTTCGCCGCTCTGACTGGCGGTGACGTTTTCGATCACAGGGTCATCGGCTAAGGCGGGGCTGGCCAGAAAGGCGCTGAGAATCAGGTATCGCATGAGCTGACCATAGGGGGCTGACCGGGCCTTCGTCATCACGACTCTGTGTTAGGAGGCAGGGTCAGTAGCACCGAACGAGAGTGAGAGGCGAACTCCCGGCGGTACAGGACGCCCACGGTCAGCAACGCACCAATGATCAGGGCCACGGGTCCCAATATCCATGTGACAGAGGCCAGCGCGAAATAGGTGGCGCGCAAGGCGCGGTTAAAGCTGCGGGCAGCGGTGACACAAATCTCGGCCGCCTGTGCCGCGCGCGGATAGGCTTGCGGATCTTCGGGGTCGTTGGGCACGGCGGCCATCAGAACGGCGCAATAGCCAAACAGACGATGCGCCCAGACATATTTCAGGAAGGCGTTCGACAGAAACACCAGAACAACCAATATCTTGACCTCCCACACCAGCGCGGGCGCGCTGCCGATGGCCAGATCTTGTGCCACTCCGGCCAAACGCTCGGTATTGCCCAGCAGGGCCAGCCCGCCCCCGATGGCGATCATCGTGGTCGACGCAAAGAACGTGCTGCCCTGCCGCATGCTGGCGACCACCTGCGCGTCGAACATGCGGGGCTGACGCGTGACCATCTCGCGCATCCAGTCGCGGCGGAAATCGTCCATCATCATCGCCACGGATCGCTTGCCGGGCGAGGGGTTGTCGATCCGCCAGCCGATCCACTGCCACGCGGAAAACAGCAGCAGAACGGCGGCATAGTCCAGCGGTGAAAACACCAGGGCGCGTTCAATCCAGGTCATGACCGCGACACTACGTGCGGATGAGAGAACTTGCCAGATGCGGAAATTGGTAATATTATTTTACCAAACGAGGGGGTCCGCCATGGATATGCCAACGCCAAATCCCGATATATTAGGCCGTAAGGCCATAGTTTTGCAGCGGTTGTTGCGGGTCTTGCCCGAAGACGCGGTGATTCACGACCCGGCTGAAACGCGGGCGTATGAATGTGATGCGCTGACCGCTTACAGGTGTCCTCCGCTGCTGGCAGTCCTGCCGTCGACCACCCAAGAGGTTTCGGACGTGCTGCGCATCTGCCATGAAGAGGGCGTACCAGTTGTCCCGCGCGGGTCGGGTACGTCGCTGGCAGGCGGGGCGCTGCCAACGGCAGACTGCGTGATCCTCGGCATTGCGCGGATGAACGAGGTGTTGGAGACCGATTATGACAATCGCTTCATCCGCGTTCAGACTGGTCGGACCAACCTGAGCGTAACCGGCGCGGTCGAGCAGGAGGATTTCTTCTACGCCCCTGATCCGTCCTCGCAACTGGCCTGTGCGATTGCGGGCAATATTGCAATGAATTCCGGCGGCGCGCATTGCCTGAAATACGGTGTGACCACCAATAACTTGCTTGGCGTCAAAATGGTGCTGATGGATGGCAGCGTGGTCGACATTGGCGGCGCACATTTGGACGCGGGCGGGCTGGACCTGTTGGGACTGATCTGTGGGTCCGAGGGCCAGTTGGGTGTAGTGACCGAGGCCACCTTGCGCATCCTGCGCAAACCCGAAGGCGCGCGGCCCGTGCTGATGGGGTTCGATGACAACGAGGTCGCCGGGCAATGTGTGTCTGACATAATCAAGTCAGGCATCCTGCCAGTGGCGATCGAATTCATGGATACGCTCTGTATCAGGGCGTGTGAGAACTTTGCCCATGCGGGCTATCCCGATTGCACCGCGCTGCTGATTGTCGAGGTGGAAGGCTCAGAGGCCGAGATCGACGATCAACTGGCGAAGATTATTGAGATCGCCAAACGTCATAACCCGGTCGAATTGCGCGAAAGTCAGTCGGCTGAAGAAAGCGCGAAAATTTGGCTGGGCAGGAAGTCGGCCTTTGGGGCCATGGGGCAGATGAACGACTACATGTGTCTGGACGGCACGATCCCCGTGTCCTCGTTGCCCGAAGTGCTGCGTCGGATCGGAGAGCTAAGCCAGCAATACGGTCTGCCCGTGGGCAATGTCTTCCATGCGGGGGACGGAAACATGCACCCGTTGATCCTGTTCGACGCCAACAAACCCGGCGATTTGGAAAAATGCGAGACGTTCGGCGCGGACATCCTACGGTTGTGTGTCGATGTCGGCGGCTGTCTGACCGGTGAACACGGCGTGGGTATCGAAAAGCGGGATTTGATGTCGCACCAATACGCGCCTCAGGATCTTGAGGCGCAGATGGCCGTCAAGGACGTGTTCGACCCAAGCTGGCTGCTGAACCCTGCCAAAGTGTTCCCTTTGGACGCCTCTGAGGCGCGTCGTGCGTCTCGCCTCGCCGCCGAATAAGGCTTTAACACGGAAGAATATCGATGAGACCTGAAACAGAAGCCGAATTGGCCAAGATGGTGGCCGGACTACAGCAACCGGTGCGCATCGTCGGAGGCGGAACCCGTGGCATGTCAGGTCCTGAGGATATTATCGAAACATCCGGGATGTCAGGTATCACCTTGTACGAGCCCGGTGCCCTGACCCTTGTTGCGCAAGCTGGCACGCCCGTGGCTGAAATTGAGGCCGCGCTGGACGCAGAGGGTCAGCAACTGGCTTTTGAACCAATGGATCATCGCGGTCTGTTGGGCACGAACGGAGATCCAACCATCGGTGGCGTGGTCGCTGCCAATATCTCAGGCCCGCGCCGAATACAGGCTGGGGCGTGTCGGGATTTTCTGTTGGGCGTCCGGTATGTCGATGGCATGGGGCAGGTGATCAAGAATGGGGGTCGGGTGATGAAAAACGTCACCGGCTACGATCTGGTCAAGCTGATGGCTGGGTCATGGGGGACGCTTGGGGTTCTGACTGAGGTCTCGTTGAAGGTGCTGCCCAAGCCCGAGGCAACAGACACCTTGACCGTTCACGTGGCAGAGGTGACCCAAGCTGTTCAGGCCATGTCCGCCGCGCTGAAATCGCCGTATGAGGTCAACGCTGCCGCTTATGACCCACAAGGTGGCCGCGTCCTGCTGCGGGTCGAAGGGTTTTCGGCGTCGGTGGCTTACCGGATTGAACAACTAAAGTCTGTGCTGTCGGGCTTTGGTGAAATCACCGAGGCCACAGACTCTGCAGGGCTGTGGCGTGACATTCGCGATGTCGCGTCGTTTCAGGGCCAAGACGGCGATGTCTGGCGGATTTCGGTCAAGCCAACTGACGCCCCAGAGATTGCATCGCGGCTGAACGCCGATCAGCTGCTGTTTGATTGGGGCGGCGGCCTGATCTGGGCTCTTGTCCCGAAAGGCACAGATTTACGGGCCAGGCTGGGCAGGTTCGACGGCCATAGCACCCTGGCGAGAGGGGCAAGCGAAACCATCAAAGCATTGGGGCAGTTCCAGTCCGAACCGGAGGGAATGAAGGCTCTAACACAAGGGTTAAGGCAAAAATTTGATCCACGTGGTGTCTTCAATCCGGGTTTGATGGGGTAAACCAATGCAGACAACGTTCACTGAAAAGCAACTGCAGGACCCGGCGATCCAGCGGTCGAATGAAATTCTGCGCAGCTGTGTGCATTGTGGGTTCTGTACCGCGACCTGCCCGACCTATCAGGTGTTGGGGGATGAACTGGACAGCCCGCGCGGTCGTATCTACCTGATCAAGGACATGCTGGAAAACGAGCGGGTGCCAGATGAAAAGACGGTCAAGCATATTGACCGCTGCCTGTCCTGTCTGGCCTGCATGACGACCTGCCCGTCGGGTGTGCATTATATGCATCTGGTCGATCACGCGCGGGAATATATCGAGGCCAATTATAAACGCCCATTCACTGATCGCGCGCTTAGGTGGGTGCTGGCACAGATTTTGCCTTATCCGATGCGGTTTCGCTGGGCGCTGATTGGGGCAAAGCTGGGGCGCCCGTTCCGGTTTCTGATGCCAGATGCGCGGTTGCGGGCAATGCTGGACATGGCGCCCAAGCATATCCCTCCGGTCAGTCGGAATGATGATCCGCAGAGCTTTGCTCCCAGAGGTAAGCGTGTAAAACGTGTGGCGCTGATGACAGGCTGCGCGCAGAAGGCGCTGAACACCGACATCAACGACGCGACCATCCGGCTTTTGACCCGGTTAGGGTGTGAGGTTGTGGTGGCCGAAGGGGCCGGGTGTTGCGGGGCGCTCACCCATCACATGGGCAAGGTGGACGAAAGTCACAAAGCCGCAGAAGCCAATATCAAAGCCTGGGTTTCCGAAATGGATGCTGGGGGGTTGGACGCCATCGTCATAAATACAAGCGGATGTGGAACCACCGTGAAAGACTATGGTCATATGTTCCGCAATGACCCGCTGGCCCAGGACGCGGCGCGGGTGTCCGGTATCGCTATGGACATTAGTGAGTTGCTGGTTCAACTGGACCTGCCCAAGGGCGCGGACAAGGAGATGACGATTGCCTATCATGCCGCCTGTTCGCTGCAGCATGGTCAGCAGATTAAGACGCACCCAAAAGACCTGCTGAAACAGGCTGGATTCGTAGTGTTAGAGCCTGTTGACAGTCATCTATGCTGCGGCAGTGCCGGGACATACAACCTGATGCAGCCCGAAATCTCGGGCAAACTGAAACAGCGCAAGGTCAAAACGCTTGAAGCCAAAAAACCGGATGTGATCGCTGCCGGGAATATTGGCTGCATGATGCAGATCGGCTCGGGAACGGACATTCCCATCGTACATACGGTCGAGCTGTTGGATTGGGCCACCGGCGGTCCGATACCAAAGGCGATGCGTCAGGCCGGGTCAGATATTCCGATCCTCAGATAAGCGCGGCTGATGCAGCCCTGCATCAGTCGTCGACAGAAACGGTCCCGGGGTCAACCGCCCTATTTTCGCCCAACACGGCGCATAGAAAGGTAAGCCAACAGCAACGCCGGAGAACCGTTTGCGAAACTGGATCAGGGCTTTAGTACTGGCATTGACGCCGATGGCTGCCATGGCGCAGGACAGCGGATTGAAAAGCCTCGAAACCACCGATGCCGGGCGGGCCTGGATGGCCGTGGGCCGTCTGGACATCAATGGAGCGGGGTTTTGCACCGGTACGCTGATATCTCCGACCCTTGTTCTGACAGCTGCGCACTGCCTGTATGACAAGGTAACCGGGCAGCGGATCGACCTGTCCGAGGTCGAGTTTCTGGCGGCCTGGCGTCTTGGGCGCGCGTCTGCTTATCGCGCCGCCCGTCAGGCGGTCATTCATCCGAATTACCGGTACGACAAGGAAACCTCGGCTGCGCGCCTTCGCAATGACATTGCCTTGATCGAGCTGTGGCAACCCATTCGCAGCACTGCCATTATTCCCTTTGAGACGGGAAACCGCCCACCTCGGGGTGAAGAGGTTGGGGTGGTATCATACGCGCAGGACCGCGCTGAAGCGCCATCCTTGCAAGAGGTCTGCTCGGTCATGACCCGCCGATCAGAAGTTATGGTGATGTCCTGCGATGTCGAGTTCGGCTCCTCGGGGGCACCAGTTTTCTCCTTTGACGGTGATCGTCCGCGCATTGTGTCGGTGGTAGCGGCCAAGGCAGAGTTTAATGGCAAGCGCGTTGCAGTCGGCACTCCGGTCGAAGGATCACTACACCTGTTGCAGGCGGAATTGTCTGCCGGTCGCGGGTTCCTTGCAGTTACGCCCAGTGGCGCAGCCAAAAGAAATATCGGAGCGAGGTTTATTAAGCCATGACGCGCTTATTTTTGGGCGCCCTTTTGTGCATGTTGATCTTGTCGACCGCTTCCTATGCCCAAAGCGCCAAGCGCAAACTAACGGACCGTGAGGACCTTTATGGCTGGGAGGCCATAGGGCGGCTGGACATCGGCAATCAGGGGTTCTGTACCGGCACATTAATTGCCCAAGATCTGGTTCTGACCGCCGCGCATTGCGTATTTGACAAGAAAACCGGCAACCTCTTTGCCCCCGAAAAACTGACCTTCCGGGCCGGGTTGAGCCACGGCAAGGCATTGGCTGACCGCAAAGTCGTTCAGATCGCGGTGCATTCGGATTATGCCAATCACCCGAAGCTGTCGCCTGCTACTATCCGAGCGGACGTGGCTTTGATGCGCCTTGAGCAACCCATTCCTTATTCTGTGGCGGACCCTTTTGCACTGCACAGTGGACGCGTGTCCGGCAATGAGGTCAGCCTCGCCTCTTACGGTCGCGGCAGGGCCGAGTCGATCACCCGCGAGCGGTCCTGCAGAATCTTGCAACGGCAGCAGGGTCTGATCACTTTTAACTGCGACATTACCTTCGGGTCATCGGGCTCAGCGCTGCTGGCCCGGAACGGGCCCCGCTGGCAGATTTTGTCGGTGGTCTCTGCGGTTGGAAGCGATGGACGCCAGAAAGTCGGATTTGGTATGGAACTGTCTGGCATCGTTGAAGAACTCAAGGCTGATTTGCGCCGCGACGCGCCAAAACCCAAGGCGGCGATCCGCCGGTTGCAAGTGGGGTCGGGCAAGTCCAGTTCCGGGGCGAAATTCATCTCATCTGACGGGTCTTGAACTGGGTCAAAATGCTCCCCATGTGAACTGTACCGGGTCGCCACGAACGGGACCCGGCTAACACCACAGCCCGTCCGAACGGAGGGCAAAACACAGATCGCTCAAACATGAGGATATGACACATGCGTACATTTGATTTTGCACCGCTGCACCGCGCCACGATCGGTTTCGACCAGATCGCCGATATGATGGATCGTGTTCTGACCAATGATGTGGCTCAACCCAGCTATCCACCTTACAATATCGAAAAAACCGATGCCGACACGTATCGCATCTCGGTTGCTGTCGCCGGTTTTTCGGAAGAAGACCTGTCGGTCGAAGTGAAGGAAAACGCGCTGATCGTCGCTGGCAAGAAAGCCGCCGAGGATAAAGAGCGCAGATACCTGCATCGTGGCATCGCCACCCGCGCGTTCGAGCGCCGCTTTGCGCTGGCCGACCATGTCCGCGTCACCGGCGCGAGCCATGAAAATGGTATGCTGAACATCGACCTGAAGCGCGAGGTGCCCGAGGCCCTGAAACCGCGCCGGATCGAGATTTCGTCCAGCAAAGCCATCGAGAAGGATGTGGTCGACGCCAAGGCCGTAAACTGAGGCCGTTGACCCCAAAGCGATAGTCCCGCCTCTCTGGACTGTCGCAGACTGCACGCCCCGCGCACCTCCAGGCGCGGGGCGTTGTTTTTGCTGTGCCGGGATGTTCGGCTTGCGGACAAAACTGCGATGCGCTTTACTTGCTATCGCGTTGCAAGCCGTTGATCTTGGAGTTCCCGTAGCAGCTTTCTCTTCATAGCCCGCGTGTAGTCTGTATAACCGTTCGCGATTTCTACAAATGCGCCGGGCCCAGAAATCACATGGCTCGCATAGTAGGCTTGAACCTCGGGCTCGGCGCCTTCGATCACTAGACCGTTGACAGTTACGTGCTCGAAAGGAAAGTGTCGATAAGCGGTTTCTGGTGGGTAGCGGTGGTTGTGGATGCCATCGCCGGAAACATCGAGAACAAGCCGGTCGCACCAAGACACTTCGCTAAGTTTAGTGGCTCCGAAACTAAGCGCAGCCCCTAATGCCGTCGGATATTCTGCATCTTCGCGCTGCTGGACGAACAAGCGCTCAATAAACGCAGATAAATCCTGTTCGTTGTGGATAAATTTCCAAGGTGAGACGATCGTTTGCTGGTGGTAACCGCTCCATTCGTAGGCCATTAGCGCAACTGCATCAGGTCTGGAAAGAATTACTCGTCGTACAGATTGGTCAGACAGCGCAGCGGCTAGGCCCTCACGCTGCAATTTGTATTCCGCATCGTCCACGCTGACCGAAACATCGAGTGCAAAAGCAAGGGCAACCGAGCATTCTGGTTCCTCTGCTTTTGCCGGACAGGCCAGCAGCGGCGCCAATAGTGCAATGCGTGCCAAAGGGATCATCGTGAAGCGCTCCTTTGCAACATTTTCAATGCAGAAACGATAGCATATCGGCCAGGATTCGCCAGAATCGGCGTTGACATAACACTTGAAGCTTCGGAACACTTTCCCCTGCTATGGTCGACTTTTGGCTTGATGCCGACGTAGGCAGCAAAATGACCCCGCACAATTTCGTGCGGGGTCTCTTAATGTTTTACCTGCGATTAGTTCCCTGCCGTCACCGACCCAATCGACCAGAACATTGTCTCGCCCGAGGCGTCGTCGACGCCGTCATTGTCGGTCATAACAAACGCTTCGCCCGAGGGCAGGATGGCCAGACCTTCGATCTTGTCCAGAACGTAACCACCGGTCGAGGTCAGGTCGGGCAGCAGGTCGCGGACCTCTTCTTTGCTGACCACGGGCAGTGGGCCGCCCAGTGTGGCCGGGGTCATGTCAGACAGCGGGATGCGGTAGATCTTTTTGGTCACGGCGCGGTGGTCGTGCTGATTGTCACGTTCGATGACGTAGACATGCTCCCCGAAGGCCACGATTTCCGACAGGCCGACCCAGCCCTTTTCCGGGTCCGCTTTGGGATAGTGCACGGCCCCCCATCCCTTGGTGTCGAGATTATAGGCGACCAGTTTCACGTGGTTCTCCGGGTCGTCTTTCCATTCGCGCTGAACGGCCATCCACAGGGTGTTGCCGATCTTGGTGATGCCTTCGAACCCAAAGCGCTGTTCGACCGCCATCAATTCAGGTGGCAGGCCGATCTCGCCCTTGCGATCTTTAATCAGACCATCTGCGCTGACGTGATAGATCGCGTGAGGGATGACACGGTCGGTGCGCCCTTCGGAGGCGACATAGAAGCCCCCCTCGCCGTCTAGTGTGATGCCTTCAAGGTCCAGTTTCTGCGCCGGGTTGCCGTCCTGCCGATGGATGCGGATCACGTCGACAATGCGGGCGGGTTGCTGGCTGGGGTCGATCTTGAAGATCGAAGGCTGGAAGCCATAATAGCTGTCATTGACCGCATAGATCATGCCGTCTTCATCCGCGACCAGACCGGACAGTGCGCCCCAACCGATCAGCTCATCCGCGCCTGCGGAGGTCAGATGCGGATAGTTGGCGGGGACGTCCTGATATTCAAAGATCGACACATGCGCCCGAGGGCCGCCATCCTCGATCAGGTCTTTCTCATTGGCCGAGATCAGCAGGTTGCGTTCGGGGATCGCCACGTAACCTTCCGGGCCAACACCCGAGGGCAGCAGCTGTTTCAGCACTGGATTGGCCGGATCGGTGGCGTCATAGACCCCCACGACCGAGGCGCGCTCGGCCCCGACAAAGATCATCGGAGTACCGCCGAAGGTGGCCGCAGTCACGCTTTCCGGCTCAACGCCTTTGGCGTCCGAGCGTTTGTCGGGATAGTGGCCGATCTGGATGATGGCTTTTTCGAAATCGGTGCCGTTTTCATAAACAACGGTGCCGTCCTTGTGGAAGATGGTCCAGCCGCGCGAACCGCCCTCATAATCGCCTTCGTTGGCGGTGGCGAAGTGGTTGTCGTCGATCCATTTTACCGCGTCCGGTTCGCGCAGGCGGCCCGGCTGGCTTTCGGTGAAGATCAGCGCGCCGCGCTCGTCAGTGGCATCGATGCCCTCCAGATCAACAGCGCCCGCCGAGAAATGGCTGACCACGGTGCCGTCCTTGTCGACGACGGCGATATGGTTGTTTTCCTGCAGGGTGACGACGGTCTCGCCCAGACCGTTGATGTCCACGAACTCCGGCTCGGGGTCGGTCGGCGCAACCTCGGCCAGACCGGTCAGCGAGGCCATGGTCATGCCCGCGCAGTCCAGCGCGCCGTCTTTCAGCGGCACCAGCGCCAGCGACCCGGCGGGCAGCTGCGGGATGACGCCGTCATTCAGGTCTTCATCACGCTCGTTTTCAATCGCCACGGCAACAAAGCTGCCATCGGGGGCGATGGCGACGCTGTCGGGCTGGCCACCCAGATCACAGGCGCCGGTTACAGCCTTGCTCTCAATATCAACCGAGATCAGCTTGCCCGACGGCGCGGTATAACTTTCAGAAGTGTTCACGCCAACAAAGGCTGTCGTGCCAACGATACCAACTGATGTTGGTTCGCCACCCACATCCATCGCGCCCAGAGGCGCCGGGTTCGCGGGGTTGGTGATGTCGACCATGCCGATCACGCCCAGCGGGCTGTCAGTATAGACCAGCGTCATGCCATCCGCAGTCGCGGCGATGATCTCGGGCGAGGTCTCGCGGGTGGTATCCGCCCCCTCGACCATGTTCTTGACGACCGGGAAAGACGCAATTCGGTTGAAATTCATCTCTGCCATGGCCTGACTGGCGGTCAGGGCTAGGGCAGATGTCAGGCAGACAAAGCGCAATGACATCGGTAGGTATCCCCTCATACTTGGATGCAAGGGGAATGAACGCGGGTCATTGCAGAGATGTGACGGTTTGTTTGCAGTTTTGTGACAAACTGCAAGGCCCCGGCGCAACGCACCGGGGCCATCTTGGGTCAGACAGACAGGCAGACGTATTTCATCTCAAGATAGTCTTCCATGCCGTGATGGCTGCCTTCGCGGCCCAGGCCGGACTGCTTGACGCCGCCGAACGGGCCCAGTTCAGTCGAGATGATGCCAGTGTTCACGCCAACGATGCCATATTCCAGCGCCTCAGCCACTTTGTAGACGCGGCTCAGGTCCTTGGCATAGAAATAAGAGGCCAGACCAAAGATCGTGTCATTGGCCATGGCGATCACGTCATCCTCGTTTTCGAACTTGAACAGCGGCGCCAGCGGGCCAAAGGTTTCGTCCTGTGCCACCATCATGTCCTGCGTTACGCCGGTCACGATGGTCGGCTGGAAGAAGGTGCCGCCCAGATCGTGCGGCAGACCGCCGGTCAGAATTGCTCCGCCCTTGTCGGTGACGTCCTTGATGTGTTCTTCGACCTTGGCGACCGCCTCGGCGTTGATCAGCGGACCGGTTGTGGTTCCGTCGGTCAGGCCGTCGCCGACCTTCAGTGCCTCAGTCGCCGCTTTTAGCTTGGCGGCGAATTCGTCATAAACTCCGGCCTGTACGTAGATGCGGTTTGCGCAGACGCAGGTCTGGCCGTTGTTGCGGAACTTGCACAGCATCGCGCCTTCGACGGCGGCATCCAGATCGGCATCATCGAACACGATGAACGGGGCGTTGCCACCCAGTTCCATCGAGCACTTCATGACCTGATCCGCCGCCTGCCGCAGCAGGATACGCCCCACTTCGGTTGAGCCGGTGAAGGTCAGCTTGCGTACGCCGGGGTTTTCGCAGAACTCTTTACCGACCTCGCTGGCCTGCGACGAAGGCACCACGTTGAACACACCAGCAGGCACACCGGCCTGCTCGGCCAGAAGCGCCAGCACCAAGGCAGACAGCGGCGTTTCGGCCGCCGGACGCGCGACAAAGGCACAGCCAGCCGCCAGCGCAGGCCCAGCCTTGCGGGTGATCATCGCGTTGGGGAAGTTCCACGGCGTGATCGAGGCCGCCACTCCGATGGGCTGTTTCAGTACCATGATCCGCTTGTCACGCTGGTGACCCGGGAAGGTTTCGCCATAAACGCGCTTGGCCTCTTCACCGAAGAATTCGATGAAGGACGCACCATAAGTGATCTCACCCACCGCCTCGGCCAGCGGTTTGCCCTGTTCTGCGGTCAGGATTTTGCCTAGGTCTTCGGCGTTTGCCACCATCAGGTCAAACCAGCGGCGCAGGATAACCGCGCGTTCCTTGCCGGTCAGCTTGGCCCATTCCTTTTGCGCAGCCTCAGCCTGCGCAATGGCACCGGCCACTTGAGCGCGGCTGACATCGGCCACCTCGGCCACGACGTCGCCCCGGGCCGGGTTGGTCACGGCAAAGGTGCCGTTGTCACCATCCACCCACTGGCCGCCGATATAGGCTTTGGTCACCAGCAGGTCGGGGTTTTTCAAAAGGGACTTCAGATCGGTTGTCGCGTCCAGCATGGGTCAGCCTCCGGCAGGAATTGATTCAACGCACCCAATCAGGTGGGGTCCGGTATGTCTATGTCCACAATGGCCGTCGGATCAATCCAGATTTGATCATATGCCCAGAGAACAGGCTGGCAATTCGCGCCTATCTTTTTCAGCCTGAGTTTGCAAAGGTTCAGGGGATTTTTGACCCGAAGGGGATGTAAATAGCCGTAACATTCCCTATCTTATTGGGTAATTAAAGAAAAAAGGGATAGCAGCGATGTCGAACCATCAATTTGACGCCTTGATTGAAGAAACTCAGGCAAAAGTGCGTGAAAGCCAGTCGCAGATCGAAAACCTGACCTCGCGGATTGACGCCGCGCGGGCCAAGATCGGCACCGCCGAGGCCGATATCGACATCGAAAACGCCACGCTCGAGGACGTGCACGCCCATACCGAGGTGATGAATGCAAATATCGCCGAGCTGATCATGGGTCTGGACGATGTGACAAATGCGTTTTCCAAGGATTTTGACGAGATGCGTTCGAAAACCGGGTGGGAGTCGTTTGTCGGCATTTTCGCCAAGGGCAAATCCGAGTCCATGCGGCAGGAGCGAATGCGCACCGCCAATATCGACGACAAGCTGCAGGACCTGATCGCCAAATCCGACGTAATCGTGAAACTGCTGCAAGGGCAGCTGTCCGTGCTGGAAGAACAGCGCGTGAAGGTCGAAAACAACCTGACCGGCACTCTGGACGAGCGTGAGGCGACCGTGGCCGAGCTGGAATCGCTGCGCGCCGAAATTCAGGGCATGGACCCGACAATCATCACGTTGGAGAACAAGATCAGCGTCGAACAGGATGCCGCCGCGCGCACCCAGTTGGAAACCGAACTGGCCGAGCTGAACAAGCAATACAACGCCAAGGTTCAGGAAGAGCAGGTCAAGCTGGCCAAATCGCAAACGCTGGAGCGTTACATCGAAAAGGGCAAGACCTGGGTCGATTCACTCCAGAACCAGGCAGCGACGCAGATGGTGCTGATCAACAAGCTACAAACAGACACCCAGCAGCGCGTGGTGTTGTACGACGCCCTGACCAAATCGCTGAAAACCGCGCAGCAGCAGGACGTGGCCCACCGCATCAACGAGATCGGCGTGCAGACAGACCAAGAGGCGCAAACCGCCATGGCCGCCATCGGCACTGCGACCAACCAGAAAATGGCCGACATGCTGGAAGCGCATGAGGGCCACATGGTCTTTGCCCGCGACGTGCTGGAGAAAAAGGCCAAGGCGGATGAACGCTTTGCCCGTCGGTTTGCCTCGATTGTCGAGAAGCATGATAAGAACTTGTATGGGGGTTGAGCAGAGGGTCGGACTCAATATGAAAACGACGACTCTATTGTTCGCAACAATCCTGTCGCTGACGGGGCTAACCTGCTTGATAATTGGTTTCGCAACCTTCCATTCTGCGGGAATGGTCGACTGGAGACTCATTCAGATCGTATCTGCCATCGGGCTAGGAGCGCCAATCCTCGCATGGCTTTGGATATGGATTTTTAATGTATTCTTGCCGATCTTCCTCTGGGTTTTCTGGAAGTATCTGAGCTTGTTCCAATGGATAACGGGAATCAAACTTGGAACTTGGTTTGGCAAACAAATCCTTGGTGACCCAATGGCAAAGCACAACCAAAGAGGTAAGTGGCCCTTCTTGTATCGGGAAGTAGGGCGGATTTTGGAAGTCAAAGAAGCTCATGACTGACCCCACCCAAGACCATGTTGGCCTGACCGACACCTTCGCCTCGCGCCGCTATTTCCGCAAATTCGAGGTGATCACCGTTCACCTCCTGCGCGTAGCCGCGACAATGGAGGCGGAGGGCGCGATCAGCAAGCAAGAGGTGCGGATCGTGTCGCGCTACCTTTCGGGGCTGCTCTACACCTTCCGCGCGCTCTCCATGAAATATCTGCTGGTCGGACGCGATACGGGGCGGTTCTTTGGCAGCCTCGCCATGGACAAGCGCGACAGCGGGTTTCCGGTGGCGGCCGAGTTGCTGAACATGGCCAACGACGCGCAGCAGGCGCAGGTGCATCTGGCGAACATGCCCTCGGAAGACGACCTGAAAACCGATATGGTGCGAACCATTATTGGCGATCAGGAAATCCCGACAAAGCTGCAATTCGCGTTATCTCAAAGGCTCTACTACGAGGAGTTGCTGAAAGGTCAGCTGTTCTGGGCGCGCAATGATCCCGAATGCCACTGGATCGGGAATGAGGGGGATCGGCGGAAATTCCTGATCCATTGGGCGGTTTATGACAGTCAGATCAACCTGCCGGTGATCTACCTGATGCAGTTGGAGGACAGCGGCAAAACCGCTCTGCCCAAAGACCAACGCCGCTGGCCCGAGGTGCAGGCGCATCTGATGGCGCAATCCTTGGGTGGATTGAAACTGGTGACGATTGCCAAGGGCTTCGATCAGGATTTCGACGACCTGCACCCCAAACACCTACGCCGCATTCATGTGGGGCCGATGTATTCCTCGGCCTATACCGAGCAATCCGGCCCGCTGCGGCAGGTGCTTGAGGACGCGCAGGCGCCCGAGGGGCAAGATTGGGCGCTGGCCTGGACCACCGAAGAACTGCAAAGCGAAGAGGTTGTGCAGGAACGATCCGGCTGGTTTGGCACGGTGGATCGTGAGGTATTTGCGTTGGACCCGTTCGGCGGGCAAGGGGCCGAAACCGGGGCCACGCGTGCGCAGCGCTCGATCATCTTGCCTCAGCGTCCGTTTCAGGTTCTGGCCGAGCGTAACCCGCCGGGTTTTGGTGATGTGCGCAAATTCGTGGTCAGCAAGTCCGGGCAGGTGTTGCGCTATTAGTATTTTTGCCTCCGGCGGGAGTATTTTCAAAAAGATGAAGCAAGGGCGGATTTGAAATGAGTTTGACGTCAGATCAGATGGAATTGCGTGAGACGGATATTCGCAAACACTATCCGGCAGCGACTGCCTTGCTGAACGGGTTCGAGCACGCGCCTCGGATCGCGAAGGCGGTTGAGGCGGCGGTTGAGCGATCTCCGGGCGTTTCCACTGGGCGGCGCTTCCGTTCGACCACGCCGGGGTTGGTGACACGGCGAACGGTGCGCGCTGATGGAGTGCATCTGGTCGCACGGATCGAGGCCTCGGATGAGGGCGATACGCTGGTGTCTCCGCCGCAAGCGACCACGCAGCAGGCTATTCGCCGCGCGATTGCCATCGCTCTGGCCGTGGCTGAGGCTTATGCGGAACAAACCCCTCTGGCCGATCTCAAACGCGCCAATCTGGCCGGAGATCTTCCCGCCGCACGCAAGACTGAGTTCTCGGAACTGCTGACGGCCGAGGCACTGATCACCTCGCACACGTTCGGAAACGCGCTGGCCTATCTGATGTCTTCGCATTTGGGCGAGACCACCGTTGATACTGGTGAGATCGAAGAGGTTTTGACGGACAACGGCCAGCTCGCCCTTCATGGCGCGCTGTGGGAGCTGGACCAGACGCTGGCGAAACACGCCCCCGACGACGCGCATTTGATAGCGGCGGTCAGTGCCTATGCCGAGCAACTTATGGAAAAGGCCGCCCTGCGCGCTCAGTCCGCTGGCCATTTGACCCCGTTCCAGAACGCGGCCTGGCATATCGAGGCCGACGACCTGACCATCCGGGGGTTTGAGCCGGCCTCCAAGGCCAAATCCACCACGCTGACCATGACGTTCAAGAAACCGAACGAGGTCGTGGGCAACCATATCGCCAAGTATCAGGCCATGAAGCTGGCCAAGATGCTGATGGCCTACGACTTCGACCGCCGCCTGAACCCCTTCGCGGAACTTGGCGGGTTCATCTTCACCTTCATGGGCGACGGCAAACCGGGCACCGGCAAGACCACTCTGATCCAGATGATGGCCGGGCTGATCAACGACTATTGCCAGAACGTGGGCTATCCGTTCCGCTATCAGAACCTGAGCACCGACAATATCGACAGCTATCAGGGCAAATCCGGCCAGAACGCCAAGGCGTTTATCAACACGATCATCGACCCCTCGGTCATCGGGTTCGGCACCATCGACGATATCGACCAACTGGCGGGTAAACGCGGCGACCGGCAGTCCTCGGCTGGGCAGTTGGAAATCACCGCCGTGCTGATGGAGAGCTTTGCAGGTGCCAACACTGTCGTGCGCGGCAACTGCACCTTTGGCATGTTCTCGAACTACCCCGAGAATGTGGACGACGCCCTGCGGCAGCGGGCGGGCGCGCGGTTCCTTGTGGACGGGCCGCAAACGCGTGAGGATTACATCGACATCCTGCACCTGCTGATGGGCCGCAACCACGACATCCCGCTGGGCGAACACGAAGCCTATGCCGCGCAGGAAATCAAAAAGGCCGTCGCCGCCAGTTTCGAAAGCCATGCCCGCCCGCATGAGGACGCTTTGTTGCAAGTCTATGACCGGGTTTCGGCTCAGATCGGCCAGATGGACACGATTGCCAAGCTGGGCACCTACCTCAAGGCGATCCAACAGGCAGATGAGCGTTTCACCGGTCGCGCGATCAAGAACATCACTGATGCGGTCAAGGTTCGCGCGATGGATTTCGAACTGCCCGACGAATGGATGGAAAACCCCGACCTGTTCCTGTTCCGCGACTACGACACCAAGAAGGCCATGATCGAGGACCTGCGCCAACCGATCACGGTCGAGATGGTGAGTCAAGAAATCAACCGCTACGCCGACAGCGAGTTCCGCTATGCCGACAAGAGCGACGAGGTCGCCATCGAAAACGCCGTCCGCGAGATGGGCCGGATGGAAGAGGCCAAGCGGCGGTATCTGGAGGGGAAAGGAGAATGATGCTCCTTTTGTTTAGCTTGGCGGCAATAACTTCCGCCTTGATCGGGTGGCGCTATGGCACACCAATCGCGGCCACCGAAGAAGCGGGATTTTATCCTGAGAAAAGCCACCGATTGTTTGATGCTTTGTTGTGTTCTGTTGTAGTTAGCCTGTTCGTTATTCCTGCGATAGTTATTGGGTTTCATCACGTTTTCGGTGGTGGCGATTTCTTTGAAGCGGCCGGAAAAACGATCCTTGTCCAAATGTTTCTTTTTGCGTTTAATCCCGGTTGGATATTGCTCCTCGCGCCATTTTCATTGGTACCCTGCACGCTGCTTTTCATCCTGCGTAGAATTTGGGGAGGAGTTCATTGAAACTGCAGAGAACAAATTCCCAAATCAAAGCAAGAGCCAATGTCGCCATCGAAAACGCGGTGCGCGAGATGGGTCGGATGGAAGAGGCCAAGCGGCGATATCTGGAGGGGAAGGGCATTTAAGTAATGATCATAATGATCGCTATAATCGCAACTGTCGGTGCCTCAAGTTTCGCGTTGGGTTGGTATTCGTCGCCTAGACTGGTTCCATTCGCGGCTTCTGTGATTTTTGCACCACTCATCGGAGGACTTATCGCTCCAATGGCATTGACTGAGGCGTGGGGGCTTTTGTCTTCTGGCCAATTCGATGCGGGCAGCGGATACTTTCTGGTCTACTTGGTCAGTCTGATTAAGTTTCCGTGGCTCCTTCTTTGCACAATATTGCTCTCATCTGGGATGTGTCTGTTTGCGCTACATGTCCGCCAATCTCTAGGTTCCTCTCTGTCAAATGAGGACACGACTCAGGCTCGAAATAAGGAGCAAAGAAAGCTCATGAACGAAGCAGCTTTAGAAAAGGGTCACAAGCGGGAATGACACAATGATCCGCCTCATCGAAAAAGGCCTGATGTTCGGCAACCTCGTCCACATCTCCAGCCCAGCCTTAGTCGAGCGGTATAACCGCGCGCTGCAGCATCTGGCGGGCAAAACCACGGCGCTGGCGGATTTCCATGTCGATATCTCGGGCTATTCGCCTGAGGTGGGGATTGAGTTGGAGGACGAACTCTATCTCAATCCCAACGGGGTAAACCGGCAGTTCATCCTGCTGACGACCGAACAGAAACGCGCGCCTCTGCTGAACGTCAAATTCTCGACCTCGCGCGATATCCTGCGCGAGTTCATCGAGATGAATGAGGCTCAGCTATTCGCCCTGACCGCCACCGACGCGGTGGCCGGAGAGCTGGTGAACTCGGTTTTCAAACTCACCACGCCGCGCGACCTTCTGAACCTGCGCAAGATCGAGATTGAGGCCGACACGGTCGGCGGCACCCTGCGCAAGGCCGAGCAACTGGCGGGCATGGTCGAACGGTTCAAAACCGAAGAAGACGCCTGGTTCGACGACGTGCTGATCGCCAAGATGATCGAAACCGCCAAGGAAACCGGCGATGTCACCCGCAACCCCGTCCATCTGCGCCACACCGCGTTTGAGCAACGCAATTTCTGGACAGCGCATTTCGGCGGGCTCTACCTGTTTCCCGATCTCGACTACCCGGCGGCGATTTGCATGGGCGACCGGCCCGACGACGTACCAATCGAGCATGTGTTCGACCGCACGCAACGGCACCGGATTGCAGCCTTCCTCAACGATAATAACCTGGTCGAGACGATCATTGAGGCGCGCGGTGTGAACTCTGCCGCCGTTCTGCAGCAAAAGATGGATTTTCTGACTGTCCATGCCGCCGCAGATGCGGGCATTGACCTGACCGGTCTGGACCGCAGCGACATGCGGCGTTTGGCGCGGAACCACGCCGACCGTCTGCCCGAGGCGTTCCACGGCCTTGCTCAGTTGCTGCGCTGGGCCAGCGATGGCGGGCCGTGGCCGCGCATCACCTCGGATCATCCGGCCTATTTCTACACATTGCGGGCCGCTGATACCCCGCATCGCGATTTGGTAAATATGTTGCTGGCCGAGCTTGCCCCATTGGACCCGCGCCAGATGTTCATCTGCCACAAGGAACTGTTTTACAGTACCTATGCCGCCTGGCCCGAGGCCAAGAAAGCCTATGTTGCCGACTTTCTGGAACGCGAGTATCAGGTGGACAAGGCAGGCGCCCGGGCTGCGCTGTTCGGTCATGAACCGGATATGAGCGGCCAGGACCGGGTCAGTGATGACATCATCGCCCGTGTCGGTCCCTGGGGCGCGGTAAGAAAGGGTTGATATGTTCGGAGCGCTGCGCCTTTTTCTGGTCTTGCTGGTTATCCAGACCGTCGCTTATTTCGCCCTGTCGCTCTATTCGCGCGGGGTACGACGTCGCAAGCTTGAGGACTGGTGGGATGAAAAGGGTAAAACCGGCAATAAAGATGCGTTTGTCGCCCGCGGTCTGCACGTCTATGACAATTCGTTCCGGCGCAAACTGATCCTTGGCGTGTATATTGTGCCATGGGTGGCTATTGGTGCGCTGATCTACATCGTGAATTATATGTGAGGGTACGGCATGGCCTATTTGAAATGGGCATTCATTATCATCTTCTGGGGCACGATCGCCGTGATCCTGCAATACTCCCTGCCACAGCACGATGTGGTGAGGATCGTAAATACGTATGAAGAGCGTCAGGACCTGAACGACTGGACCCGTATCTTCTGGTCGGAACCCGATGATCAATCGACCAGCCTGTCAAACCGCGACGTGCAGTTCATTCAGGCTGTGCGCGCAAACGGCAAGCCGATCGTCTACCGGAACGAAGATACCAGTTGGGGATGGCCGCCCTATTTCAAGTTCGATACGGCCAACCTGTATACCGAAGCCAATGATGCGATCTCGAACAAGAATGCCCCGGAATGGGTCGTCGTGACGCATTACGGTTGGCGCAATGAGTTCATGTCGATCTTCCCCAACGCGGTTTTCATCAAGCATGTGGATGGGCCGGATGTTCGCATTATCCCTTGGTTCAACATCATTTTCCTGACGGTGTTTTTCGCAATTGTCTGGGCAATCTGGGTGCGCTGGCGCAGGTTCCGGCAGGCAAAGATCGACCCAATGCTGGAAAATGTAGAAGATGGGTTTTACGCAGCAGGCGATGCCATTGAAGAAAAACGCCACGGGTTTCGCCGCTGGTTGGACAGTTGGAAATCCAAGTGAGGGCGCGGGTCATGTGACCCAGCCCTTGCGGTTTACATTATCTGACTATGAATTCCGCATGCAGCGCCCCAGCGGCCTTGATCGTCTTCAATATGTCGATCATGTCGCGCGGCGAAACCCCTAGGGCGTTCAGCCCGGCCACGACCTCGGACAGGGTGGTGGCCTCGGGGATTTCGGCCAGCCCGGTGCCTTTTTCCTCTTCGATCCCGGCGATTGTGCGGGGGACCACGACGGTTTCACCGCGCGCAAACGGGTTGGGTTGCACGGCGATGGGTGCTTCCTCGACCGTCAGGGTCAGATTGCCCTGCGACACCGCAACCCGTGAAATCCGAACCTCTTGCCCCATGACGATGGTGCCCGAGCGCTGATCGACCACCACGCGAGCTTTGGTTTCGGGTTCGACCAGTATGTTTTCAATTCGGCCCAGTGCATGTGCCGTCGATATCGATCGCGTCGCAGCGATGTTTAACTCCACTGTCCCGGAGTCCCGCATGATCGCCACGGCCCGGTTGAACTCGGTGTTGATCGCGGTCTCAATGCGACTGGCGGTGGTGAAGTCCGGCTCGCGCAGGGCCAGTCGCATTTGCGTCAGTGTCGAAAGGTCAAAGTCGATCTCACGCTCCACCCGCGCGCCCGAGGGGATCACGCCGGAGGTCGGTACGCCTTTCACCACCGAAGCGGCCTCGCCCTCGGCCACGGCACCCCCGGCCAGAACGGTACCTTGCGCCACTGCGTAGATCTGACCGTCAGCGGCGTTCAAGGGTGTCATGATCAGCGTTCCACCCAGCAGGCTTTTGGAATCGCCGATGGCCGAAACTGTTACATCGATCTGCCCACCAACGCGCGCAAAGGGCGGCAGACTGGCCGTCACCAAGACAGCCGCCACGTTTTTGGGACGAAAATCCTCACCATTCACGTTGACACCCAGCCGTTCGAGAATGTTCGACATGATCTCTTCGGTGAAGGGCGAATTGCGCAGTCCGTCACCGGTGCCATTCAGCCCGACCACCAGACCATAACCCACCAGATCGTTGCCCCGAACACCATCGAAATCCACAAGGTCCTTCAGGCGGATTGTCCCGGCAAAGGCGAACCCGGGTAGTAACATCAATAGGAAAACAAGGAGTCTCATCTCAGGAAATTCACCAGCGACAGGTTCGCATTGCGAACGGTGACGGAATACAGACTTTCCAACTGGAACTGGACAGTCTGCAGCTGTGTGGCGGTCTCATACGGATCTGCTGCAATCAATTCGTTCCGGCTGTACTCCAGACTGGTCTGCGCAGCGCTGTTGCGGGTGGCCGCCTGTTCAATCCGTGCCTCAGCCGACCCTACCTGCGCCCGCAGGTTCACGATGTCATTCTGGGTGTTGGCCAGATCAACGCCCAGCTGCGTGAACAATCCCGTGCGTTGGTCGCGTGGCAGGTTCAGGGCATCGTCCGATACAAGCGCAGCAACCGCAATGTCCCGTATCGCATCCTTAAGCGCTGGATCCGTTGCGGTGATCGGTATTCTTACGCTTTCATTCTCAGAGATCTGCATCGGTGCCAGCGCGGTGTTCGACCCCTGATAGATCACCGCGTCGAACCCGGCGGGATCGTTAAACCAATCTTCTGCCGCCTGCCGGATATCCGCTACTGTGGTGTGCCCGGTCAGTTCAGCCTCAACGGCGGTCAGGAACGTTTCGGTCGAGGGCAGGGGCGAAACATCCGTCGCCGTGCCGGAATACAGGCTGCGCCCACCGGCCCGTGTGTTCAGCGCAGATATGATCGTGTCCAGTTCATTGCGCGCCTGCACCGAGGCGTTTTCATGGCTGACGGCCTGGTTCGACGTGCCAAATGCCAGCAAGGATGAGGTGATCTCGGTCACCGAGTCATTCACGGTCGTCAGGCTCAGCTGCATGGCGTCTGTGAACAGGCCCGCCTCGGCCGTCGACACCTGATAGGCGTTCAGGCGCGACAGGCTGCGATCCAGATCCAGCAGATGCGAATAGTCACCATCCAACCGACCCGAGACATCCTGAACCTTTCCGGTGGACATCTCGTAAGACAGGGTTTCGATCTGGTTTCTGAGTTCGGTCGAGCGGGTCTGCAATGTCATGCCCCGCGCCAGATCACCGATTGACGTCAAATTCATCATCACAGCCTCAACAAGGTTTCCATCAATTCATCCACGACCGAGATTACCCGCGCGTTTGCGGCATAGGCCTGCTCGATTTCCATCAGGTTTTGCAGTTCCTGGTCGGTATCCACGCCCTGTTCTGCTTCGATCCGGGCCATCTCAAGCTGCGCATTATTGGCAAAGGTCAGGCGTTGACTGGCGGTATGGGCGCTGGACCCGGTTTTGGACATCAGTGCCTCGGTCAGGTTCGAGGCGCGCATGTCACCGGTACCAAAGGGCGATCCCGCAACCGGGCGCGCCGCGTTCAAAACAGCGCCGAATGCCTGCAACTGCGTTGCATCGCCCGGATTGCCGGGAGCGACCGCGCCCAGCCCGTCGCGCAGACGCCAGCTGTCGCCGCCATTATCTGGATCGACAATCACGTTTAGGCTGATGCGTGAGGCCAACCCCTCGGGTGCCGTGGCATCGAACCGGTTGCCGGCGTCGGTGAACAGGCCCGGATCGGTGGGCAGCGCGGTCGGGTCCAGACCGGGTGTTTCGAACCGTTCGATCAGGTCTCGGGCGACTGCATCCAGATTGGCCTGCGCTTCAACGGCCAGATCATCGCGGATTTCGAACTGTGCCATCAAGGCACCACCGCGTATCTGCGCTGTGTCGCCGCTGATCCGCACCGGGTTGCCGTTCATCTCCAGCCCCGACAGCAGACCGTTGCCCACGGTCATATGGGGTTTCGTGTCGCCAGTGGTGGTAAAGGAAAACTCTGCCGCCGACTGTTCCAGCAGGATCAGCCCGCCATCCGAATACAGAGACACCTGATCGTGCGCGCGTGGCACCGCATTTACGGGCACCAATGCGTTGACCTGATCAATTAGCACCTGCCGCTGATCAATCAACGCGCCTGTGTCGCCACCTGCATATTTGACCTGAGGGATTTTGGCGTTCAGTTCCTCAATATCCTTGAGTGTCTGGTTCAGGGCATCCACCTGTTTGCCAATCGTGCGATCCGCGTCCGACCGCAACTGCCTAACGCCCTCAGAGGCCGAGTTTATAGTATTCGCCAGATCGCGACCGGTGCGGGCCACCTGGTCCAACCGTTCAGACGAATCCGGCAGGCTGGCGGCGGTGATCAGGCTGCTGTCGAACTCGGCCAGCCTGTTGGCCAGCGAGGACGGGTCGTCGGTCGTGCCAACGACGCCTTCGACACCGGCGTGAAAGCTGGACAGCGCGGACTGATAGGCCAGATCCGCATCGGTGGTGCGGCGGTTGGCCGTCAGGACCGGGTCGTGATTGCGGACCACGCCCACCGTGCGCACGCCGGTGCCCGAGATCGTATTCGTCGTCAACTCCAGCGACCGGCGGGCATAGCCGGGCGTCAGTGCGTTGGCGATGTTGTCCGATACAACCGACGTCCCCCGGCTAGAGGCGGTCAGTCCGCTTACAGCGTTATTGAATGCGGTCGACAAATTCATCAGACTGCCCCCCTTTCTGGGTCAAAACCCAAATCAGCGTTTGAGGTTGGTGGTTTCCTGCAGCATCTCATCCACAGTCTGAATCACCGTCGCACTTGAGGAATAGGCGCGCTGGGTTTGGATTAATGAGGTCAGTTCGGTCGCGATGTCCGTGGTGGATTCCTCGCGCGCGAAGGATACAAGGTCTCCGGTCGGGCCCTCTCCGGCGTTCCACAGGAAGAAAGTGCCGCTGTCCCGCGATGGCGCATAGGTTTGGCTGTCCAGCGCGGTCAGGCCGTTTGGATTGGGTACATCGGCCAGTGGGATCTGGAACATGCGACGGCTAACGCCGGTATCATAGAACGCATAGACATAGCCGTTTTCATCGACCTGAACGCTGGTCATCGTACCCACGGCGGAACCGTCGCGCGTGATCGACACAGGCGCAAACGTGTCCGACAACTGGGTAATGCCATCTGGATCGCTGATTTGGCCGATATTGATCTCCATCGGGCCGCCAGCGACGTTGACGACGACACTGCCGGTGACCGGATCATACGCGCCGCCGGTAACTGGTGTGACGCTGGCCAACGTGCCTCCCGCGGTGCGGCTGTCGGTGAAGGTCAGAGTGTATTCCCCGATCACCGCCCCGCCCGAGGCCGAATCGCGCAGGATCATAGTCCATTCGTTGCTGGTGCCGGTTGCTGGAACGGTCGGCACAAGCTCAATATCGACGCTTTCGGATTTACCGAGGTTGTCGAAATACTCAACCGACAAGGGCTGCGTATCACCGGGAGCCCCGGCATCGGTAGCGGTCGCGGGCAGGTTCATACGCAGGTTCATTTGCGTGGTCGGGGAGCCGGACAGCTGATTGACACTAAGCTGCACCGGTTCCAGCGCCGCCGGGGTATCGCGGGGCACCGCCGGGATCGAGCCGTCTGGGTTGGCGCGCCAGCCCAGCAGGACCAGCCCGGATTCAGTGACCAGATAACCCTCATCATTGGTGCGGAAGGATCCGGTCGTCGTCAGCTGCATCTCATTCGATCCGCCCGCGATTTGTGAGATTGGGCGCACCGGCAACATGCCCCGGCCCCGCACGGCCAGATCGGTCGAGTTGTTGGTGGTCACCAGCGACCCGCGCTGGTCAATCAGGCGTTGGCTGGTTGTCCTGACCCCACCCGCCGAATAGCTGCCGCCCTGGCCCGACGTGACCATCGAATGAAAATCCGTCTCGACCCGCTTGTAGCCGAAAGTCGAAGAATTCGCGATGTTGTCCGAAATGGTGGCCAGCCGGTTGGCGTTGGCCTTCAATGAGGCCACACCGGCATTCAGCGAGGAGGAAATCGTCATTGGCACGCCCTTCTGTTGCGTCAATCTTTGATGCAACAGCTAACGCACTGCCTCTTAACAGCGCGCTAACAGGTAAAATGCCGTCTATCCTGTGATCGTCAGGTCTCGCGCAGGAAGATGATCTCGATCCGGTTATTGCGCACGGCCATCGGGTTTTCATCTGACAATTCCCGGTCGGCGTGACCGGTCACGCGATCCAGTCGCGACGTCGCAAACCCCTTATCTTCAAGCAGTTGCCGCACCGCCTGCGCGCGTGAGGTCGAGATATCCCAGGACGGATCGCGCGCCAGAACCACGGGCGAGGCGCTGACATGGCCTTCGACCGCCACGTCATTGGTCACCAGATCCGACGACCGGGCCACCAGCAGCGCCAGCGCCCGCATCATCGGGGTCGGCTCATCCGTGCCCGATTCGAACAGCGGTTGATCCTCGGTGTCGAACAACTCAACGACCAATCCTTCGTCGGTGACGCGCGTGACGATGTGTTTCAGGACCTTGTCCGACACCATGCTTTCCCCGGTGCGCCCCAGAAGCTCGGCCTCAAGGGTCGAGAAATCCTCGGACGTCTTTTTGCCGCCATCCGGGTTCACTCCGATCGACCCGCGAGCCTGCCGGGCAATCGTTGGGTGTCGTTTGGCAGCCCCCGAGCCATCCATCACCATGGTCGTTTCCGAGAACATGTTGTTGCCGCCAAAGGCCCCGTCACCGCCGCCTGAGACCGGGTTCAACGGTATTGTCGGCGAGAAGTAATCGGCCAACCCTTTGCGTTGTGTTTCCGTCGTTGCGTTCAGCAGCCACATCAACATGAAGAACGCCATCATGGCCGTGACAAAGTCGGCATATGCGACCTTCCACGCGCCACCGTGGTGGCCTTCGCCACCGGACACACGTTTCTTCTTGATGATGATTGGCGCCGCATTGGATTGCGCACCCATCTCCACCACCTTTTTCTATCACCCAGCTAAAGGCGTAGCCGGGCAGGTCTTAAGGTAGGCTTAACACTTAAAACTGTCCGGAGTTCTTTAGCGCGGCAGGGTGGCACTGGCCCGCCGCAGGATTAGCTGCAGGCGGTTGAAGCTGTTCTGGATGCGGTCGGTCTCGGGTTTGCCGAAGAACGCGTCCAGTTCCTCATGCACGCGCACGGCCTGATCCAAAAGCGGGTCCGCGCCCTCAGTATAAAGCCCGGCTTTGATCATCACTTCGGACTGCTCATAGCTGCCGACCAGTTTGCGAGTTTCGGATATCATCTGATTTTCTTCCGGCGTCGCCGCCCCCGGCAGGCTGCGCGAGACCGAACGGCTGAGGTCAATGGCCGGGAACCGCCCACGCTCGGCAATCTCGCGGCTCAGCACGACATGCCCGTCCAACACGCCGCGAAGGATATCTGCGACGGGTTCATCCATATCCGACCCAGCGACCAGAACGCTGAACACGGCAGTGATATCGCCCTGATCGGTCGTGCCGGGGCCGGCGCGCTCACAGAGCCCGGCAATCAGCGGCGTGACCGAAGGAGGAAAGCCGCGCAGTGAAGGGGCCTCACCCATCGCAACGGCGATTTCCCGGTGCGCTTCGGCAAAACGGGTCACCGAATCGGCCAGAAACAGCACGTTCAGACCCTGATCGCGCAGATATTCCGCCACCGACATTGCTGACCAGGCGCAGCGCCGCCGCGCCAGCGCCGACTGATCCGAAGTTGCCGCGACCACGACCGAGCGTTTCATCCCCTCGGCCCCCAGTGCGTGTTCGACGAACTCATTCACCTCGCGCCCGCGTTCTCCCACCAGCGCAACGACGACGGTATCCGCCTGCATCGACTTCGCCAGCGTCGCCAGCAGGGTGGATTTTCCCACGCCCGACCCGGCGAACAGGCCAATACGTTGCCCCTGCACCACGGGTAGCATGGTGTTGAGCATGGCCAGTCCGGTCTCCATCCGCGCGCCCAACGGTTTGCGCGCCACAGCGGGGGGCGGTGCGCGCATGATGTCCTGTTCCTGCATGCCCGACAGCAAAGGCTTCCCGTCCAACGGTTTGCCGAACGGATCAACCACGCGCCCCAGCCAGTGCATCCCCGGCGCAAAGTCGGGTGTCTGGTCCAGAATCACCCGGTCACCCAGACAGACGCCATCGGGCGCGGCAGCCGGCATCATGTGAATCACATCCGATTCGACATGCAGCACTTCGCCCGGCAGTTCCGGCCCGCTGCGCCGCCGCAGGGTCAGGTGATCGCCGATCCGCGCTTGCCCCTGAAGTCCTTGTATTTCAATGACGCCGCGCGCCACGCCGGACACGCGACCCATATGGCGCACTGCCGACAGCCGGTCGAATCCGCATTTCAGAAGCATCGGGTCGAGATCGGACATCATGGGTTCTCCAACGGGTTTCTGAAAACGGTTTCTAAAGGAATCGGGGTTAAGCCTTGATTGAAATCGATCGAGGGAGAAGCCCCGATGTTCAATGACCTGAACGTCTTTAAAACAGCGTACGCAATGGCAACCCATGCCGGGCAACGGCAGGCCGTTATCGCACGCAACATGGCCAATGCGGATACGCCGGGCTACCAGCCCCGCGATATCGAGGGTTTTCAGAAAACATTCGAAAGATCAGGGCGTGAGGTGTCGATGACTTCTACGCGCGCTGGCCATCTGAACGGTGCCGCCGGTCCGCAACCCTGGGCTGAATATGAAGTTGCGCCCTCGGGTGATCCCAATGGCAACGGTGTGTCCGTTGAGGAAGAGATGTTCAAGGCGATTGAAGTCAAGCGTCAACATGACCGCGCGCTGACGATCTACAAATCTTCGATGAACATTCTGCGCAGCAGTATTGGCCGGTTGTAGGGAGCGTCAGACATGAGTGATTTTTCCCATTCCCTTGCCGCCTCAACCAGCGCCCTGCGCGCGCAATCGGCGCGGCTGCGGCATGTGTCCGAAAATATCTCAAACGCCGACACGCCGGGCTATCGCCGCAAGACGGTGCCGTTTGAGACGGTGCAGCAAGACGGGCGCGAAGTGGTGCAGGCTGGGCGCGTCAAGCTGGACCGCCGCGACGGGTCACGCATCTATGACCCCAGCCACCCGATGGCGGATGAAAGTGGTCATTACCGCGGCTCGAATGTCGATCTGATGATCGAGATCGCTGACGCCCGAGAGGCGCAGCGCAGCTACGAAGCCAATCTCAAGATGTTCGACCAGACACGCCAGATGTCGTCGAGCCTGATGGAACTCCTCAGAAAATAAAGGACACCAGAATGGATATCCGATCCCTGAATGCAGCCCAGAATTATGCCGTTGCCCGCCCGGCCACGCAGGCCGATCCAGATCACGCCGGAATGGTTCAAGGCTTGCGCAATACGTTTCAGGACTTTGCCGCCACGCTGAAACAGAGTGAGCAAGTGTCCGAGGCCGCCATGACCGGACAAGCTGACCCGCACGCGCTGGTGCAAGCCTTGGCGCAAACCGAGCTTGCCGTGGAAACCGCCGTGGTTGTGCGCGACAAGGTAGTCGAGGCCTATCAGGAAATCTTGCGGATGCCGGTCTGACAAGATGATGAGCGAAGGTCTGTTCTATGACATCGTGCGTCAGGCGCTGTGGGTTGCGGTGATCACCTCGGTCCCGATCCTGGCGGTGGCGCTGGTGTCGGGCCTGATCGTCGGCCTGTTCCAGGCGTTGACCTCGGTGCAGGAAATGACGCTGACCTTCGTGCCCAAACTGATCGCCATCGTCGTCGTGTTCTGGATTTCCATGGGCTTCATGACCCAGACGCTGGTGACGTTTTTCACCACAACCCTCATCCCACTGATCGCCGGAGGTCGCTGATGGATACTGCCTATACAACTCTGTCCCGCCAGTCCGGGCTGATGAATGAAATGCGGCTGGTCGCGAACAACATCGCCAATGCCAACACCACTGGATATCGCGCGCAAGGGTTGGTGTTCTCGGAATTCGTCCGCGACATGCCGGGCAATCCGTCCCTGTCCATGGCGCGGGCCGAGGTGCGCAATACCTCGCTGCAACAGGGTCTGCTGACCGAGACCGGAGGCCAGTTCGATTTCGCCATCGAAGGGGATGGGTTTTTCATGGTTGAAACCGCGTCGGGCAATCGGCTGACCCGAGCGGGGGCCTTCTCACCAAGCGCCGAGGGCGATCTGGTCACGATGGATGGTCACCGGGTGCTGGACGTGAACGGTGCACCGGTTTTCATCCCACCAGACGCGGCCTCGATCGACGTGGGAAACGACGGCACGCTGAGCATCGAGGGTCAACTATTGGGCCAGATCGGCGTCTACCGCGTGGCCGATCCAAAAACACTGGTGCGCGAAGGCAGCACGCAGTTCAGGGCCGAGGGTGAGATTGAACCGGTGGAAAACCCCGTCGTTGTGCATCGCTTCCTCGAAGGCTCGAACGTTAACGCGGTCGAGCAGGTGACCCGCTTGGTTGAAATCCAGCGCGCTTATGAGCTGGGGCAAAGCTTTCTTGAAACCGAAGACCAACGCGTGCGCGAGGCGCTAAAGGCGCTGATGCGGTGAATTGTGAAAAGGAGATTTCAATATGCGGGCTTTGAAAATCGCCGCAACGGGCATGACGGCGCAGCAGATGCGGGTCGAGACGACATCGAACAACCTGGCGAACACGAACACCACCGGCTACAACCCCCGTCGCGCCGAGTTCGCGGATCTGCACTATCAGCAGATGGCGCGGGCGGGCACGGTGAATGCCAATGACGGGACGGTCCTGCCGACCGGTATTCAACTGGGTCTGGGCGTGCGTCCCTCGGCGATTTCTGTGCAGCTGGCGCAAGGGGCTTTGTCGGCCACAGGTGGAGATCTGGATGTTGCCATCGAAGGGCGCGGTTATCTTGAAGTGACTTTGGCCAATGGGCAGTCCGGCTTTACCCGCGATGGCGGTCTGAAACGCTCGGCTGAGGGGCTGATCGTGACGTCGGACGGCTATGCGGTCGCCCCGGAAATCACCATCCCTGACGATGCCCGCTCGATCTCGATCAATGCCTCGGGCGAGGTTTATGCCTATTTCGACGACGCGCCCGAGGGGCAGCTGTTGGGGGAAATCACGCTCGCCAGTTTCTCGAACGCCAAGGGGCTTGAGGCGATTGGCAGCAACCTGTTCCGAGAGACGGAGGCTTCGGGCGCGCCGGTTGTGGGCACCCCTGGCGAGGACGGGTTGGGCACCTTGCGGCAGGGCTATCTTGAGGACAGCTCGGTCGATGCGGTACGGGAAGTGACTGAACTGATCGAGGCACAGCGCGGATACGAGATGAACGCCAAAGTCATTTCCGCCGTCGATCAGATGATGGGCGCAACGACACAGGTGCGGTGATGCGGGTTCTGATCCTGATATTGCTGCTGATACCGGTTTCCGCGCTAGCGGATATTGTGGTTCCTACCCGAACCATCCGCGCCAAGGAGATCATTTCGGCGACCGACCTAGAGGTTAAGGCTCAACAGGTGTCCGCTGGTGTGTCCAATCCGGAACTGCTGATCGGGCAAGAGGCCCGCATCGCGCTCTATCCCGGTCGCCCCATTCGCGCAGGAGATGTCGGGCCGCCCGCCCTTGTGGACCGCAATGATCTGGTTGTTCTGATCTTTGACCGCAAGCCTCTGTCGATCACGGCGGAAGGCCGCGCGCTGGGCCGAGGCGCTGCCGGGGATCGCATTCGGGTCATGAACCTGTCCTCTCGCACAACAATTACCGGCGTTATTCGGACGGATGGTCAAATCGAGGTAAAATGATGACAATATTACCAAAAACTTTACTGTGTACCGTTTTAGTTGTGTCAGCTTGCGGGCGTTTGGATCACCTGCGAAGGCCGCCAAGCTTTACGCCAAACGAGGATTCCCCTGAACATGTCGCCATGCTGTGGCCGGGCCTGCCGCTGCATACCCAGCCGCAGCGCAATGTCGACCGTTCTTCGTTGTGGAGTGGCGGTCAGAATTCGTTGTTGGGCGATCAGCGCGCAATCAAGAAGGGCGACATCTTGACGGTTGTGATTGAATTGGACGAAGAGGCCGAGTTCTCGAATGACACCGAGCGTTCACGCTCGGCTTCGGAAAGGCTTGGGATTGTCGGCTTGTTCGGTTTGCCACAGCGCGCGGATAAACATTTGCCCGAAGGCGCGTCGTTGGCGGACGCGGTCGAGATTGATTCATCTTCGGAAAGCACCGGTGAAGGATCGGTCAAACGCAACGAAAAGCTGACGCTGCGCGTGGCCGCAACAGTGGTGGATGTGTTGCCGAATGGGGTGCTGTCAATCTCGGGTTCGCAGGAATTGCGCGTCAATTTTGAACTGCGCGAGTTGTTGGTCCAAGGCTATGTGCGGCCACAGGACATCTCGCGCAAGAATGAGATCACGTATGACAAGATCGCCTCGGCCCGCGTGTCCTACGGCGGACGCGGCCAGATTACCGATATGCAGCAACCGCGATATGGCCAGCAAATCCTGGACGCCGTATTGCCGTATTGAGGAGCGGATATGATGAAGAAGTTGCTACCCGTCGTTTTTCTGCTGGTCGGTCTGGGCGCCGGGGTCGGTGCCGGGATCGCGTTTTCACCGTCCACGCCGAAAGATGGCTCAAAGCCGGAAATGCTCGAAACCAAACCGGAAAAAGCCAAGGAAAAATCTGCCAATACAAAGGGTGCAAAGGCAGGCAAAAAGAATGATTCAAGTGATTACGAATACCTCAAGCTGACCAAGCAATTCGTGGTGCCGGTCGTTGATTCCGAACGGATCGAGGCGCTAGTGACCATGTCGCTGAGCCTTGAGATCACCCCAGGCATGACCGAGGCGTTTTATGCGGTCGAACCCAAGCTGCGCGATGGGTTTTTGCAGGTCATGTTCGATCATGCGAACACGGGCGGTTTCGATGGGGCCTTCACGGAGTCCGACAACCTACTGGTGTTGCGCAAAGCTCTGCTTGAATCAGCGCGCAAAGACCTGGGGGATGATGTTTCGCAGGTTCTGATCATGGGTGTCAGCCGCCAAGACGTCTGACCCGGATATCCCCGCGGAATTTTAGGCCGACTGTGTTTTGATCAAAGCGCGTTTTCGCGCAACTTTTTGAGCTTCTGACAGGTTTGCAACAGCCTGTTGGCGGCCAAAGGCGGTGCGCAACGCCTCGATCGCTGTCAGCTTTTGCGCACGCAGCCTTGCCAGTTCCATGTTAAGCTGGCGGCGCGTTGCCGACTCCCACCCATTCCACAAAACGTCTGTGCCGGTTACGCGATACCCATCGGTCGCTGCGCTGTCCTTGCGGGTTTGCCGCATCTGAGCATCCAGCCGTGCCAGTTGTTGCTGCACCCGGGCTTCGGCCTCTAACAGGGGGCGCAGCGTGTTGTATTTCTTTTGGAAGGCGGCTTCGGTGACTTTTGAAAGGTCCTGTAATCCGTTCCGTTTCATCTGATCTGTCCTTTTGCCCGTTTGCGCATCGCCTCGGCAAAGCGGATTGCGGCGGCGACCGGCCGATAATGCTCTTCCGCGATTTCCTGCCCGATCTCGACCGCCGCGTGCAGCGCGCGTGCGGTCGGGGGATCGGAGTGAATGGGAACGCCGGCCTCAATGGCGCGCGCGCGGATTGCGGCGGCGACTTCGTCCACACCTTTGGCCACGCAGGCCGGGGCAGAGCCCGATGTCCGCGCCCATTTCAGCGCCACCGCATAGTGGGTCGGGTTGACGATCACCACATCCGCCTTTGGCACATCCGACATCATCTGGTTGGTGGCGATGTCCTGCGCGCGTTGACGGCGTTGCTGTTTGACGTGCGGGTCGCCTTCGGCATCCTTAGTTTCGTCTTGGATTTCCTTGCGCGACATGCGGTTCTTGCGCATGTGTTCTGCGTATTGCCACAGATAGTCCACCACTCCGATCACCAGAGCGACGGCGATGACGATGAACAGAAACCGAAACAGTAAGTTCATCATCTGCATCACCGAGAATCGCGCGGGCGCAGCGCTGGCCGAGAGGATCTCGCTCAGGTTTGCTTTCAGGAAAACCGCGAGGCAGACGCTGTAGATCACCAGTTTCACAAAGCTTTTGGCGAATTCGAACAGGCCGCCTCGGCCAAATTTATTCTTGGCGTTTGAGATGAGTGAGATGCGGGACAGCTTGGGTTTCAGCTTACTGGGCGCAAAGATCAGCGCGCGCTGGGCGATTAGGTTCAGCAAAACGGCTGAGGCGGGCAGGGCAAACAGGACAGCAACTGAAAACAATGCCGCTTTCACTATACCTCCGACTGCGCTGGTCGCAGGTCCATCGGTCAGCAAGGGGCTTATCTCACCGGCCTGACCGAGCAACACGACAAACAGGCTGCCCATGTGCTGCACGCTGAATTGCCCGGCTGTGAACAAAGCAATGAGATATCCGGTGTAGGCGGCAACCACGGATAGGTCGTTGGATTTGGCGACCTCGCCCTTTTCGCGCGCCTTTTGCAGTTTCTGCGGCGTTGGCTCGTAAGACTTGTCGCTGTCGTCGTCTGAACCGCTCATCTCGGGTCCTCAAGCGGGTTCAGCATGAAGGAGAACAGAGCATCGGACCAGACCGACAGGATCAGCGGGGCACCTGCAAACAGCAGAAACAGACCTGCAAAGGTGATGGCGGGGGCGCCGACAAAAGCCACCATCAGCTGCGGCATCGCGCGGTTGATGACGCCCAGCGCTAGGTTGTAAATCAGCGAGGCAATGACGAAGGGCATCGCCAGCGCGAAGGCCAGGCCAAAGCTGCGCGCGATCTGCTGCACACCCCAGTGCGACAGGTCCGGGGCCAAAGGAGGTGTGCCCACTGGAAACAGCGTATAACTGTGGATCAGAAACTGCGCGACCCGGATATGCAGCCCAAGCAACACCGCCAGCGTCAGCCCCGCCAGCGTCAGCAAGTGTCCCATCGCAGGAACTGGTTCTGCGGCCGACGGACCCAAAATCTGTGACAGAGACGTCGCCTGGGCCGCAATCGACCCGGCCGTTTGAAGCGCCAGAACGAACAGGCGCAGGGACAGGCCCAATGCCATTCCAATCAGTACTTCGGTCAGAACCAGGCCGACCATTGTCAGCAGCTCGGGCTGGGTGATCGGTGCTGAGACCGCTGGCGCTACAATCAAGGTAAACGCTGTGGCAATTCCAAATTTGACCCGTGTCGGGATGCTGCGTTCGCCAAAGGCAGGCAGCAGCGAGACCATGGCCGAAACACGCAGGAAAACGGCAAAAAGATGCCACAGGCCCTCGCCCAGCTGAGGCAAAAGCTCGGGCGGCAGCGCGATCACGCGGGCACCGTTCCGACCAGCGCTGGACGCGCCTCTAGCCCGATTTCCTCGAAGGATAAAACCGGATTGGCGATACCGCGTGCGTGCATGATGGTGCGCAGCAGCCTGCGCCGCCGGGTCGAGGTCACAACAGCCGGAAACAGCCCATGGTCGGCGGATTGCGCCACGCTGTCGGTCACACCATCGGCCAGCTTATTGAACAGGTTCGGCGGCAGCGCCACGTCCAGCCCGGCATTCGGCGCGTCGATCTGGTAGGTGGCGAAGGTATCCTCCCATTCCGGGGCCAGTTGGATCAGGGGGATCGAGCCGTCCTCGCGCTTCATTTCGGCCACCAGCTGGAAGCCCAGCCGTTGCCGAACCAACTCGCAAATCCCTTCGGGTTGGGTGGTGGTCAGACGTGCTTCGGCCACACTTTCCAGGATCAGCGCCATGTTGCGGATCGATACGCGCTCGTCCAACAGCAGTCGCAGCACGGCGTGCAGGGTGTCGATCGGCACCTTGTCGGGGATCAGCTCGTCCAGTAGTTTGCGGTTGGCCTCGGCCCTTACCGGATCGCTGAGCCGCGTCATCTCGGACAGCAGGCGGCGCAGGGATTTCAGGGTCAGCAGGCGCGAGAAGTTCTGTTTGATGATTTCCAGCAGATGCGTGGCCAGAATCTCGGGCGGAGAGACGATGGTAGCCCCGCTCATCGCTGCGGCCTCTTGATCCTTGGGCAGAATCCAGCGGGCGGGGGCACCGTAGACAGGTTCGGTGACGTCAGTGCCGTCGGGCAGCATGTCGCGGTCCTCCTGCACCAGTGCCAGCACCAGATCGGGGTTCAACTCACCACGCGCTTGTTCAACGCCCTGCACTTTGACCACATACGTGCCCATGGGCAGATCGGCGCGGTCGGTCAGGCGGATATCGGGCAGGATCAAACCAAAGGTCGAGGCCACATAGGTGCGCATATTGGCGATGCGCGCGTCCAGCCCGGTGCCGGGATTCAGGACCATGCTGACCAGATCGGGGGCGAATTCCAGATGCACGTCATCCAGATCCAGAATGTCACCAATGGCTTGTGAGACCGGCGTGTCGTCCTGTGGTGCCGTGCCCATCGCGGCCTGTGCATTAGCCTGCTGTTTGCGGTACACGTTATAGGCCGAGTATCCGAGCACGGCGGCGCCCAGAATGAACGGCAGAAAGGGCAGGCCGGGAACCAGAGAAAACAGCACCATCAAAATCGCAACCGTTCCCAGCGCCGCTGGGTGTTTACCCAGTTGCGAGAAAATGGCATTGTCGGTGGCCCCTTGCGTGCCACCGCGCGCCAGCAGCAGGGCGGAGGCGATTGAGATGATCACCGCCGGGATTTGCGACACCAGGCCGTCGCCCACGGTCAGGATGGCATAGGTCTCGAACGCTGAAGAAATGGGCATGCCGTGCACGATCACGCCCATGATCAGACCCATCACAAGGTTCAGCAGCGTGATCAGCAGCCCCGCGACCGCGTCACCCTTGACGAATTTCGACGCGCCGTCGAGCGAACCGAAAAACGTCGTCTCCTGCTGTTCGCGTTCACGCCGTTCCTTGGCCTGTTGGTGGTCGATGGCCCCGGCGGACATGTCACTGTCGATGGCAAGCTGCTTGCCGGGCATCCCGTCCAAGGCGAACCGTGCGCCAACCTCGGCCATACGCGCGGCCCCTTTGGTGATGACCATAAAGTTCACGATCAGCAAAACGCCGAACACCACCAGACCAAGGAAAATGCTGCCGCTCATGACGAAATCGGCGAAGCCTTCGATCACGTCCCCGGCGGCGTTGGGGCCGGTATGGCCCTGTCCGATGATCAGCTTCGTCGAAGACACGTTCAGCGACAAGCGCAGCATCAGCGAGGCCAGCAGGATTGTTGGGAAGGATGAGAAATCCAGTGGCCGCTCGATAAACAGCGTCAGCGTAAAGATCAGGATCGCCAGCGCGAAAGAGGCCGCCAGCCCCACATCCAGCACCCATGCGGGCATTGGCAAGATCATCATCACGATGACCGTCATCAGCGCCAGCGCCAGCAGCACGGTCGGAGAGAACAGGGAACGGGCGTCGATCTTGGGCACGCGGGTCTCCTAGTTGAACGAGATGAAGGCGGCGGAGGTGCCGGATGGCGGAACCAGCGACCCTAGAGCGCCTCCGCTGGATTGCGGCAGGTTCACGGGGATCAGAGGCGTTCCTGCGGTGGTGAACGGATCGCTTGCCCTCGGGTCAGGGGCGGGAACGGACTGATCCAGCTGGGCCAGCACGGCCTGAAACCGCGTTGAATAGGCATTAGCTAAAGATGGCGTTCGGGAGTGGTACGCCCCGACAGCGGCAGGCCATGAGCCAAGCTCAGAATAGAGTTCGTTCAGGAAGTGTGCGGCGTAGGTGGCGTTCTCATCTGGGTCGAACATCGCGTCGATGGATCGGAACGCCTTGCCATGCCAGCGGTAATTGATCTGAAAACAGCCGATGTCAAAGCTGCGTTTGCCCGCCTTGAAAATGTTGAAGACATAGGACTTGGCCTCGTATTCCGAAGTGAACCAAAACCCCTGACCTTCGACGTTGATTGTCCAGGGCCAGGGTTCCAGCCGCCCGTCCTGTTGCCGACCGGTCTCGACCCGCGCAATCGCACGCATTACGTCCAAAGGAACGCCCTCGGACAGGGCCGCGCGCTGGGCTGCGTTGTCGCAAATTCGGGCGACACGTGCGTCAGACATAGCCAAACCCTGTTGCCCCACGCAAAGGGCAAGGAAACTCAGGCCAAGGAACAAACGATAGGGCATTCTGCCGGTCCGGGATTCTGATCAGTCCCGGCCAAGCTAGGCGCGTTCCGGTTTACAGAGGGTTATCAGCCGTCAAATTCGGTCAATCCGACGGCGGAAGACAACGCTGGTATTGGTGCGCAGCACGCCCGGAATCTTAGCTAGATCGTCGACCAGAATATCCAGATCCTCGATCCTTGGCGCCTCAGCGGACAACAGCAGGTCGAACTCACCATTGATCGAAAGGCAGAGTTTCACCTCGGGGTAAGCCTCAAGCCGCTTGATGATGCGAGTGGTTTCCTTTTGCTGCACTTCCAAAAGCACAACCACCTGCACCCGTGGTGCGTCTTCGGGGCTGTTCAGAACCACCGAATACCCGGCGATCACGCCGCTGTCTTCCATCCTGCGAATCCGTTCATGTACCGTGGTCCGGGCCACGCCCAGTTTTGCGGCGATTTTCGACGTCGACTCGCGGGCGTTGTGTTGCAGGGCGGCGATGATGCGGCGGTCTAGCTGATCCATGATGTCCCAAGGTGTAAAGCAGAGTAGCCCGGCGGCTCAAGGTGTGTCAGCGCGTTCTTTTGAAACGGCTTTCTGACCCTTTGGCCAGATGAGCAAGGCCGCCATCAGCCCCGGCACCGCGGCAATCGTCATCCACCCCAGCGTCTCGGCAGGGCCAGTCTTGGTCATGATCCAGCCGGTCAACGGGTACAGGACAAGCCAGCAGGCGTGGGACAAGGTGAATTGGGCGGCAAACAGGGCGGGTCGATCTTCGGGTCCGGCCGTGCGGGTCAACAATCGGCCCGACGGTGTCAGTGTCGCGGAATAACCGAAGCCGATGCAGGCCCAAAAGGCTGCGAGGCTGCCTAGTGAGACCAGGGAAAATGCGAACAAGCCGGCGGACAGACCCATGGCGAGGGTGCCAAAGGTCGCTCCGGCCAGCATGACAGAGCGGTCCTTGTAGATATTCAGGACGCGGGGCAGAGCAAAGGCCGCCAGCATCGACCCACCGCCAAATCCGGCCAGCGCGACAGCAACCGCGCTTTCCGAAAGGCCCAGATCGGCGCGCACAATGACAACCGTGTTGACGATGACCATCGCGCTCAGCGCGGCGGCTGTCCATGTCAAGGCCAGCAATCCGCGCAGTCTGGGCGTGCTCAGGTAAAGGCGAATGCCGCGGGTGGTTCGGTCGTATATTCCGCGGCGTTTGTTCGGCTTGGGTGAAGGCAACGCGACCGACACCACCAACATAGCAGACGCGACAAAGCCCAAACCGGTGCCCCAGAAAAGGCTGTCAAAACTGACGAAAAGTAAAAGTGCAGCGGCCAGCATCGGGCTGAGCAAGCTTTCCAGATCATAGGCAAGCCGCGATAGGGACAGGGCCTTGGTATAATCCTCCTCATCGGTCAGCACGTCTGGAATCGTGGCCTGAAACGCCGGGGTGAACCCGGCTGAAGCTGATTGCAGCATGAAGATCAGGACATAGATCTGCCAAATCTCTGTCACGAAGGGCAGACACACAGCGACCGCCGCCCGAACCAAATCAAGCGCAACCAGCATCCGGCGCCGGTCGAGCCTTTCGGCAAATGCCGCTGCGATTGGGGCGATGACGACATAGGCCACCATCTTGATCGTCAGCGCGGTGCCCAATACCAGCCCGGCGGCGTCCCCGGCCAAATCATAGGCCAGAAGCCCCAGCGCCACCGTTGCCAGGCCAGTACCCGTCAGCGCCACAACCTGTGCAGCAAGCAGATGGCGATACACGCGGTTTTTCAGGATGTTGAGCATCGGCTGTTTAAACCTTTCGACAACACGAGCAAGGCTTTGCGCCCAAGTCCATTTTCCCGCCAATCGTTTCGGGGTCAAGAAATCCGCGCAACTTGGGCGCATTGTATTGATAGCGTTGAGTTTGCGGGCCAAACCTCCTATCTCGGGGGCGATATCGCATAAAGGAAGACCCTCGTGGCGAACCACCTGTATAAAAACGACCTGCCGGACGGGTTGGACCTGGGCCCTGTTGTGGCCATTGACTGCGAAACCATGGGGCTGAATCCTCATCGTGACCGCCTGTGCGTGATCCAGATGTCAGGTGGCGATGGCAATAGCCATATCGTGCAGGTGGAAATCGGGCAGACCGAGGCGCCGAACCTCTGCGCGATGCTGGAGAATCCCGACGTCCTGAAGCTTTTCCATTTCGGCAGGTTTGACATTGCCGCGATGTATCACACGTTCGGAGCACTGGCCGCGCCGGTCTATTGCACCAAGATCGCCAGCCGCCTGGTGCGCACCTATACCGACCGTCACGGGCTGAAGAACCTGTGCCAAGAGCTGATCGGCGTCGATATCTCGAAGCAGCAGCAGATGAGCGACTGGGGGGCGGAAACCCTGACCGATGCGCAGCTGGAATATGCGGCCTCGGACGTTTTGTACCTGCATCAACTGCGCGAAGCACTGGACGGGCGTCTGGCCCGCGAAGGCCGCACCGAGATGGCGCAGGCGTGTTTTGACTTCCTGCCGATGCGTGCGAAACTTGACCTCGCCGGTTGGCCTGAAACGGATATTTTTGCGCACTCATGACCGATACCGAAGCATTCCTGAGAACCGCCCGCCAGGTCGTCACCGACGAAGCCCGCGCGCTTGACGTGTTGGCCGACAGCCTGAATGAAGACTTTGCCGAAGCCCTGCAACTGATCCTGCAGGCGCCGGGCCGCATTATCATCAGCGGCATCGGAAAATCGGGCCATATCGGCCACAAGATCGCGGCCACGCTGGCCAGCACCGGAACGCCCGCCTATTTCGTGCATCCGGCCGAGGCAAGCCACGGCGATTTGGGTATGGTGTCGAAAGGCGATGTGGTTCTGGCCATCTCCAATTCAGGTGAGGCGCCGGAACTGGCCAACCTGCTGGCCTTTACCCGCCGCTTCGGCATCCCGTTGATTGGTCTGTCCAGCAAGCCCGAAAGCACGCTGATGAAACAGGCGGACGTGCATCTGTTGATCCCCTCATTGGGCGAGGCCTGCGGGTTCGGTATGGTGCCGTCGATCTCGACCACGTTAACGCTGGCGATGGGAGACGCGCTGGCAATCGCGCTGATGAATTACCGCGATTTCAAGCCAGAAGATTTCCGTGCCTTCCACCCTGGTGGCAAGCTGGGCGCGCAGCTTTCCACAGTGCGCGACCTGATGCACGAGGATCTGCCTCTTGTTACTACTAGTACTCCTATGAGTGAGGCGCTTTTGGTGATGAGCCAGAAGAGCTTTGGTGTCGTTGGCGTGACCGACGACGAAGGCCGACTGGTTGGCATTGTGACCGATGGTGACTTGCGCCGGAACATGGACGGGTTGTTGAACAAGACCACCGAAGAGGTCATGACTGCAAATCCGCGTACCGTAGGCCCCGACGAATTGGCTGAAGCTGCGGTCGCGCTCATGACAATGCAAAAACCTAAGATTACTTGCTTGTTTGTCGTAGATCCTGAAACTGATGGGCGTGCGCAGGGTATCCTGCATATCCACGACTGCCTGCGCGTCGGGCTGGGTTAGACGGGAGGGTCGCGCGGTGGATGGACACTCTCGCAGGGTACAGTTTCTCAAGGTTTTGCTGCCGCTGGTGGCAATTTTGATGCTGTCCACCGTGTTCCTGTTGTCGCGCACGATCGACACCAATGTGTCTGTTCCCTTTAGTCAGAAAGACATTGATGAGCGGCTTGCTGATCAGGTTGTGACGAACCCCAAATACCGAGGCACCACGCGAAAAGGTGAAGATGTTCAGATAGAGGCAGTCAGGGCCACACAAGGAACCGAGGCCTCCGTCCCAACTGCCGCGGAATTCAAAGGACGCCTGGGCCTGTCGGACGGCGGCGTCATAACGTTGGATTCCAATTCTGGCATGATCCGACCGGACAAGAATACTGCGACCTTTGTGGGTGATGTGGTCATCACCTCGACGGATGGAACTGAAATCACGACCGATCTGCTGAACACCGCGCTGGACGAAATCCGCGGCGATGCGCCGGGGCAGGTCAACGGCACCGGCATCATCGGTAACTTTTCCGCAGGCGGCATGACGTTTGGTACGGAAAAAAAGGACGGACCGGTCCATATTATTTTTACAGACGGCGTGAAGCTGATATACGACCCGGAAAAAGCAGAAAGATAACCTGTGTTCGATTTTCGATTTGTCCTTGTTTGCCTTGTTGTGACCCTGGGTGCTTTTTCTGCAGCAGCGCAGGAAGCTCAGGTCGCGTTTGGCGCCGTGAAAGCTGACCCGACGCAGCCGGTCGAGGTGACCTCGGAAACCCTGAACGTCAACCAAGAGGACGGGTCAGCCGAGTTTCTGGGCAATGTGATCGTCATTCAAGGTGAGATGCGCCTGACGGCCGAACGGGTTCTGGTTGTTTATAACGAAGAACGCTCGGGTATCGAGCGGATGGAAGCGGTCGACGACGTGGTTCTGATCAGCCCCCCAGATGCGGCGCAGGGCGATTGGGCTGAATACACGATCGACTCCGGCGTGATTGTGATGAAGGGCAATGTGTTGCTGACGCAGGGGCCCAGCACAATCAGCGGCGATCAGATGAATGCCAACCTAACCACCGGCACGGCGACAATGACCGGCAACGTCAAAACGATCCTGCAGCAGGGCGGCAACTGATGGCGCGTCCTGAATTGACGGTGGCAGAGGGCACTTCTGGTCTCAAGATTGACAAACTGCGGAAATCTTACCGCAAGAAGACCGTGATCCGGGATGTTTCGATGACGCTGGACCGGTCCGAGGTTGTGGCGCTGCTGGGCCCGAATGGGTCAGGCAAGACCACCACGTTCTACTCGGTCGCCGGATTGGTGTTCCCCGAAGCGGGTACGGTCACGATTGACGGACAGACAGTAACGACCCTGCCGATGTACCGTCGTGCGCGGTTGGGTATCGGTTATTTGCCGCAGGAAATGTCGATTTTTCGCGGCATGAGTGTGGAAGACAACATCGCCTCGGTCTTGGATATCACTGTTAAGCACGCCCATCGTCGCAAGGAACGGCTTGAGGAACTGCTGTCGGATTTTTCGATCGAACACCTGCGCCGCGCGCCGGCGCTGGCTTTGTCGGGCGGTGAGCGCCGTCGGGTCGAGATCGCGCGCTGTCTGGCCGCTGATCCGAAATATCTGCTTTTGGATGAACCCTTTGCGGGCGTTGACCCGATCAGCGTCGGGGATATCCGCCACCTTGTGGCCGATCTGAAAAAGCGCGGCATCGGGGTTCTGATCACCGACCATAATGTGCGAGAAACGCTGGAAATTGTGGACCGGGCGTACATCCTGCATGACGGGCAGGTCTTGATGTCGGGAACCCCCGACGAAGTGGTCGAAAACGAAAACGTCCGCCGCGTCTATTTGGGTGAAAACTTCCGGATTTCATGAGCTTGCGCAGAAATGCGCCGATTGCATGGCGGAAATCACGTATATACACGTCTGTTTTGATTGACTCTTCCGCCGTCTCTTGCCTCAATTGGGTCATGGCATTTCTTCGGTTCCCGTCTGGATCACGATGCTCCTTCTTCAAAGGGGGAACGTTACGGCTACTGCAAGGAATGTCCCTACCCCCCACCCGATAAAAACACACACGTCGCGTTACGCTACGTCAAAATGGGTGTGAATTGTGAAGGAGATCACATGCGTTACCAAATCAGCGGAAAACAGATCGACATCGGTGCGGCGCTGCAAACTCACGTTCAGAGCGAACTGGGCGAAGTTGTGGGCAAATATGCCCAGCGTCCGACAGATGCCAACGTCGTCTTTTCCCGTTCAGCGCATGAATATGTATGCGAAACTACCGTGCATCTTTCCACTGGTCTGACTGCACAGGCCAAGGCCCACGCGACCGAAATCTATGCGGCGTTCGAAGGCTGCTGCGACAAGATGGAGACTCAGCTGCGCCGGTATAAGCGGCGTTTGAAAGACCATCACAAGGATCGGTCTGAGCCTGTTGAACTCTTTGGAGCGTCGTCTTATATCCTCGCCTCTGACGAGTCTGAGTCGGCGGCGGAGCCCGATTCTCTGCAACCGATGATTGTGGCCGAGATGGAAACCAAGATACCGTCGCTGAGTGTTGGTGAAGCCGTAATGCAGATGGAACTGGTTGGTGCCCCGGTGCTGGTGTTCCGGAATGAAAACAAGGACGGATTGAACGTCGTGTACCGTCGGGAAGACGGTAATATCGGCTGGATTGATCCGTAACAGGCAAGAATAGCAAAGGCATGCCCCTGCACATGCGGGGGCGTCGCCGTGGAGCATGATCATGGAGCTTTCGAGCATACTGAAGCCCGAAGCAGTTCGCGTACTGTCCGCCGCTTCCAGCAAGAAGCGGTTGTTTCAGGAAATCGCCGACGTAGCTGAGGTGACCCTGGGCCTTGCCGCCCAGATTGTTGTTGACGGGCTGCTCGAGCGGGAAAGCCTGGGGCCAACCGGTGTTGGGCATGGCGTCGCCCTACCGCACGCGCGGATGTCCGAGCTCGAATCCGTTTCGGGCGTCTTTGTCATGCTGGAAAAGCCAATTGATTTCGGGTCTGTCGATCGCCAGCCGGTTGATATCGCCTTTGCTCTTTTCGCGCCGGAAGAGGCTGGGGTGGATCACCTGAAGGCGCTTGCCTTGGTATCCCGCACCCTGCGCGACACGTCGGTCTGCGCAAAACTGCGGGCCAATCCTGATCCGGTCAAGTTATATGCCATTCTGACCGAAGCGCAGTCGATGCAGGCAGCTTAAGCGGTCTCAGATACAAAAAGGCCCCCGTGATATCGGGGGCCTTTTTGTTTTTGACTGGGATTGCGATTACCCGCCGGCACCCATTTCCAGCGTCCACCAGATTTTGCCGCCACCTTCCTGATGCCAGGCAAAGCCCATTTGTGTGGCCTTTGGGTCCATGATGACCGATCGTGGCCCAGGTTCCTGCATCCAGGCGGCCAGCGTCTCGGTTTCGGTTTCATAAGTCTCGGAAATCGCCTCACCCAGGAACGTGCCATAATATCCGACACGCGCAGCGCGGTCGATCGGCGATGATCCGTCAGAGCCAAAATGCCAGGGGCGGTTCTGGCGCGCCATGTCTTTGGAGTGCGTCGCTGCTGCGGCATTGAGCTGTGAGTTCAGTTGTACCGGTTGCAGACCTTGTGCTTGTCGCAATGCGTTGACCGAATCCAGCATGCGAAACTGCAGTTTTTCCGGGTTGCCGCGGATTTTGTAGACCGTCGGTAGGGGGCGACCATCCGCTCCGTAGGTTGGGGTACTGCTGGGGGTACATGCAGCCAGTGCGAAAAAGCAGGCAATGAGTAAAGAAAGGATACGCGTCATGAGAGACCTGATGGTTGAGTTATCCTACGGCATAGCGCGACAGACCGCCTTGGGCAAACGCCCAGTGGCCCTGTTTCGCATGAATCTGCCGGTTTGATTTGCGACTGAAGCATTCTGGCAATAGAATGCGTTAAATTTTTAGATTTGCCTTAGCAAAGGACCGTTCGCCATGGTCACGAAACATATTCACAAGTCCACGCGTCGAGGATTTCTTGCCGGCGCGTCAGCCGTTCTGGCCTCACCCGCGATTGCCCAATATATCCCGGGGGATCCACTACGCCCCGCGCCGGAACCAGAACCTCAAGTGCGCCGCAATATCTCGGGTTTTCGTGCGCTGGACTGGCAGCCCTATTTCTCAAACACCAGAAACGGGGCCATTTTGGTCGATACTGTATCACGAGCGCTGCATTACTGGTCAGATGACCAAAGCGTCTATAAACTGTATCCCTCGTCCGTGCCTCTGACCGAGGAACTGACCCGCCGTGGACGCACCAGCGTAATCCGGAAGGTTGAGGGGCCAAGCTGGTCGCCGACCCCATCGATGAAAAAACGTAACCCCGAATGGCCGGACTATATTCCACCTGGTCCGGATAACCCATTGGGAACACATGCTTTATATCTAAGTTGGAAGTATTACCGCATCCACGGCACGCACGATACGCGCAAAATTGGCCGCAGATCGTCGAACGGGTGCATTGGACTTTTTAATGAAGATATAGCGGAACTGTTTTCAATGGCGAAGGTCGGCACGCAAGTGTTGCTAATTTGACGACATTTTCGCGCACGAACCCGCTTGCGGCGCAAGTTCCAATTGCATTCCAGTCGCATAGCTGATTATTAAAAAGTTACGAGGTAAGTCTTGGGTGCGCGGTTTCGCTATCTGGAACCGTGCAAATTCTGGAGGTTAATATGAAAAAACTCGTTCTCGCCGCTGCACTGACTGCTGCTGCTTCGACCGCATATGCTGGCAACCTGGAAGAGCCGGTTGTTGAAGCACCGGTTGTTGTTGAGGAAACTCAAGGTTCGTCGCAGGGCATCATCCTGCCGCTGATCCTGCTGGTCGTCGTTGCCGCAGCTGTTGCCGCAAGCTAATTTGACGAGCATCATCTAGAGAAAAGGCGGTGGATCGCTCCACCGCCTTTTTTCATGTCTGAAGGTGGGGTAATACTCAGTCCAGCCAGCCTTTCAGATTGTCTTCGACCACCTTACCCAAGGCCGCGATATGCGAATCATCGTCATTGAGGCACGGGATATAGGTAAAGGTCTCACCACCTGATTCTTCGAAGCTTTCTTTGATCTCTTCATTGATCTCTTCTAGCGTCTCGATGCAATCGGCGGAAAATGCCGGTGCGATGACTGCGATGTTTTTCTTGCCCTGTCTTGCCAGCTCGGCCACGTGATCGACCGTATAGGGCTTCAGCCATTCTTCCGGCCCAAACCGGGATTGGAAGGTGGACACAAGCTGATCGTCCGGCCAGCCCAGCCGCTCTTTCAGAAGGCGCGATGTCTTGGCACATTGGCAGTGATATGGATCGCCCTGCTGCAGATATCGTTCCGGCATGCCGTGGTACGAGCAGACCAGAATGTCCGGCTTGGTATCCATTGCCGCATAGGCTTTTTCCACTGAGCTGGCCAAAGCGTCGATGTAGGCGGGTTCATCAAAATAGGCAGGCACAGTGCGGCTGGCCGGTTGCCAGGCTTCCTCCATCAACGCGCGGAAGAACTGATCGTTTGCCGTGGCGGTCGTGGCGCCCGCGTATTGTGGATAGAGCGGGAAGAACAGGATGCGGTCACAGCCCGCGGCCACCATCTCGCGAACCTTGGACTTGGTTGATGGGTTGCCGTAGCGCATGCAGAAATCGACCATGACTTGATCGCCATACCGGGCCTTCATCGCATCGCGCAGCTTGGAGGTTTGATCCTTGGTGATTGTCATCAGCGGGCTTTCGCCCTTGTCGTGATTCCAGATCGACTTGTACGCCTCGCCCGAGCTGAAGGGGCGTTTGGTCAGTATGATCCCCTGTAGGATCGGCTGCCATTTCCACTTGGGATAGTCGATCACCCGCTGGTCCGACAGAAACTCGTTCAGATAGCGGCGCATCGGCCAATAGCTGTAGTCGTCCGGCGTGCCCAGATTGGCCAGCAAAATGCCGACACGGCCCATTTTGACCTTGGGGTGGTCTGCGGGGGCATGATCGGGGCGGGTGGCGTCAAACATGGCGGGCTTCCTGAATTTCTGCGTACCGGGCTGAGATAACCGGAAAAACCCGGTCGTCAATCGGGCAGTTTGCCTTCTTTTGTACCTAACGCATCGGCAAGGCGTGCTTTGGCCGATCCGGGGCGCAAGGGTTTTTGTTGGCTGTCATCGGGCGACCAGCCGGTCAGGCAGATCAGCTCGAACGTGGCGGCCAGACGGCCGTGAGGCGTGGTGAAATGGTCGGCATAGATCTGCTGCGCCCGGGCAAAGACCTGCCGTCTTGTGGGGCGTTTCAGGCGGCCGAAGAGGCTGTTGGCTTCCCCCATCGCCCGAAGATCGCGCATCAGGTGGATCAGGTCGCGGTATTCCGCCGTCAGACGCGCGGTATCGGCGACGGGCAGCGCTAGCCCGGCCCGCTGCAGCAAGCCGCCCAGATCGCGCAGTTCGGCCATCGGCGCGATGCGGGGGCTGAGGCCGCCGGTGACCTCGATCTCGGCTTGTCCAAGGGCGGCACGCAGCTCGTGCAGGGTTTCACCACCCAAACAGACCACCAGCAGCAGCCCGTCGGGACGCAGGGCGCGGTGGCACTGGATCAGCTGCCCCACGGGATCATTGGCCCAATGCAGGGCCATGGCATGGATAACCAAGTCATGGGCGCCGGGCGTGAGATCCAGAACTTCGTCATCCTCAACGATATGTGCCTCTGGCAGCACACCCTGCCAAATCTGCGCAAAGGGCGTCACGACAACCGGGGCCGTAAAGGCTTTGTTAACCATGGCAAGCCGATCCTGCACTTCGTCCACTGCGGCGTGGTGCAGAAACAGCGCCTCATCCCGCGCGCGGGCACGGTGCCGGGTCAGGGCCGGGCGGTCGAACAGAGAGGGTGCGTTGGAATCGGGTAGTTTCATAAGGCGGAACTATCGCATGTGGCAGCGGATTCAAACCGCTGTTCAGGTGATCTATCCACCTCGCTGTATCGGATGCGGCGAGCTGACCGAGGCGGATTTTGGTCTCTGCGGGTCTTGTTGGCGTGACACACCTTTTATTGGAGGGGTGGTGTGCGAAAGCTGCGGCGTACCACTGCCGGGCGAGGCGGATGGTCATCGGATCGAATGTGATGATTGCATCAAAACACCCCGTCCATGGCAGGATGGACGGGCAGCGTTGCTCTATGACGGCAAGGCGCGGTCGTTGATTTTGGCTTTGAAACACGGCGACAGGCCGGAACTGGCACGCCCGGCAGCGCGCTGGATGGCGCTGGCTGGGCGGGATTTGTTACGCGACGGTATGCTGATCGCGCCAGTGCCCTTGCATTGGTCGCGCTTGCTGAAGCGGCGTTACAACCAGTCGGCGCTGTTGGCACAGCATTTGGGCAGGCAGACCGGGCTGGATGTATGCCCAGACCTTCTGGTGCGCCGCGTGCGTACGCCGGTTCTGGATGGGAAAACCACAGAAGAACGGGCAGAAACCCTTTCTGGCGCGATCGTGGGTCATCCAAAACGGCTACACCGCTTGCAGGGGCGCGATGTATTGTTGGTGGATGATGTCATGACCTCGGGCGCGACGCTGGCCGCGTGCGCGCGTGTCTGCCTTGCCTCCGGTGCAAATCATATTTTCGTGTTGGCTCTGGCGCGCGTTGCCAAGGATGCCTAATTCGCACAAGATTGCGCGAAACCCGCGGGGACGGACAATGAAACCGGTTGAAATCTACACCTCGCCGCTTTGCGGCTTTTGCCACGCCGCCAAGCGGTTGCTGAAACAGAAAGGCGTCGAGTTTAAGGAAGTCGACGTGCTGCTGCATCCTAAACGCAAGCCTGAGATGATCCAACGGGCCGGCGGCAAGCGCACTGTGCCGCAGATTTTCATCGGCACGCAGCATGTGGGCGGCTGTGACGACCTCTATGAGCTTGAGCGTCAGGGCAAGCTGGACCGTCTGCTGGCCGCCTGATGAAAACCGCGCTGCTGCAGCTTTGTTCGTCGGATGACCCGGCTGAGAATCTGGCGACCGTGCGCGCCATGATGGCCGAAGCCGCAGGCCAGAGCGCGCGCTTCATCCTGACGCCTGAGGTGACGAACTGCGTCTCGACCAGCACGACGCGGCAGCGCGAGGTTTTGCAGCATGAAGAAGATGACATCACGCTGGCGGGCCTGCGCGATCAGGCCGCCGCTTTGGGCGTTTGGCTGCTGATCGGCTCATTGGCGATCAAAACCCATGATGCCGATGGGCGCTTTGCCAACCGCTCTTTCATGATCGACCCGCAGGGGCAGATCGTAGCGCGGTATGACAAGGTTCATATGTTTGACGTGCAGGTCTCGGAGTCTGAGACCTTTCGCGAATCCAAGAATTATCGTCCTGGCGACCGCGCTGTTCTTGCCGAGACCGATTTCGGCAAGGTCGGCATGACCATCTGTTACGATATCCGCTTCCCATATCTCTATGCGACCTTGGCGCAGGCGGGTGCGCGTATTCTGACTGTTCCGGCGGCGTTTTCACCTGTGACCGGTGCGGCGCATTGGGAATCGCTGCTGCGCGCACGGGCGATTGAGACTGGGTGCTGGGTTGTGGCTCCGGCGCAGACCGGCACGCATCCGAAAACCCGAGGCAAGACCCGCCATACCTACGGCCACAGCATGGTTGTGGCCCCATGGGGAGAGGTCGTCATCGACGCAGGCACCGATCCGGGCATTCACTTTTTCGATTTGGATGATAGTTCTGTGACGGGGGCGCGCCGTCGCGTGCCCTCACTGACTCACGTACGGCCTTTCGACGGGCCTTGATCCAGAACCGAGACATGACTGACGAACATAATGCCCTTGCGGTCACGCTATTCAGCGAGATCCTGACCGCCGATCAATTGCTGCGCAACCGGCTGAGCCGGGTGCTGCCCAAGGGCATGGAAATCTCGCATTTCTCGGTGCTGAACCATCTGGTGTTTGTGGGAGATGAGCGCACGCCCGCGCAACTGGCCAGCACCTTTCACGTCACGCGCGGAGCGATGACCAACACCTTGGCCAAGCTTGAATGGGCCGGATACATCCACATTCGCCCCGACTGGGACGACGCCCGCCGCAAGATGGTCGCCATCAGCCCCGCTGGTCGTCGCGCGCGGGATCAGGCGATTTCGTCCATTGCGCCGCTGATCAACCGCGTGGTTGGAGAGCTGGGGTTGGAGCGGGTCCGCAGCACGCTGCCTGTGCTGCGGGATTTGCGGTTGCAGTTGGAGGGGGAGTAGGGTTGACGCAAATGGCTAATGACAATGAGTAAAGTAGCGTGGGGATGCGATGTCATCATTGGAACATCGTACTACTGTGATTTTACCGGTGATTTGTACCTGAGTGATGAAACCCTTGAAGAAGCAAGACTGTCAGCATTGCGGAATGAACGCGGGTTAGCTCTGGACGAAGGTAAGTTCCCCAAAAAGACAATTGCTAGAAATGGCCGCCCTCAAAAACTCAGGCATTTTGCCAATGCAGGATTCTTTCTCATCTCTCCCGAAGTCGTCGAAGTTCTAAAAACGCTCGATATTGGCGGAGGCGCAGTTTATTCGACGTTGTTTTTCAAAAAAGATCAAAAGACCCCACTGAACTTGCACCACAGCTATCTGAACATCGGAAACGTTAAGGATACGTTTTTGGCAGAGCAATCTCCGAGAACAGAGAAATCAGCGGCTCCTAAATCATGGTCGGAGGAAGATAGGCTAAGAGTCAGAGGCCGCGCTGCAGGATGGGCTGATGATGATGTTGCGTTAGGGTTGGAGTGTCTTGAAGGCGCGGACATATGGGTAGAGAAGTGTTTCAATGACGCATTCTTTATAAGCGACAGGTTCGCTCAGGCACTTCAACGAGAAAATATTGCCGAAAACTTCAACCTTAAGCGCTGCCGCGTCTTGTAGGATGGGTGCTTGCACCCATCGCGCCTGTTTTGTCGTCGAAATGATGGATGCGTGCACCCATCCTACGTGCCCGGCTTCACACTCGCCGTCACATAATTCACGCTCAGATCGCGATCCGAGATCGACCAGCTCCACAGGATCGGGTTGAACACGAATCCCTTGCGGTCGACCGGCTCCAGCCCGGCCTGGCGCAGCAGGTCGAACAGCTCATCGGGGGTGATGAACTTGTTCCACTCATGCGTGCCGCGTGGCAGCCAGCGCATGACGACCTCGGCCCCGAAGATGGCCATCGCATAGGATTTCGGGTTGCGGTTGATAGTGGAACAAATCTGCAGCCCGCCGGGTTTCAGAAGCTGCTGCGTGGCAGTCAGGTAGCTCAGCGGGTCGGCAACGTGTTCCACCACTTCCATGTTCAGCACCACGTCGAACTGCTCTCCCGCAGCCGCCATATCCTCGGCGGTGGTGTGGCGATAGTCGATCTCCAACCCTGATTGCTCGGCATGAATGCGAGCGACGGGAAGGTTACCCGCAGCGGCGTCAGCTCCGACCACGGTGGCCCCAAGGCGGGCCATGGGTTCGCTCAGAAGCCCGCCGCCGCAGCCGATATCCAGCAGACGCAGGCCCTCGAAGGGATTCGCGGCCTTTAGATCACGGTCAAATTCACCCGCAATCTGTTGTGTGATATAGTCCAGACGGCACGGATTCAGCATGTGCAGAGGTTTGAATTTTCCGTGAGGATCCCACCATTCCGCCGCCACAGCCTCGAATTTTGCGATCTCGGACGGGTCCACAGTGTTCGGATGCGCTTGCATTCCTGTCTCCGTATGCTCTTTTACGTTTAAGGACTATATAGGGCCATAATGGACAAGTACCCGGACCAAAAGCGCGCAGTGCAATATCTTTACCCGCCGATCGATCCTTTTGATCAGCGGATGGTGGATGTGGGCGAAGGCCACCGCATTTATATGGAGCAATGCGGCAATCCTGATGGGAAACCCGTTGTCGTGTTGCATGGAGGACCCGGCGGCGGCTGCAGCCCGGCGATGCGACGGTATTTCGATCCTGAAGCCTATCGGGTGATTCTGTTTGACCAGCGCGGATGCGGGCGCTCGCGGCCCCACGCATCTGTGGAGGACAACACCACCTGGCATCTGGTGGCAGATATTGAACGTTTGCGTACCCTGCTGGATATCGACGACTGGACCGTATTTGGCGGCAGCTGGGGCGCAACATTGGCGTTGATCTATGCGCAGGCCCATCCGGACCGTGTGAACAGGCTTGTGCTGCGTGGGGTTTTCCTGGCGACGCAGGCCGAACTGGATTGGTTTTATGGCGGCGGCGCAGGTAAATTCTGGCCCGAGCAATGGGCGAAGTTCACCGCTTTGCTGACCGACAGTGAACTGTACGATACGATCGGGGCTTATAACAAGCGCCTGTTCTCGGGTGATCGTGCGACGGAAATCCTTTACGCACGGGCATGGTCTGCGTGGGAAAACGCGTTGGCGTCCATGCATTCTCACGGTAGTGCCGGGGAAAGCCCCGGCGAATACGCGCGCGCGTTTGCGCGACTTGAGAATCACTATTTCATCAACAGCGCTTTCCTTGAAAAAGACGGGCAGATTCTGGATCAGATGGGCAGGATCGCCCATATCCCCGGCCATATCGTGCAGGGCCGCTATGATATGATTTGCCCACCGCAGGCAGCCTGGAGGCTGTCCCAACTCTGGCCAAATGCCGAACTGCAGATGGTGCGCAATGCGGGCCACGCCCTGTCAGAACCAGGCATCAGTGCCGAACTGGTCCGAATCATGGACCGCGTGGCTGAGGAGGTCGCATGACCCGGATTGATCGCCGTGCTTTGTTTGCCTCGGGTGCCGCTGCAGCCTTGCTGGCGGCGACGGGTGCGTCCTTGGCAGATACACCCAAGGCGGGTGGGACGCTGCGCTTGGCGGTGCCGCGCGATGACAGTCTGGAGCAGGTCTCACGCGGGGCCGTATTCGACACCCTGACCGAGATCGCGCCCGACGGCACCTTGCGCGGCGAGCTGGCGACCGGCTGGCATACGGACGCGACGGCGCGCATCTGGCGCTTTGATCTGCGGTCCCATGTGGCGTTTCACGATGGCGCGGCGCTGGATGTTTCCGACGTGATCTCTGTTTTGAATGAGGTGGGCCGGGCCGAAGCCCTGTCGCCCGACATGGTCCAATTGGAGCTGGCCGAGGCCAACCCGGGCCTGCCGTTCCTGCTGGCCGACAGCCGTTTTGTCATTGCACGCGACGGGCAGGGCGTGACGCCTCTGGACAGGGCCAATGGCACCGGATGCTATCGGGTCGAACGGGCCGATGATGAGCGCCACTTTTTAGGGCGCAAGGTCGCGGGCCATTATAAGGCCGGTACTGCAGGATGGGCTGATACGGTGGAAATCATCGTGATCCCCGACGCCCATGTGCGCGCCGAGGCGCTGCGGGACGGATATGTTGATGTCGCAGCTCTGCCCGAAGGCGAAGACCTGAAAGGCCAGCGTGGTCTGCGTTATCACCCAAGCGAATCGGATATGGCGCTGGCCGTTGCTCCGCATGTGGGGATGCCGCGCCAGATCGGTTCGGGTCGCGTGTTGGACGATGGACGCATCGCCGAACGGTGGTGGCGGGCGTAAATCCGATCACGAATCCCTCCGGGGGTTGCAGATTCGGGAAACCCTGCGTATATGCAGTTCCAACAGCGGCGTGTCGGGCTTCGGTCCGGGGCTCCACCGGAAAATTCGACGGGCCGCGCGCCCGTTTTTTTGTGCCCGGATGAAGGGTAGAGAACCTGATGACAAACGACCTGATAGCTAAAGCTGCCATTGACCGGCGACTGGCCGAGATCATCACCCCCGTGATCGAAGATCTGGGGTATGAGCTGGTCCGTATCCGCTTGATGAGCGGCAAGCAAACCACGCTGCAGATCATGGCCGACAAGCCTGATGGCGGCATCGAGGTGGATGATTGCGCCGAAATTTCGAATGCGGTCAGCGCCACGCTGGATGTCGAGGACCCGATCCTGGATACCTATACGCTTGAGGTTTCCAGTCCTGGCATTGACCGCCCTTTGACCCGTCTCAAGGATTTTGAGACGTTCGAGGGGTATGAGGCCAAGATCGAAACCGCCGAACTGATCGACGGCCGCCGCCGCTTTAAGGGCGAGTTGGCCGGTATCGAAGGGGATGAGGTTCTGATCAACATTCCCGAGGGTTCCGAGACAATCACCATTGGTCTGCAATTTGACTGGCTAAGCGACGCCAAGCTGGTCCTGACCGATGACCTGATCAAGGAAATGCTGCGCCAGCGCAAAGACGCCGGTGCCCTGAACGAAAACGCTTTCGACGAGATTGAGACCGAAGGGTCCGAAGAGGAGACGAACTGATGGCAATCACCTCAGCCAACCAGCTGGAGCTGCTGCAGACCGCCGAGGCCGTGGCCCGCGAAAAGATGATCGACCCCGGTCTGGTTGTCGAAGCGATGGAAGAATCGCTCGCCCGTGCCGCCAAGAGCCGTTACGGCGCTGAGATGGACATTCGCGTCAGCATCGACCGCAAGACCGGCAAGGCGACCTTTACGCGCGTTCGTACCGTTGTCGAAGACGACGAGTTGGAAAACTACCAGTCCGAGATGACCGTCGAGCAGGCCAAGCAGTACATGGAATCGCCCGAGGTGGGTGACGTTTTCGTTGAAGAAGTGCCGCCGGTTGAAATGGGCCGGATTGCTGCCCAATCCGCCAAGCAGGTCATTCTGCAAAAGGTCCGCGAAGCCGAGCGTGATCGTCAGTACGAAGAATTCAAGGATCGCGCAGGCACCATCATCAACGGTGCGGTCAAGCGTGAAGAATTTGGCAATGTCATCGTCGATCTGGGCGGTGCTGAAGCCGTTCTGCGCCGCAACGACAAGATCGGCCGCGAAAGCTATCGCCCGAATGACCGTGTGCGCGCCTATATCAAAGAAGTCCGCCGCGAAGTACGTGGTCACCAGATCTTCCTGTCGCGCACGGCGCCGGAATTCATGGCTGAGCTGTTCAAGATGGAAGTGCCGGAAATCTATGACGGCATCATCGAGGTCAAGGCCGTCGCCCGCGACCCAGGTTCGCGTGCCAAGATCGCCGTAATCTCCTATGATGGTTCGATTGATCCGGTCGGTGCCTGCGTTGGTATGCGCGGCAGCCGCGTGCAGGCCGTTGTGAACGAACTGCAGGGTGAAAAGATCGACATCATTCCGTGGAACGAAGATCAGCCGACCTTCCTGGTGAACGCACTGCAACCCGCCGAGGTTTCCAAGGTGGTTCTGGACGAAGAAGCCGGCAAAATCGAAGTTGTTGTTCCCGAAGAACAGTTGAGCCTCGCCATTGGCCGTCGCGGTCAGAACGTGCGTCTTGCTAGCCAGCTGACCGGTCTGGATATCGACATCATGACCGAAGCCGAAGAATCGGCGCGTCGTCAGAAAGAATTCGAAGCCCGCACTCAGCTGTTCATGGATAGTTTGGATCTGGACGAATTCTTCGCGCAGCTGCTGGTGTCCGAAGGTTTCACCAACCTCGAAGAGGTTGCCTATGTCGAGATCGACGAGCTGCTGGTCATCGACGGCGTTGACGAAGGCACCGCGCAGGAACTGCAGACACGTGCCCGCGAATTCCTGGAAGCACAGGCCAAGGCGGCTCTGGACGCGGCCCGTGCGCTGGGCGCTGAGGACAGCCTTATTGAATTCGAAGGTCTGACACCCCAGATGGTAGAGGCACTGGCAAAGGACGACGTGAAGACGTTGGAAGACTTTGCCACCTGCGCCGACTGGGAACTGGCGGGCGGCTGGACCACGGTCGACGGTGAGCGTATCAAGGATGACGGCGTGCTTGAGCCTTTCGGCGTTTCGCTGGAAGAGGCGCAAGATCTGGTCATGACCGCGCGCATCATGCTGGGCTGGGTTGATCCGGCCGAACTGGAGCAAGCCGAAGAAGAAGACGGCGAAGCGGTAAACGAGGAGGCCGAGGCCTGATTTCAGGGCCTCGGGGTGCGCACATGGGTCGCGGTGGCGTCCATAAGGATCGGTCCGACGGACCCGAACGCAAGTGCATCGCCACGGGCGAGGTTCAGCCCAAATACGGGCTGATCCGGTTTGTGACGGGGCCAGACGGTCAGGTCTATCCCGATGTTGCGGCGAAATTGCCGGGGCGGGGGGTCTATGTGGCGGCAGATCGCGCGGCCTTGGACAAAGCGGTCAACAAAAAGCTGTTCTCGCGCGGGTTCAAGGCGCAAGTCTCGGCACAAGCGGACCTGGCCGATGAGGTCGAAAAACAAGTCGCGCGTCGTGTGGTTGAGCTTCTCAGCTTGGCGCGCAAGTCCGGCGATGCGGTCGCTGGGTATGAAAAGGTCAAGACGTGGCTGGACCGGGAAGAGGCTCAGGTACTGATTCAGGCCAGCGATGGATCGGGGCGCGGCAAGTCGAAACTCAGCACGCCGCACTTCGGAAAATACATCGGATGGCTGACCGCGGATGAGTTGGGGGCGGCATTTGGGCGCCAAACGGTGATTCATGCGGCCATGGCCTCTGGTGGACTCGCCAAACGTGTTGTAGAGGAAGCGCAGCGCCTGCGTGGCTTGCGCGAAACGGATGACGGCGGCAGGGGCCGCGCGGAAGGGTAAGAAGCTTTATGAGCGATAATGACGGCAAAAAGACATTGGGTCTTCGTGGCGGGGCACGCCCCGGGAATGTGAAACAGAGTTTCAGCCACGGACGCACCAAGAATGTCGTGGTGGAAACCAAACGCAAACGCGTGGTGGTCCCCAAGCCGGGTGCCGGCAAACCAGGTGGCGGAGCAACGCCGTCGGGTGATCCGTCGCGCCGCCCTGCCGGGATTTCCGACGCGGAAATGGCCCGCCGGATGAAGGCATTGCAGGCCGCCAAAGCGCGCGAGGCCGAAGAGGCCGCCGCCCGCGAGGCCGCCGAGAAAGCGCGTGAAGAAGAACGCGCCCGTCGCCGCGCCGAGCAGGAAGCCAAGGAACGCGAACAGCGTGAGGCGGAAGAACGTGCAAAGGCCAAGGCCGAAGAGGAAGAGCGCAAGCGCAAAGAGGCAGAAGAAGCTGCCAAACGCGCTGCAGCCGCCCCTGCGCCTGAAGAGCCCAAAGCCGCCCGCGCCCCGGCAAGCAAACCGGCACCCGCCGCGACTCCGCGCAAGCAGGATCGCGAACGCGAACAGCGCGGTCGTGGTAAAGGCCGTGACGACAACCGCCGCTCGGGCAAACTGACACTGGGTCAGGCGACCGGTGGCGAAGGAAACCGTCAACGCTCGATGGCGTCGATGAAGCGCAAGCAGGAGCGTGCGCGTCAGAAAGCCATGGGCGGCCCGGTCGAGCGGGAAAAGGTAATTCGCGACGTTCAGCTGCCCGAGGCGATCATGGTCTCGGAACTGGCCAACCGTATGGCCGAGCGTGTTGCTGACGTTGTCAAATCGCTGATGCAGATGGGCATGATGGTTACACAGAACCAGACCATCGACGCCGATACCGCCGAACTGATCATCGAAGAGTTTGGCCACAAGGTCACCCGTGTCTCTGATTCGGACGTTGAAGACGTCATCAAAGAGGTCGAAGACAGCGAGGACGACCTGCAGCCGCGTCCGCCGGTCATCACCATCATGGGTCACGTTGACCACGGTAAAACCTCGTTGCTGGATGCGATCCGCGATGCACGCGTTGTGGCAGGCGAGGCCGGTGGTATCACCCAGCATATCGGCGCCTATCAGGTGAAAACCGATGGCGGCACCACGCTGACCTTCCTGGATACGCCGGGTCACGCGGCCTTTACATCGATGCGTTCGCGCGGTGCTCAGGTGACGGACATCGTGGTTCTGGTTGTCGCGGCTGACGACGCGGTGATGCCGCAGACGATCGAGGCGATTAACCACGCCAAAGCGGCCGAAGTGCCGATGATCGTTGCGATCAACAAGGTCGACAAGCCGGATGCCAACCCGGACAAGGTGCGCACCGATCTGCTTCAACACGAAGTGATCGTTGAGAAAATGTCAGGTGAGGTTCAGGACGTCGAAGTCTCGGCCATCACCGGGCAGGGTCTGGACGAACTGCTGGAAGCCATCGCGCTGCAGGCCGAGATTCTGGAACTGAAAGCCAACCCCGACCGCGCCGCCCAAGGTGCCGTGATCGAGGCACAGCTGGACGTGGGCCGTGGCCCCGTAGCCACGGTCCTGGTTCAGAACGGCACGCTGCACCAAGGCGACATCTTCGTTGTGGGTGAGCAATACGGTAAGGTCCGTGCGCTGATCAACGACAAGGGTGAACGCGTCAAGGAAGCTGGCCCTTCGGTTCCGGTCGAGGTTCTGGGTCTCAATGGTACGCCTGAGGCCGGTGACGTTCTGAACGTGACCGAGACCGAAGCGCAGGCCCGTGAGATCGCCGCCTATCGTGAACAAGCCGCCAAGGACAAACGCGCCGCCGCCGGGGCCGCGACCACCCTTGAGCAGCTGATGCAGAAGGCAAAGGAAGACGAAAACGTCACCGAGCTGCCGATTCTGATGAAAGCGGACGTGCAAGGGTCTGCCGAAGCCATCGTTCAGGCGATGGAAAAGATCGGGAACGACGAAGTGCGCGTGCGTGTTCTGCACTCGGGCGTGGGTGCGATTACCGAGACGGATGTCGGTCTGGCCGAAGCCTCGGGCGCACCGATCTTCGGGTTCAACGTCCGTGCCAACGCGTCCGCTCGGAACACCGCGAACCAGAAGGGTGTCGAGATCCGCTATTACTCGGTGATCTATGACCTCGTTGACGACGTGAAAGCGGCCGCATCCGGCCTGCTGAGCGCCGAGATCCGCGAGAAGTTCATCGGTTACGCCGAGATCCGCGAAGTCTTCAAAGTCACTGGTGTCGGCAAAGTTGCCGGCTGTCTGGTCACCGAAGGCGTGGCGCGTCGTTCCGCAGGCGTCCGCCTGCTGCGCGACAACGTGGTGATCCACGAAGGCACGCTGAAAACCCTGAAGCGCTTCAAAGACGAAGTGACCGAGGTTCAGTCGGGTCAGGAATGTGGTATGGCATTCGAAAACTACGACGATATCCGCGCCGGCGACGTAATCGAAATCTTCGAGCGCGAAGAGGTTACGCGCACGCTCGACTGATTTGGTTCAGGATGGAATTTGGAAACAGCGGCTCAATCGGGCCGCTGTTTTTTTGTCCATGATTGCCGCGTACTTTAGATGTCTTGCCCGAGATTCTCTGAACCCAGTAAGTAACGTGCATCATCCAATCCCAGCCCAATCGCCAAGGTAATCTGATCCGATGTCGGCTACTCGGGAATAGCTGACTTTGACTTGCTAAGACAGACTAGCGACCGCGCCCACAAATTCGGTCCAACGCTCGCGATCCACAAACCCATAGTGTCCTGCGCCCGGCCATTCATGCGCCGTGCAATCGCGAAGCTCAGAGCACAGATGCCGCGGCATCTCCGGTGAAATAATGTCGTCTGCAGTACCATAAAATATTTTTACTGGTTGCCGGATATCATTTGGCGAAAATCTCCAGTCCCAAAGAGCCATCGTCATTTCGAAAACGCCTTCTTCGTGTTGTTGGTAACCAAGACGAAAGTTCTCTTCGAACAAGGCTTGTTGCTCTGGATTGCGGAGTATTGTCTTGGCTTCGTTGGGCATTTGGTCAACTACAGACTCCACATATGAAGGGATGTCTTTCAAAGCACTTTTGGCACCAATACGTTCTGCCCAGCGGATCAAAGAGGTCAGATGGCGCAATTTCGCGATGGTCTTCAGGTCCTTTAATACTAGCATTTTGGTAACGCCAGGCTCATCGAATGGCGCCACAGGAGAAGCGAGCGCAACCTTGCGCACACGTTCGGGCATGTGAAATGCCACTGCTAAAGCGTGAGGGCCGCCTCCGGAGTGGCCCGCTACATTGAAGGTATCCAGTTTAAGGTGGTCGGCCAAATCCTCCATGTCAGCGCCCCAATCGACCATTCGCCGATCTTTTTTCGGACTCGATCCTCCGACACCTGGTTCGTCTGCTGCAATCCATCGCACTCCAAGCGAAGCGGTTAGACTGTCGTCGGGTTGGCGAATGACGTGAGAATCCGAAAACCCATGGCTGAAAATTACCGGTGTTCCATTTGGGTCGCCGTAAGTGCTGAATGCGAGCGTTCTACCATCTCTGAGAGTTAGCTGTTCGGTCAAGTTGTTCTCCTAAAACGAAATATTGTTAAGTCCTGGGTTCTTTGGAACATTGGCATAGACTTGATCCGTGGTTACAAGCCGTTCCCGTTTTTGGGGTACCATACCTATTGGTTCGCATAGTGAAACACGGATTTCAGTTTGGGTTCGAACCGAACACCTCTGGCTTCGAGTCAAACACGCGGTTCGTGGTGATTGCGCCGGTTTGTGAGGCAATGGTCAAAATTGCCTGACACCCAATAGCTTTGACTATCGATGTTCCGGCAAAAATGTCCCTGGGTGCATGATAATGTCGAAATGCTGCATCCCCTTCTTCAACTCGAAACTGACCGAATGGCCGCCCTTGCGCAGCAGTTCCGCATAGTCCCGGCTCTGGCGGATGAATTCGGGCGTGTCGCGCTCGGCCACCGTCACGTGATAGCGCGGACCGGGGGCGGGGCGGTGTCGGATGGGGGAGAGGTCGTTCACCTCAACCGGTGTCAATTGCAACGGTTCATTCACTGATGTCAGGCTAATCGGTTCCAGATCGTAAACCCCGCTGATCAGGATCACGTCGCGCACGCGCAGCCCGGCACGAGCCAGCGCATCGGCTGAGGTCGCCATGACCATGCTTGCCAGTTGCGCCCCGGCACTGTGGCCGGACAAGGTGATCCGCGAGGGGTCGAAGCCCAGATCTGGTGCGTTGGCAGCCAGCCAGAGCAAGGCTTCGCGGCACTCGTCGATCATGTCGCCGATCCGTGCCTCCGGGGCCAATGTGTAGTTCAGGGTCGCAAAGGACTGTTCGGCCTCAACCAGTGCCGGGGCCATCATCGCTGATTCACGCTGACTTAGGGCCTGCCAATAGCCTCCGTGAATAAAGATATGCAGAGGTGCGCCTGTGCACTTGGCGGGAAAGAAGTCTAGAACTTGAGCCGTACTGTCACCGTAAGAGACGTCCCCGATCACCTCCATCTGCGCCCGATGTTGTGCGCTAAGGGCAGCGTAGCTTTCCAAATACGGCGTCAGGTCTCCGCCGATCATCGACCGGGGTGAGTATTCCTGTTCCAGCTCGTCCTGAGAAAACCCTCGGTACAGCATTGCTTACTCCTGCTCGGTATACATCAGCGCGGTGCGTACATCGTAGAGATCATGGAAGAAGCGCAAATCCAAGGCCTTGCGCAGAAAGGCGACGCCGCTGGAACCGCCTGTACCGGGCTGGTTGCCGATCACCCGTTCCACCGCCGTGACGTGATCGAAACGCCACCTTTGGAACAGGGATTCCACGTCCATCAGCTTTTCGGCCAGCGCATAAAGTTCCCAATACCTTTCGGTGTCGCGATACACCTGCACCCAGATCTTAACCACACGCGGGTCGCCGGAATAGGGTTGCGCATAGTCGCGATCCAACAGGTCTTGCGGCACCTCAAACCCCTTGCGGTCCAGCATGAACAGCACCTCGTCATATAACGAAGGTTTGGTCAGCGCATCGTTCAGCATAGCCATGACCTCGGGGTCATGTTCGTGCACTTTCAGGGTCGAGGCGTCCTTGTTGCCCAGAATGAACTCGATCTGGCGATAGCCATAACTTTGGAAACCGGACGAACTGCCCAATGCCTCACGAAAGGTCATGTAATCCGCAGGTGTCATGGTCAGCAGGGTTTCCCAGGCCGAGATCAGTTGCCGCTGGATTGCCTTGACGCGGTTGAGGTTTTTCATCGCCGGGCCAAATGCGTCCTGTTGCAGGAAGTGGCGCGTTTCGACCAGTTGATGGTGCATCAGTTTCAGCCATAACTCGCTGACCTGATGGATGATGATGAACAGCATCTCATCGGGTTGCGCGGGGTCTTGAAAGGTCTTTTGCAGGTTCAGCAGGGTCTTGAGCTGCAGGAAATCACCATAGCTCTTGCGATGGGTCTTCGCGAAATCGGTAACGAGTGAGTCTTCGATCCCGCGTTCCAGATACCTGTCCTTGTCGCCCATGTGCTCCTCCAAACGCGCGGGTTCTTCCCTGTTTAGGGTCAAAACCCGCGCGGTGCCAGAGCGTCAGGTCCAGTCGAGCACCACCTTGCCCGACCGTCCCGACTTCATCGCGGCAAAGCCTTCGGCGAAATCGTCGACTTTCATCTCATGGGTAATGACGCGGCTGACATCCAGACCGTTCTGCAACATGGCGATCATCTTGTACCAGGTCTCGAACATCTCGCGCCCGTAGACGCCCTTGATGGTGATCGCCTTGAACACGATGCGGGACCAATCCACGGGGGATTTTCCGGGGGGGATGCCCAGCAAAGCGATCTTGCCGCCCATCACTAGCGCTTCAACCATCTGGTCCAGTGCGATTTGCGAACCGGACATTTCGAGGCCCACGTCGAAGCCCTCCTTCATGCCCAGTTCTGTGATGACGTCTTGAAGGTCTTCCTTGGACACGTCGACCGTACGCACGGTCGGTACGACGTGTTCCGCCAAGGTCAGGCGATCAGGATTGATATCGGTGATTACCACATGCCGGGCACCGGCGTGCCGTGCAACGGCGGCGGCCATTATGCCGATGGGGCCGGCGCCGGTGATCAGGACGTCCTCACCCAGCAGATCAAAGCTCAGCGCGGTGTGCACGGCGTTGCCGAGCGGATCGAGGATGGCTCCGATCTCATCCGGCACGTCATCGGGCAAAGGCACCACGTTGAAGGCAGGCAGCTTCAGATATTGTGCAAAGGCGCCCTGTTCGTTTACCCCGATGCCCCGCGTGCCGGGGTCCAAGTGGAACTTGCCCGCGCGGCTCTGGCGACTGTCAGTTGTGATCAGGTGGCCCTCGCCGGAACAACGCTGGCCGATCTCAAGCCCAGTCACGTTGCGGCCAATCTCGACGATCTCACCGGCGAATTCGTGGCCCGTGATCATCGGGACCGGCACGGTGGCCGCAGCCCATTCATCCCAGTTCCAAATGTGGATGTCCGTCCCGCAGATACCGGTCTTGTTGACCTTGATCAGCACCTCTTCCGAGGTGATCTCGGGCACCGGGGCTTGTACCATCCACAGGCCTTCCTCGGGTTTGGATTTCTCCAAAGCTTTCATCGTGTTGGGTCGCATCAGATCACTCCCAGTTCTTTGCCGACTTTGCCAAAGGCGGCCAGTGCACGGTCCAATTCGTCCTTGGTCAGAGCCGCATTCATCTGCGTTCTGATCCGCGCTTGCCCGCGCGGGACAACGGGAAAGAAGAAGCCCGAGACATAGACGCCTTCGTCAAACAGTCGCGCCGCCATGTCTTGCGCCAAGGTCGCTTCACCCAGCATCACCGGAACGATCGGGTGTTCGCCGGGCAGCAGATCAAAGCCCAGCTTCTCCAATCCTGCGCGCCAGTATTTGGCATTACCGAACAGTTGCGCGCGCAGCATGTCGCCCTCTTCGACCAGACGGATCGCTTCCAGACCAGCGGCAACGATGGAGGGTGGCAGCGAGTTCGAGAACAGATAGGGCCGCGCCCGCTGCCGCAGCAGGTCGATCACTGCTTGCGGTCCGGCGATGTAGCCGCCGATTGCCCCTCCAAGTGCCTTGCCCAAGGTTCCCGTCAGGATGTCCACATCGACGCCGAAGTGATCCGGTGTGCCCGCGCCATTCGGTCCCATAAAGCCGGTGGCATGGCAGTCATCCACCATGACAATGGCATCGTATTTGTCGGCCAGTTCGCGGATATTCGGTAGGTTCGCCAGATAACCATCCATCGAGAACACGCCGTCGGTCGCAATCATGATATGCCGCGCCCCATCGGCGCGCGCTTGCTTTAACATGAGTTCGAGGTCGTTCATGTCGTTATTCTGATAGCGATAGCGTTTCGCTTTGCACAGCCGCACGCCGTCGATGATCGAGGCATGGTTCAAGCTGTCCGAGATGATGGCGTCTTCCGGCCCTAACAAAGGCTCAAACAGACCGCCATTGGCATCGAAACAGGCGGCGAACAGGATCGCATCGTCCTTTTTAAGGAACTTGGCCAGCTTCTGCTCCAACTCGCGGTGAATATCCTGCGTGCCGCAGATGAACCGGACCGAGGCCATGCCGAACCCCTTCGGCTCCATCGCGCTTTTGGCGGCGTCGATCAGCGCGGGGTGATCGGCCAGGCCCAGATAGTTGTTGGCGCACAGGTTGATCACCTGTTTGTCGCCCACCGTAATTTCACCGCCCTGAGGCGAGGTGATCATTCGTTCGCGTTTGTACAGACCCTCAGATTCGATCTGCGCGAGGGTGCCCGTGATGTGGGACAGGAATGCGTCTGCCATGGCGGTCTCCGTTATGTGAGTCGCATATCTAACATAACGGATGTAGTTCCCGAATAGGGGAATTACAATATCTAAGAAAAAAATCCGTAAAGGCGGATTCTTGCCTTATGCGTTCTTGACGATCAGAAACACGCGGGCCGGGCCGTTGGCGACAATCGAATGCTCCACATCCGCTGCATATCGCGCAGTATCGCCCTGATGCAGGTCGCGCGAAGCGGTACCCGAAGTCACGCGAACCGCACCTTCCAGCACCGTCAGCTGTTCCCGCGCGCCGCGTGCATGGGGTTGGCTGGTCAGCGCCCCGTCGGTGTCGAATTCGATATCGTAAACCTCATGGCCCCCGGCCTCTTCGGGTGGTGAGAGGATGCGGATGCGGCAGTTCTGGCCCATATTGTCGATGCTGGGCACCTCGGCATTGCGCAAAACTTCGACCTGGTCGGCGGTGTTGGCCTCTTCCAGCAACCCTGCGAAATCCACCTGCAAGGCGCGGGTCAGGTTCCATAGGGTCGAGATGGTGGGGCTGCTTTCACCCCGTTCAATCTGGCTGACCATCGAGCGGGATACGCCGCTGAGGTTGGCCACGGCTTCCAAAGACAGGCCTTTGGCCCGGCGCGCTTCTTTCAGGCGGGCAGGCAGGCGTGTCAGGATATCGTCAGTATTGTCCGTCATGACGGAATTACATGTGCCCTGAGCAGATAATTGTCAATTCCAACCGTGACGGGACGTCTCATAGGACATGTTTATGCTGCAGGTGCATACTGACGACGAATCCCGGAGGAGACTGACATGACTGATATCGTATTGCTGGACGGTGCGCGCACTGCAATTGGAACCTTTGGCGGAGCACTGTCGTCGACCGCACCCATTGATCTTGCGGCCGTCGCCACAGAAGCCGCGCTGGAGCGCTCGGGCGTTGAGGGTGCGCAGATCGGGCATGTGGTCTTTGGTCATGTGATCAACACCGAGCCGCGCGATATGTACCTGTCGCGTGTTGCGGCAATGCAGGCGGGAATTCCCAATGGTACGCCGGCAATGAATGTGAACCGGCTGTGTGGCTCGGGTGCGCAGGCGATTGTCTCGGCGATGCAGTCGCTGATGCTGGGGGATGCGGATTTTGCAGTAGCGGGTGGTGCCGAGAGCATGTCGCGCAGCCCGTATATCGTGCCGCAGGCGCGTTGGGGCGCGAAAATGGGAGACGTTTCCTCACTGGATATGATGCTTGGGGCGTTGAATTGTCCGTTTGGAACCGGCCACATGGGCGTGACTGCCGAAAACGTTGCCGACGAACATCAGATCAGCCGTGAGCAGATGGATGAATTTGCGATGACCAGCCAGACCCGTGCGGCGGCGGCGATTGAGGCTGGGTATTTCGACAGTCAGATCACTCCGGTTCAGATCAAGGTCAAACGGGACATGGTCGATTTCAAAGTCGATGAGCATCCGAAAGCTACGACTATAGACGCTTTGGCCGGGTTGCGGCCAGTGTTCAAAAAAGATGGCCGTGTGACAGCGGGCAACGCATCGGGCATTAACGATGGCGCCGCAGCGATGGTCTTGGCGACGGCGGACGCGGCCGAGAAAGCCGGGTTGAAACCCAAGGCGCGCATTCTGGGTTATGCGCATGCGGGTGTTCGACCCGAAGTGATGGGGATCGGACCAATTCCGGCGGTGCAGAACCTGATGAAAAAGACGGGCTTGTCTGTGGACGATTTTGACGTGATCGAGAGCAATGAAGCTTTCGCAGCGCAAGCTCTGGCTGTGAATCAAGAGCTTGGACTGGATGCGGCCAAGGTAAACCCGAATGGGGGTGCGATCGCCTTGGGGCACCCGGTCGGCGCAACTGGGGCGATTATCACTCTCAAGGCGCTGTACGAGTTGGAACGGACGGGTGGGTCCAAAGGCCTGGTGACAATGTGCATTGGCGGCGGGCAAGGGATTGCCATTGCCATCGAGCGTCTCTGAGCCCGACCCGGGCAGGGGGGCTGTCTGCCCCCCATCGCGCGTGCGCGCGATTCCCCCCGAAGATATTTTTAGCCAGATGAAGCAGGCGGGTCTTAACGGAGTGCGTTGAGCAGTATGACCAATGCAGCGCCTGTTGCAGCGCCAATGGTGGCGGGAAGCGCCGTGGACCATAGGCTTGATTTCTGAGGTTCTTCTTTTTGCGTTTGAGCAATCAGGGCGTTTTCGACCAATCCCGGCAGACGGGGACCGAAGCGAGCAAGAACCCAGGCGGTTTTGCTAAAGTCGCGCAGTGCTGCGCGGGGGCCGATGGACTGCTTAATATAGTCCTCGACCACCGGGCGGGCGACTTCCCAAATGTTCATATGCGGGTCGAGCGAGCGGGCAACGCCTTCGACCACGACCATTGTACGTTGCAGCAGGATCAGTTCGGTGCGGGTTTCCATGCCGAAACGTTCGGTGACCTCAAAGAGGTAGTTGAGCAACCGGCCCATCGAGATATGAGAGGCGTCCATGCCAAAGATGGGCTCGCCCACGGCGCGAAGCGCGCGGGCGAATTCGTCGACATCCCGGTTGGCGGGCACATAGCCGGCCTCGAAATGAACCTCGGCCACGCGTTTGTAGTCGCGGCGGATAAAGCCAAAAAGAATCTCGGCATAGACCCGGCGGGTGTATTCGTCGATATGACCCATGATGCCGTAGTCATAGGCAATGATATCGCCATTGGCGGCGACTTTCAGGTTGCCTTGGTGCATGTCGGCGTGGAAATAGCCGTCGCGCAGGGCATGCAGCAAAAACAGGCGTAGCACGCGTTCCGCCAGATCACGGCGGTTATGACCAGCGGCATCCAGCGCTTCGTTGTCGCCCAGTGGAATGCCGTCCGCCCAGCTGAGCGTCATCACCCGACGCGCCGACAGGGACCACACAACTGGAGGCAGCCAAAACCCGGCATCGTCCTTGGTATTGGCAGCATATTCCGAGGCCGCAGCGCTTTCCAGACGCAGGTCCAGCTCGCCGCGGACAACGCCGTCAAAATGTTCGATCACGTCCATTGGGCGCAGTCGGCGCGCGCCCGGAGCGAACAGGTCGATGATGCGGGCGGCGAAATAGAAGGCGTCGACATCCTTGCGAAAAGCGCGCTCAATGCCTGGCCGCAGCACTTTGACAGCGACATATTCCCCCGTGCTGACCAGCCGAGCCTTGTGGACTTGCGCAATCGAAGCGGCTGCGATCGGCTCGCTGAACTCTTCGAAGATTTCGCCGACGGGCTGGCCAAGCTCTTTTTCAACCTCGGCCATGGCTTCGGCGCGGGAAAAGGGCGGCAGCTTGTCCTGCAATACGCGCAGTTGCGCCGCAAGTTCGGCACCGACCACGTCGGGTCGGGTCGAAAGGATCTGGCCAAACTTGATATAGGCCGGGCCCAAGGCGGTTAGCGCCCGCGTAGCCGGCGGCATATTAGGGTCGCCTTTGTAACCAAGCCATTGGAATGGTTTGCCTAACGCGTGCGCCACAAAGCGCAAAGCGCGCGGGGCTTCAAATGCGTCCAGCACCACATTCATGGCGCCCGTGCGCTCTAGCGTGGCGCCCGTACGGATCAGGCGGATGATGTTGTGAGGGCCGCGCATTAGATCTTCCAGCCGGAATGCAGCGCGGCGATGCCCATGCTGAGGTTGCGGTACTTGGCGTTTTCAAATCCGGCCGTGCGGATCATGTTCAGGAATGTTTCCTGATCCGGGAACTTGCGGATCGATTCCACGAGGTACTGATAGCTGTCGTAATCATTGGCGATCAGCTTACCCATGCGCGGGATGACGTTGAAACTGTAGAGGTCATACAGCTTCTGCAGTCCGTCATTGGGCAACTGGCTGAACTCCAGCACCATCAGGCGTCCGCCGGGTTTCAAAACGCGGTAGGCTTCGTTTAACGCTTCTTGCGGGCGGGTCACGTTACGGATGCCGAACGAGATCGTGTAGACGTCGAAGGTATTGTCCTCGAAGGGCAGGGCCATGGCGTCGCCGACCACCCAGTTCAGGCTGTCGGACATCTGGTCAGCCTCGGCGCGCTGGCGGCCTTCGATCAGCATCGGCTCGGTCAGGTCCAGAACGGTGGCGTGACCGTGGCCCGCGCGTTTGAGGAAACCGAACGAAATATCGCCGGTTCCGCCCGCCACATCCAGTAGGCGCTGACCGGGGCGAGGGGCCAGCCAATCCATCATCGCGTCTTTCCAGACCCGGTGGATGCCCATCGACATGACATCGTTCATAACATCGTATTTCGAAGCGACCGAGTTAAACACGCCCTGCACACGCCCGGCCTTGTCGGCCTCGCGCACTGTTTCAAACCCAAAATGGGTGGTCTTGTCGTTGGTGTCGGACATGAAAGGGATGCCTCTGTCTGTGTTGCTCATCCTTATAGGCCTCAGCGCTGGGAAGACAATCGCGCGAAAAGGTAGCAGGGGGCGGCGAATTGACTGCTACGCCACAGATTTTCCTTAGTCGTGGGGTAATACGGAGACCGGTTTTTATATATTTTTTCGAATCCGGTGGAGTTTTCATTTTGACAGGTCTGTTTGTAACGGTTCTGGCGTTTCTCTTTATCGCGTGGCGCGTGGGGGCGGTCGTTCGCACTTTTCTAAGGGTTGGCCGAGCAGAGGGGCTGGGCGGCAAGCTGGATGCGGCAGAGAGGCATTTCCCAAATGACATCCTGATGGAATCAATGTCCAGGGCTGGCAGCGAGCTGCCCGCGCAGCAATCGCTGACACGATTGACCTTTCGGGCAACGCCGGGGGTGATTGTACTGACGGCATTGGTTGTGATCGTGCTTTTTTACATCAGCTTTGTGCGACCCGAACTGGCAGGGGGAGATGACATTCTGCCATTCCAAAATCCTGAGGTGATCGTTTGGATCAAGCTTGGGGTCATGCTGTTGGGCCTATACACTTTGGTCTTTCACCTCGCCAATTCCATCTCGATCGACGGAGCTGAACTTGTGACAATGGGTCCTTTGTTTCAGCGGCGGTGCTATGATCTGAAGAAGCTCACCAAAATTAGTCTCAGGCACAACGGTAACTATGTTTTGCGCTTTTCCGATGGGAAGACGGCGCGAATTCTGAAATATGTGACCGGACATGACGAAATGGTGCTGGCGCTTGAAAACGCGCTTGCAGCAAATCAGGAGAGCGCATGCCTGAGCTTCCCGAAGTTGAAACGGTCCGCCGCGGGTTGACGCCTGCAATGGAAGGCGTGGTGATCGAACGGGCAGAGGTGAACCGCCCCGACCTTCGCTGGCCCTTCCCCGAACGCATGGCTGAACGTTTGACGGGACAGCGAGTGGATCGGTTGCGGCGGCGGTCGAAATACATCCTTGCCGATCTCAGTAGTGGCGAGACCTTGTTAATCCATCTGGGTATGTCGGGACGGATGACAGTTTCGGGTGATCCGTTAGGGCAGTTTGTGCACGATCATCCGATGCCCGAGAAACACGATCATGTTGTGTTCCACATGGCTAACGGCGCGCGAGTCACCTTCAACGATCCGCGCCGGTTTGGCGCGATGGATCTGATGCTGACTGACAAGGCCGAAGAACATAAACTGCTGGCGGTTCTGGGGCCCGAGCCTTTGGGCAATGATTTCCACGAGCAACACCTGGTAGATGCACTCCGAGGCAAGAACACTCCGGTGAAATCCGCGCTGCTGGATCAGGGAATCGTTGCCGGATTGGGCAATATCTATGTGTGCGAGGCTCTTTATCGCGCAGGTGTGTCGCCACGTCGCAAAGCCGGACAGATTTCTGCGGCCCGGGTTGCTGCACTGGTTCCGATCATCCGGCAGGTGCTGAAAGACGCGATCCAGGCGGGTGGCTCATCCCTGCGAGATTTTCGCCAAGCTGATGGAGAACTTGGATATTTTCAGCACAGCTTTGATGTCTATGGCCGTGAAGGTGAGCCATGCCGGACTGAAGGCTGTGAGGCAGAGGTGAAAAGAATCACCCAGTCCGGTCGCTCATCCTTCTATTGCGCGCAATGCCAAAGATAGCTTGATCCAGCGTTCTCGCGTGATAAGGAATCGTATCTGAACGGAACAACCGGAAGCTTACACCTCATGGCTTTTGAGACGATCATCGTCGAAATCGAAGACCACGTCGGGCTTATCAAGCTCAACAGACCGGACGCGTTGAATGCGCTGAACTCACAACTGATCTCGGAACTGTGCACGGCTTTGGAAGAAGCGGATGCCAATGACAAGGTGCGCTGCATCGTCATAACCGGATCGGACAAGGCCTTTGCTGCTGGTGCGGACATCAAGGAAATGTCCGAGATGAGTTTTGTTGACGTGTTCGACGGAAATCTGTTCGGTGATGTAAACGACCGGTTCAATGCTATCCGCAAACCAATCATCGCGGCCGTTGCTGGATATGCGCTGGGCGGTGGTTGCGAATTGGCAATGATGTGTGACTTTATCATTGCCGCTGACACGGCCAAGTTCGGCCAACCCGAGATCAACCTGGGCGTCATTGCCGGGTTGGGTGGCTCACAGCGTCTGACGCGCTTTGTTGGTAAGTCCAAGTCGATGGACATGAATCTGACCGGGCGTTTCATGGACGCGGAAGAGGCCGAGCGTGCCGGGCTGGTCAGCCGCGTTGTTCCAGCCAAAAAGTTGATGGAAGAAGCAGTCGGTGCCGCACAGAAGATTGCTGAGAAATCACAGCTGAGCGCTATGGCCGCAAAGGAAGCTGTCAATCGCAGCTACGAGGTCACGCTGAGCGAGGGGCTGCTGTTTGAACGTCGCGTGTTCCACTCGATGTTCGCGACTGAAGACCAGAAAGAGGGCATGGCGGCCTTCCTCGAAAAACGCGCGGCCCAGTTCCGCGACAAGTAAAGCGCGCGAGCGTCCGAAGCAGGCGGGCTAGGCCCGCCTTTTTCATGGCACCATGCGCAGGCAAAGAATCAGCTTGGCAAAGCCTGCAAACTTGGATAAATAGCGCCGCTATACATGCGCGTGCGGCCCGCTTGGCCCGACTCACACTCGTGATTTCTGATCCGGTGCGGATATGTCCGTGGCGCGCAACCCTAGATAACCGTACCGAACGAAGGTCAGAAACACATGGCAAATTCGCCCCAAGCTAAAAAGCGCGCGCGTCAGAACGAAAAGCGCTTCGCAATCAACAAAGCACGCCGTTCGCGCATCCGTACGTATCTGCGCAAGGTCGAAGAAGCGATCGCATCCGGTGACAAGGACGCGGCAACCGCTGCTTTGCGCGCTGCTCAGCCCGAACTGATGCGCGGCGTCACCAAAGGCGTCTTCCACAAGAACACCGCATCGCGGAAAATGTCGCGCCTGTCGGCGCGCGTAAAGGCGCTGGGCTAAGCGCTCAGGTTGACCTTAGGTCAACAAAACAAGGCTGAATTGTTTACAAAGGCGTCACAATCCGTGGCGCCTTTTTGCTGCTGTTGCCGGAATGCCGCGCCTTCAAGAAACTGAGAGATTCTTTCGGCCAAAGACCCGAGTCAATATCAGAGTTTCGTTGCCGTAGGCATTGGCCTCTTGTTACCACTGAGTCAGCGATTCACTCGCTTGGGGGGACAGGCTGTTTCATCGATCGGACTGACGGGCATCAGGACGATTGTGAAGCGAATGTTGGCAAACTGGCTCGACCGGTTTGCTGATCTGCAAATGGTCTTTGGGTTACCGAAGATCTGAGCCCTGTCGAAAAATTAGATTGCGATGCGCACCCGGCATTTGGGGCGCCCTTCTGTTGGGTGCCTGCGTGTTAGGCTGTGCTGACTTTCGGGGACAATCCCGCCTGACTGATTTGGTTTGGCGCACGGGTACCCTTTTGCGTGTGAGTGCTTAATGCCGGGCAACCGGACGTAGTAATAAGGCCGACAGGCCAATAAAGAATGGGATGCGTGAGGCGCTTAATGACACAAGAAAAATGGGGACAACTGCGTAACAAACTGCTCAAAGCGATCGGCAAGAACAACTACACGACCTGGATTGAACCTCTGGAATTCCAAGAGGTGCAGGATGGCGTTGCTGTGTTCTCGGTGCCAACGAACTTTATGGGCAATTACGTAAGCCAGAACTTTGCGGACTTGATTCTGTACGAAATGAATACCGCAGGTGAAACGGTTCAGCGTCTGGCGTTTCGCGTCGCGGCAAATTCGCCCGCGCGTCCGTCAACCCAAGCCGTGGCCGCATCGACGGACATTCAGGACAGTCCTCAGCCTCAATCCTTGTCGCAGCAGGCCGAGCCGGCAAATGACGCGCTCGAATCCCTGCAAGCCGCGCCGCTCGACGCCCGTTTTACCTTTGATACTTTCGTGGTCGGCAAACCCAACGAGCTTGCCCATGCCGCCGCGCGCCGTGTGTCCGAAGGTGGTCCCGTCACGTTCAACCCGCTGGTTCTGTATGGCGGCGTTGGTCTTGGTAAAACCCACCTGATGCACGCCATCGCGTGGGAGCTGAAAACCAAGCGCCCCGAGTTGAACGTTCTGTACTTGTCGGCCGAGCAATTCATGTACCGCTTTGTGCAGGCCCTGCGCGAACGCCGGATGATGGATTTCAAACACCTGTTCCGTTCGGTCGATGTGCTGATGGTGGATGACGTGCAGTTCATCGCCGGCAAGGATTCGACTCAGGAAGAATTCTTTCACACGTTCAACGCGCTGGTGGATCAGAATAAACAGATCATTATCTCGGCCGATCGCGCGCCTGGAGAGATCAAGGATCTGGAAGACCGCGTTAAATCACGCCTGCAATGCGGTCTGGTCGTTGACCTGCATCCGACCGACTACGAACTGCGTTTGGGCATCCTGCAGAACAAGGTACAGCAATACAGCTCTACCTACCCTGATCTGACGATCGCCGATGGTGTGCTAGAGTTTTTGGCGCATCGCATTTCGACCAACGTGCGTGTGCTGGAAGGCGCCCTGACCCGTCTGTTCGCCTTTGCCTCGCTGGTGGGGCGCGAGATCGACATGGAGCTGACGCAGGATTGTCTGGCTGACGTGCTGCGCGCATCCGAGCGCAAGATCACCGTCGAAGAGATTCAGCGTAAGGTGTCGGATTACTACAACATCCGCCTGTCGGATATCATCGGTCCCAAACGCCTGCGGTCTTATGCCCGTCCGCGTCAGGTGGCGATGTATCTGTGTAAGCAGCTAACCAGCCGGTCCCTGCCCGAGATTGGCCGTCGCTTTGGCGGGCGTGACCACACCACGGTTATGCATGGTGTCAAACGCATTGAAGAGCTGAAAATCACAGACGGCCAGATCGCAGAAGACGTGGAAATGTTGCGTCGCGCGCTGGAAGCCTGAGACTACACCCTACCACTCTGGAAGCGCCCTGGTTCTTCACGCCGGGGCGTTTTCTTGTGCGGAATTCTCCACGGAAGCGCATGAACTGTGCCCGCGCGGCCACGGGGCTCTTGACGCATTGGCTATTCCGACCCAGAAAACCATAAAAAATCCTTGTGCCTCAGGGTGGAACCGCTAACGTGCCAGTCCCGCCCATATTCGGCACGCAAGTCAGAGGAATTGAGGGTATGAAGATCAGCATCGAACGCGGCACCCTTCTCAAGGCCGTTTCCCAGGCCCAATCTGTTGTGGAGCGTCGCAACACCATTCCCATCCTTGCCAACGTGCTGATCGAGGCCGAAGGCGACCAGGCGATGTTCCGGGCGACCGATCTGGATATCGAGGTGGTCGACAAGGCCCCGGCGCAGGTTGAAAAGGCGGGCGCGACGACGGTCGCCGCGACAACCCTGCACGAGATTGTGCGCAAACTGCCCGATGGTGCGTTGGTCACTTTGACCGCTGACAGCGCGGCGGGCCGCCTGACGGTCGAGGCAGGCCGGTCGAACTTTTCGCTGGCGACGCTGCCGAAAGAGGATTTCCCGGTGATGGCGTCCTCGGAGTATCAGTCGAACTTCACCGCCTCGGCGGCGCTGCTGCGGCGGCTGTTCGACAAATCAAAATTTGCGATCTCAACAGAAGAGACACGCTATTACCTGAATGGCGTTTACATGCATGTGGCCGACGGCTCTGACGGCGGCAAGGTGCTGCGCTGTGTGGCGACCGATGGGCACCGTCTGGCCCGCATTGATGCGGATTTGCCTGATGGGGCCGCAGACATGCCGGGCGTAATCGTGCCGCGTAAAACCGTGGGTGAGTTGCGCAAGCTGCTGGACGATGACGAGATGGATATCGCTGTTTCGGTCAGCGAAACCAAAGTGCGCTTTGCAACACCCGACATCACGCTGACCTCGAAGGTGATCGACGGCACTTTCCCCGACTACACCCGGGTGATTCCGCAGGGCAACACCCGCCAATTGGAAGTGGATGCGGCGGAATTTGCGCAGGCAGTCGACCGGGTCGCAACCGTTTCGTCCGAACGCTCGCGGGCAGTGAAGCTGCAGCTTGACGCAGACAAGCTGGTTCTGTCGGTGAACGCACCAGATAGCGGCGCGGCTGAGGAGGAGCTGGCCGTGGCCTATGGTGACGAGCGGCTGGAGATCGGGTTTAACGCCAAGTATCTGCTTGAGATTGCCTCGCAGGTGGACCGTGAGAACGCGGTTTTCCTGTTCAACTCGGCAGGTGACCCGACCCTGATGCGCGAAGGCAATGATCAAAGCGCAGTTTACGTTGTCATGCCGATGCGCGTCTGATCGCGGGCGGCTGATATTAGACGAAGGGAGGGGTCATGACCTTGGCCCTGACCGAACTTACGGTCTCGCACTTTCGGTCTCATAAGCTGGCCCGGTTGTCTCTGGATGGGCGACCGGTGGCCATTCACGGGCCGAACGGGGCGGGAAAGACCAACATCCTTGAAGCAGTGTCGTTGTTCTCACCCGGTCGCGGGATGCGTCGGGCGAGTGCAGCCGAGATGACGCGCCGCCCCGAGGCGCTGGGCTGGAAGCTGTCCGGCCTCTTGAACGCGCAGGGGCAGAACTACGAGATCGAAACCTGGTCCGAAGGCGGCGCCGCGCGTCAGGTTCGGATAGACGAAAAGGCGTCCAGTCAGATTGAATTGGGCAAACTGGCGCGGGTGGTATGGCTGATCCCTTCGATGGACCGGTTGTGGATCGAGGGGGCTGAGGGGCGGCGGCGGTTTCTGGACCGCATAGTGCTGAGTTTCGATCCTGCCCATGCTGAGGCGTCCCTGACCTATGAAAAATCCATGCGCGAACGGAACCGCCTGCTGAAAGAACAGGTGCGGGATGCCCATTGGTATGCCGCGCTCGAGGGGCAGATGGCCGAGACCGGTCAACGCATTCATGCCGGGCGGTTGGCGGCGTTGGACCATCTGCGCACGGCGCAGGAGCACGCGGAAACCGCTTTCCCCTCGGCCGATCTGGAATTGGTGCAGACCGAAGGTGCGATGCCCGGAACGGCCGAGGATCTGCGCGAGGCGTTGAATGAAAGCCGGTTCCGCGATCTGGCGGCAGGGCGTACGCTGGTCGGACCGCATCGGTCGGACCTGCACGGCGTTTTCGCCGCTAAGGGCGTGCCGGCCAAGGATTGTTCGACCGGAGAGCAGAAGGCGCTGCTGGTTTCACTGATCCTGTCCAACGCCCGCGCTTTGGCCGGAATGGTGGGCGCGCCTCCGATCGTCTTGCTGGATGAGGTGGCCGCGCATCTGGATGCCGGGCGGCGCGCGGCGCTTTATGATGAGATTTGCGCGCTGGGCGCTCAGGCCTGGATGACGGGCACCGGGCCTGAACTGTTTGCGGAATTGGGGGACCGCGCCCAAACGCTAATTGTGACCGAAGGCGATGAGGGCTCGGTCGTCACCAGTTAAGCAGGTTCTCTGACCTTACGCTCCCACAGGAAGCCACGCATGACTTCGTCGACCGGGGTTTTGGCCATGTGGTTGACGTAGTTCGACATGGTTTTCTGCGCCAGACCCAGCACCACATCCAGAACCGCGCGGTGTGAGTAACCGGCATCGAAGAAGGTCTGCAACTGTTCCTCGGTCGGGTTGCCGCGAGTTTCCATCACTTGCAGGGTGAAAGTGCGCAGCGCCTCAAGCTTGGGCGAGGGCAGCGGGGTTTCGTTGCGCAGCGCCTCGGTGATCTCGTCGGACACCTTCATCATCTTGGCGATGCCGGTGTGGGCGGGGACACAGTAGTGGCATTCGTTTTCCACGTTGATGGTCTGCCAGACGACGGTTTTTTCGTCATTGTCGAAATCGGTTTGCATGAAGAGACCGTGCAGAACCTGATAGCCTTCCAGGTGCTGCGGGCTTTCCGCCATCACTTTGTGCAGGCCGGGCAGGCGACCGAATGCAGCCTGAGATTTCTCGAGTAGCGGTTTGGACCCCTCCGGGGCGGTTTCGAGGTCGTGAGACGGGAAGTTGGCCATTTTAAAACTCCTGTTTCTGGCGCGGTAAGTCGTATTTAGGGTTTCTTGAGTGATCGCTCAAGTATATATTTGAGTGACCGTTCAAGAATTGGTGAAGACGATGCCCCGTAAACCCGCCTATGACCGAGATGCGCTGATTGCGCAGGCCCGTGATATTTTCTGGCGTCACGGATGGGCTGGGACGTCGTTGAAAGATCTGGAACGTGAGTTGAAACTGAAGCCAGGCAGCTTTTACGCGGCGTTCGGGTCAAAAGATGCGCTCTATGCGCTGGCACTGGAGCGTTATGCGCAGGATGGAGTGGCTAACATGAAGGTGCTGGCGGATGACCTGGGATCACTGGGTGCGCTCAAGGCCCAGCCTCGTTTGGTGGTCGAAGCATCCGGGTCGCCGACCAAGGCTTGCATGTTGTCTAAGACCTACGCGGAATTGCAGGCCAGGGACCACGATCTGGCGCGGCAGGCTCGCACCCATATGATCGCGATGAAGGCCTGTTTTTCTGACCTGTTTCGACGTGCGCAAGCAGAGGGCGAAATCAGCTCGGATCGCGACCCGGATCGCCTTGCGGCAAGGTATCAATCCGACCTTCTGGGCCTGCGATTGTCGGCGGAACGCGATGACGTGAACGCCGCAGAAATCGCTGCGGATATCGCCGCCGATCTGGATCGGCTGTGATCGGCAAATAACCCCAATCTGAGCCACAAAATGTTGGGGGAGCGCGTGACAATCCCCACCAGAAAACGTATAAGTTACCAAAATAATATAGGTACGAACGGCATGTCCGAAGACGCACAGGCACCCCAGGAATACGGCGCTGATTCCATCAAAGTTCTCAAAGGCTTGGAGGCAGTTCGTAAGCGCCCCGGTATGTATATCGGTGACACGGACGATGGTTCGGGTCTGCATCATATGGTGTACGAGGTTGTCGATAACGGAATTGACGAGGCTCTGGCCGGTCACGCTGACCACGTGACCGTGAAAATCCACGCCGATTCCAGTGTTTCGGTCAGCGACAACGGTCGTGGGATTCCGGTTGATATTCACCCCGAAGAGGGCGTTTCCGCCGCCGAGGTCATCATGACCCAGCTGCACGCGGGCGGTAAGTTCGACAGTAACTCGTACAAGGTGTCTGGCGGTCTGCACGGTGTGGGTGTTTCGGTGGTGAACGCCCTGTCCGACTGGTTAGAGCTGCGCGTCTGGCGCAACGGCAAGGAACACGTCGCGCGCTTTGAGGGCGGAGAGACAGCCGAACACCTGAAGGTGGTCCAGGAATGCGGCGACCGCACGGGAACTGAAGTGCGCTTTCTGGCCTCGACCGATACGTTTTCGAATCTGGAATACTCTTTTGAAACGCTGGAAAAACGTCTGCGCGAATTAGCCTTCCTGAACTCGGGCGTCCGGATCATTCTGATCGACGAACGCCCTGCCGAACGGTTGGAAACCGAACTGTTCTACGAAGGTGGCGTTAAGGAGTTCGTCAAATACCTTGACCGGTCGAAAACCCCGGCGATGCCGGAGCCCATTTACATCAAGGGTGAGCGCGATGATATCGGCGTTGAAATCGCCATGTGGTGGAATGACAGCTATCATGAGACGGTTCTGCCCTTCACCAACAACATCCCGCAGCGTGACGGCGGTACGCACGTGGCTGGTTTCCGCGGTGCTCTGACACGGACGATCAACAACTACGCACAGTCCAGCGGGATTGCGAAAAAGGAAAAAGTCAGTTTCACCGGTGATGACGCGCGTGAAGGTCTGACCTGTGTGCTGTCGGTCAAAGTGCCGGACCCGAAATTCTCGTCCCAGACCAAGGACAAGCTTGTGTCGTCAGAAGTGCGCCCGGCAGTCGAAGGTCTGATGAACGAAAAGCTCGCCGAGTGGTTCGAGGAAAACCCGAACGAGGCCAAAGGGATCGTTGGCAAGATCATCGAGGCTGCTCTGGCCCGTGAAGCCGCCCGCAAAGCCCGCGAACTGACCCGTCGCAAGACAGCGATGGATGTGAACTATCTGGCCGGGAAGCTGAAAGATTGTTCCGAGAAAGACCCGTCCAAGACCGAAGTTTTCCTCGTCGAGGGGGACTCGGCCGGAGGTTCGGCCCAGACGGGCCGCGACCGGCTGACTCAGGCCGTTCTGCCCCTGCGCGGGAAAATCCTGAACGTGGAACGCGCGCGGTTTGACCGGATGCTATCGAGCCAAGAGATCGGTAACCTCGTAATGGCGCTGGGCACCGGTATTGGCCGTGATGAGTTCAACATCGAAAAGCTGCGCTACCACAAGATTGTCATCATGACGGACGCGGACGTGGATGGCGCGCATATTCGGACGTTGCTGCTGACCTTCTTCTACCGCCAGATGCCGGAACTGATTGAGGGCGGGTACCTGTATATCGCGCAGCCGCCGCTGTATAAGGTTTCACGTGGTAAATCAGAGGTTTACCTGAAGGACCAAGCCGCTTTGGACGATTACCTGATCAATCAGGGCGTTGAAGGCGCCGTGCTGAAACTTGGCTCGGGCGAAGAGATTATCGGGCAGGATCTGACCCGTGTGGTTGATGAGGCACGTCAGCTGAAACGCGTACTGGACGCCTTCCCGACCCACTATCCGCGTCACATTCTGGAACAGGCCGCAGTTGCCGGAGCATTCGTACCAGGGGCCGTCGATGCCGACCTACAAGGCGTGGCCGACAAGGTTGCTGCCCGTCTGGACCTGATCGCGCTGGAATACGAGCGCGGCTGGCAAGGCCGGATCACCCAGGACCACGGCATCCGTCTGGCCCGTATCTTGCGCGGCGTAGAAGAGGTTCGTACGCTGGATGGCCCGATGCTGCGCTCGGGCGAGGCGCGCAAAACCGGCAGCTTCACGCAAAGCCTGCAAGAGGTCTACAACACCCCGGCCACGCTGGTCCGCCGCGACCGGTCGCAGGTCATCCACGGCCCTCTGGACCTGCTGCGCGCCATTCTGGAAGAAGGCGAAAAGGGCTTGTCTTTGCAACGCTACAAAGGTCTGGGTGAGATGAACCCAGATCAGTTGTGGGAAACCACGCTTGACCCGGATGCGCGGACCCTTCTGCAGGTGCGTGTGGACGACATGGTTGAAGCGGATGACCTGTTCACCAAGCTTATGGGTGACGTCGTCGAGCCCCGGCGTGAGTTCATCCAGCAAAATGCCCTGAGCGTCGAAAACCTTGATTTTTAGATGGTTTGTAGGTGTGCCCATAATATTGAAATTTGCGCATAACTTTGCATTACTTGCCCATAGTTTTGCGCAAAACCCAACCATAGGTCGAACCCAATTTTAAGAACAGCCGTCAAAAGGTAGTCTGACTATGGGTCATGCAGTTTTCGCGGGGTCGGTCAATATAACTCGGAAGCCTACGGTCTTTTCTGGAACTGATGTCAACGGCGGTGAGAAAGTCTGCCATTGGGCGGAGCAAAAGTCGTCCACTGTTTGGGTTACCGGCGCCTTGGCAAACGCGCTCCCAAA
>NZ_JBQGAN010000017.1:0-80735 GCF_056542865.1 Ruegeria sp. AA6
TCACTTTCTTAGCGATATCTTCATCATTGGTCAGGATCATGCCGCCGCGCGGGCCGCGCAGGGTCTTGTGAGTCGTCGTGGTCGCCACATGTGCGTGCGGGAAGGGGCTGGGGTGCTCACCTGCGGCCACCAGACCGGCAAAATGCGCCATGTCCACGTGCAGATAAGCGCCAACCATGTCGGCGATCTCACGCATGCGGGCAAAGTCGATCTGGCGCGGAATGGCCGAGCCGCCTGCGATGATCAGCTTGGGCTGATGCTCTGTCGCCAGCGCCTCGACCTGATCATAGTCCAGCATGTTGTCTTCCTTGCGGACGCCATATTGCACGGCGTTGAACCACTTGCCCGACTGGTTCGGACGCGCGCCGTGGGTCAGGTGACCGCCTGCGTCCAGGCTCATGCCCAGAATGGTGTCGCCGGGCTGGATCAGCGCCTGGAACACGCCCTGGTTGGCCTGCGAACCCGAGTTCGGCTGGACATTGGCAAAGCCACAGCCGAACAGCTCTTTGGCGCGGTCGATGGCCAGATTCTCAGCGATATCAACGAACTGGCAGCCACCATAGTAGCGACGACCGGGGTAACCCTCGGCGTATTTGTTGGTCATCACCGAGCCCTGCGCCTCCATCACGGCAGCAGAGACGATGTTCTCGGACGCGATCAGCTCGATCTCGTCGCGCTGACGGCCCAGCTCGGATGTGATCGAGCCAAACAACTCGGGATCACGGTCGGCAAGGGACTGGGTGAAAAATCCGGTATCACGGAGATTGGCGTTCATGTTGGCTCCAGAGTGCTGGGGTAAATCTTGCGGATTTCCTATCGGAAACGGTCTGTCGGCAAAAGCTGTAAAGCGACGATTTGGCCCGCTGTGGCGTCAAGTCTGGCCTATCGGGGAAAGGTATGTTTGTTTCGGAACCAAATGTGCAGCACCGGAAACCGGAAAAGATGACAAAGAGAATCGCCTTTCTCGCAAGCGACGTCAAAGTGGCTCAGACAGCGCGGGACAGCCTTGTGAAACGGTATGGCCACGCGGCGCCTCGGGATGCAGATGTCGTCGTCGCGCTTGGTGGAGACGGCTTCATGTTGCACACGCTGCACAGCATGAAGCACCTCGACACGCCGGTCTACGGTATGAACCGTGGCACCATCGGCTTCCTGATGAATGAGTTTCATGAAGCCGACCTGATGGAGCGTTTGGATGCCGCAGAAGAAGAGGTAATCAACCCACTGGCCATGCAAGCGATGGACCAGGCCGGGAAGCTTCACGAAGCGCTGGCGATTAACGAGGTGTCGCTGCTACGGGCAGGCCCACAAGCTGCGCGGTTGAAAATCAGCGTTGATGGACGTGTACGCATGGCCGAACTGGTCTGTGACGGAGCCTTATTGTCCACCCCCGCGGGATCGACCGCGTATAACTATTCGGCGCATGGGCCGATTCTGCCAATCGGATCGGACGTTCTGGCCCTGACAGCAATCGCCGCTTTCCGCCCTCGTCGTTGGCGCGGTGCGTTGTTGCCCAAGATCGCCAAGGTTCGGTTCGATGTGCTGGACGCTGACAAGCGCCCCGTTATGGCCGATGCGGATTCGGTTTCTTTTCCGGATATCGACTGGGTTGAAATTCGATCCGAGCCATCCATCCAGCATCGGATTTTGTTTGACCCCGGACACGGGCTGGAAGAGCGTCTGATCTCAGAGCAGTTTACTTGACGCTGCTGAACTCCGAACTTTTTTCGCCTTGTGTGATCCAGTTCACAGGACAACCGTTTGTCTTTTGTTAACCTGAACTTGCCCGGAGAACACGCCAGCGGTGGGAGTGAGTGGCCACCAGACGGCGTTTTCGAATGATTGCGCAGTTTTCGCGCCGGCGAGGGTAGGTGGTGCTACGCTCGTTGACCGATTTCCGGGTTTATTTAAGCAAGCGGACCCCGGGCACAAAACCCCGGGGTCTATTTTTGTGATGATTCTATTCGGCAGCGTCCATTCTGTCCCACAGCGGGAGACACATCTGCCCCACGCGCGCTTCTATTGCAGCGGCTGCGTCCACGGCCATGTCCTCGCGCCAGCGCTGAGCTGCAATCTGGATGTTAATCGGTTGCGGCCCGTGCGGCAGATCAGCAAGCCGTGCCGGAACACTGGCAGCGGGCAGGCCCAGAAAGTTCATTGCATAGGAATAGACCGCGCAGCCTAAAACTTCGTGTACTCCTTCGGCGCCTTCGGTATCTCTGTCAGGTTTGAAAAAGGGCTGCGGCAAAAAGGGGGATAAAACCAGGGGATAGTCCTGCAAGAACAGCGACCATTCCCGCGCATAGTGCGTGCGCTTGGCCAGCATCTGCACCAACTCGGTGCCGGTGATGGGAGGAAACTCCTGAAAGTAGACATCAAAGATTTCCCGGATGGTTTCAGAGCCGGCAACTTCGATATCGCTTTTCAACAGGGTCAAGACCTCGCCCATCAGTGTGCGGTATCCTGTCCGACCGCAGTCGAACACATCCGGGGGAGAGACTTCTACCACATGATAGCCCGCATCAATCAACGCATCGCGCGCCGTATCCAGCGCCTTTTCCACTTCGGGATGCAGGGCGTAGCCAAACGTGTTTTTGGTAAAGGCGACCTTGACGGGACCTTCCAGGGGTTCGCCGCGCCATGGCATTGGAACATGGAACGGATCGCGTGGGTCCGCAGCTATCAGGCTGGGCATCGACAGGTGCAGATCGGCGGCTGAGCGTGTGATCAGCCCCTGCACCGACATGGATTGTGCCAGCAGCCCGCGCTCGGTTTGTTGGCTCGGGTTCCAAGCGGGCACGCGGCCGAGGCCGGGTTTCACCGTGACCGCTCCGTTTGCGGCCGCCGGAAAGCGCAGGCTGCCGCCGATGTCATTGCCATGCGCCAGCGCGCCGATCCCGGCCATCACAGCGGCACCTGCACCGCCCGAAGACCCTCCGGGTGAGATATGCCGCCCCCACGGATTATGCGTGCGCCCGTGCAGAGGGTTGTCGGTGTCGGCACGAAAGGAGAATTCAGGCGTGTTGGTGCGTCCGATCACGACGGCCCCGGCGTTTTGCAGATTGCGGACAATCGGTGCGTCGTCGGGGGCGATTACGTCCTTCAGAGCCACGACACCGTTTGAGGTGGCATGCCCCTTTTGATCTACGTTGATCTTGATCGTTACGGGGACCCCGTGCAGCGGTCCTGTTGACGCCCCTTTCATCCGTGCCTGATCAAGAGAGCGGGCGCGCTCCAGCGCCTCGGCGCTAAGGTCCTCGACCACCGCATTTAGGTCAGGATTAACCTGTTGCATCCGGTCGATAGAGCTTTGAACAGCGTCTTCGGCGCTGAGGTCTCCGATGCGGGTCAGGGCGGTCAGGTCGGTGGCGCTTAGACGCCAGAAATCGGATTGTGTCATGATGCCTCACTGTCTTGGTCAGACAGTAGGGGCCTTGAGACCGGTTGCAAGCGAAAGCCTTGGGGGCGGGCGACCGATGGCCGCCCTCGGCCCCTTTATTGCGCGAATCCGAGAGATTTCAGCGCGTCAGTGATTTCGTCCAGAATGGCCGGGTCATCGATGGTCGCGGGCATCTTGTAGTCTTTGCTGTCTGCAATCGACACCATCGTTCCACGCAGGATTTTGCCCGACCGCGTTTTGGGCAGGCGATCCACCACAACGGCCTGTTTAAAGGCTGCCACCGGCCCGATCTTTTCACGCACCAGCTTGACTACATCCTGCACGACGTCGCCATGGTCGCGGTCACAACCGGCGTTCAGGCACAGGAAACCCACGGGCATTTGGCCCTTGAGTTGATCGGACACACCGATCACGGCGCATTCGGCAACGTCGGGGTGGGCGGCCAGTACCTCCTCCATCCCGCCAGTGGACAGGCGGTGGCCCGCGACGTTGATCACGTCATCTGTGCGCGCCATGATGTAAAGGTATCCGTCCTCGTCAATCATGCCCGCGTCGCCGGTTTCATAGTAGCCGGGGAACTGGTTGAGGTATGAGCTTTTGAACCGATCCTCGGCATTCCACAACGTCGGCAATGTGCCGGGGGGCAATGGCAGTTTCACCGCGATTGCACCCAGTTCACCGGGCTTCATCGGGTGGCCGCCTTCGTCCAGAATTTGCACATCGTAGCCCGGCATCGGCTTGGCCGGAGAACCCAGTTTGACCGGCAGTTCTTCAATCCCCAGCGGGTTGCCTGCAATGGTCCAGCCGGTTTCGGTCTGCCACCAGTGGTCGATAACCGGAACCTTCAATGCGTCCTGTGCCCATTCGATGGTGTCGGGGTCGGCGCGTTCGCCCGCCAAGAACAAAGCGCGCAGGCTGGACAGGTCGTATTTTGCGATCATTTCACCCGTTGGGTCCTCACGCTTCACGGCGCGGATGGCAGTCGGGGCGGTGAAAAAGCTTTTGACCTTATGCTCGGAGATCACGCGCCAGAAGGTGCCTGCATCGGGGGTGCCGACGGGTTTGCCCTCGAACACGATGGTCGTGTTTCCGTGGATCAGCGGAGCGTAGCAGATATAGGAATGCCCTACGACCCAACCCACATCAGACGCGGCCCAAAACACATCACCGGGATCGACGTCATAGATGTTCTTCATCGTCCAGTTCAGAGCGACCAGATGGCCCGCAGTGGGACGCACAACACCTTTGGGTGCCCCGGTGGTGCCCGAGGTATAGAGGATATATGCCGGGTCATTGCCGTCCACTGGCACGCATTCCGCCGGTTCGACCCCGTATTGGAACCCATGCCAGTTATAATCTCGGCCTTCGATCAACTGCGCCACTTCCTGTTCGCGTTGGAAGATCACACAGAAGTTAGGCTTGTGGTCGGCCATGTCGATGGCCCCGTCCAGCAGCGGTTTGTAGTGAACCACGCGGCCCGGCTCCATCCCGCAGGACGCCGCGATGATCGCCTTGGGCTTGGCGTCGTCAATACGCACGGCCAATTCATTGCTGGCAAAACCGCCAAAAACCACCGAATGCACGGCGCCAAGACGGGCGCAGGCCAGCATCGCCTCAAGCGCTTCGGGGATCATCGGCATGTAGATGATGACCCGGTCGCCTTTTTCGACACCCTTAGCCCGCAACGCTCCGGCCAGCGTGGCCACGCGGTTGCGCAGTTCGACATACGAGATCTCGCGCTTGGTGTGCGTGATCGGGCTGTCGTAAATGATGGCCGTTTGCTCACCTCGGCCATTTTCGACATGGCGGTCCACCGCGTTCCAGCACGTGTTGACCTTGGCATCGCAGAACCATTCATAGAGCGGCGCGTTATCGTCAAACAGCGCTTTGGTTGGGGGCTGAACCCAATCAATGCCCTTTGCGGCCTCCATCCAGAATGCCTCAGGGTCGGATTTCCAGCTCTCGTAAACGTCGCGATAAGCCACGATGGTCTCCTCCTATAACTCCCACTGCAGTGTGTAAGGCCGCCGGCGGGCAGCAAACAAGCAATGGAAATGACGGAGCGTCACTTTATCGCAAAATCTTTGCAGAATGATCCAAAATTACCTGCAAATTTTTGCAAACTGGTTTCTTTGAGCAAAGTTGCGGGTATCTATCTTTGAGATTTGCAAATCAGCAAACTGCTGCGTGCAAAGAATCACATCTGTGATCTGCTCAGGTGCCACTAAGGCACCCGAACGCTGGTTTTGGGTCAGCCGTAATGCGCGACCGGAGTGCCGGCAATGGCAGCCATATTCAGCAAACCGCGCGCCGTGATCGAAGGCGTCACGATATGGGCCTTGTTGCCCATGCCCATCAGGATCGGTCCGACCTCCAGCCCGTCGGCCTTCATCTTCAGAATGTTGCGCACGCCGCTGGCTGCATCCGCATGGGCGAAGATCAGCACATTGGCTGAACCTTCCATGCGGGAATTCGGGAAGATGCGCGACCGCAGCTCGGGATCAAGCGCCAGATCGAGGTTCATTTCACCTTCATAGGTAAAGTCCCTCGGTTCAGAATCGAGAATCTCCAACGCGGCTCGCAGGCGTTTCCCGGACCCCTCAGCCTGATTGCCGAACTGAGATTGCGAGCAGAACGCGATCTTGGGTTCGATCCCGAACCGCCGCACGTGGCGGGCGGCACCGAGCGTGGATTCGGCCAACTCCTCGGGCGTTGGCAATTGCCGCACATGTGTGTCGGCGATGAATAGGGGGCCGTCCTCAAGGATCATCAGCGACAGCGCGCCGTGTGGACGCAGATCACCATCGGCCAGTACCTGCTGCACGTAATTCAGATGCCAGCGGTATTCGCCGAATGTACCGCAGATCAGGCTGTCGGCTTCACCCCGCTGCACCATGATGGCACCAATGGCCGTGTTGTTCGTGCGCATGATCGCCTTGGCCAGGTCAGGGGTCACACCCCGGCGCTGCATGATCTCGTGATACGAATTCCAGTAATCATAGTACCGAGGGTCGTTTTGCGGGTTCACGATCTGGAAATCCTGGCCTGGTCGGACTGTCAGCCCCAATCGTTCACAGCGGGATTCGATAACATCCGGGCGACCGATCAGAATGGGGGTTTCCGTGGTCTCTTCCAAAACCGCCTGCGCAGCACGCAGTACCCTCTCATCTTCACCTTCGGCAAACACGATCCGGCGCGAGGCGGCTGCGGCAGCCTCGAAGACTGGGCGCATGAGCAGGGCGGATTTGAACACGGTCTGGTTCAGGCGTTCTTTATAGGCCTCAATGTCGGCGATCGGGCGCTTGGCGACGCCGCTGTCCATCGCTGCCTTTGCAACAGACGACGAAACCACACCCACGAGGCGCGGGTCAAAAGGTTTTGGGATCAGGTAATCCGGTCCAAACGTCAGTTGCTCTCCTTTATAGGCCGCGGCAGCCTCGGCGCTGGTGGTGGCGCGGGCCATTTCGGCGATGCCGTCCACGCAGGCGATCTGCATTTCGTCGTTGATCTCGGTCGCGCCCACGTCCAGCGCGCCGCGGAATATGAACGGGAAACACAGAACATTGTTGACCTGATTTGGGAAATCACTGCGGCCTGTTGCGATGATTGCATCCGGAGCGACTTCGCGCGCGGCTTGCGGCAGGATTTCTGGGGTCGGATTGGCCAGCGCAAAGATGATTGGCTTTTTGGCCATTTTCTTGACCATCTCGGGCTTGAGCACATTGGGACCGCTGAGGCCGAGGAAAAGATCAGCATCGCCAATCACATCATCCAGCGTACGAAGGTCGGATTTTTGCGCAAACTGATCCTTGTGTGGGTTCATATCCTCGGCACGGCCCTCGTAGACCAGCCCGTGAATATCGCACAGCCAGATATTCTCGCGTTTGACGCCCAGTTTGACCAGCATCATCAGGCAGGCAATTCCCGCTGCGCCGCCGCCGGTTGAGACGACTTTGATGTCCTCGAAATTTTTGCCCGCCACGTGCAATGCGTTCTTTGCTGCTGCGCCCACCACGATGGCCGTACCGTGCTGATCGTCGTGGAATACCGGAATATTCATCCGTTCACGGCAGATTTTCTCAACGGTAAAGCAATCTGGGGCTTTGATGTCTTCCAGGTTGATGGCCCCAAAGGTCGGTTCCAGCGCGCAGACAATATCGGCCAGTTTTTCAGGGTCAGGCTGATCGACTTCGATGTCAAAACAGTCGATCCCGGCGAATTTCTTGAACAGAACCGCCTTGCCCTCCATCACCGGCTTTGAGGCCAGCGCGCCGATATTGCCAAGGCCCAGAACCGCCGTCCCATTGGAGACAACCGCAACCAGATTACCCCGAGCTGTATACAGCTCGGCATTTGCAGCATCTGCTTTGATCTCAAGACTGGCCTCTGCAACGCCCGGAGAGTATGCGCGGGCCAGATCACGGCCATTCGCCATCGGCTTTGTCGCCTTGATCTCAAGCTTACCGGGCTTGGGATGGGCGTGGTAGTCAAGGGCGGCCTGTCGCAGGCTGGGTGTGTCTGACATCGGTGTTTCAGCTCCTCTCTGAAATTTGATTTAACCTTAAACTATTTTTTTTGGCTTGGCTACGCTACGTCAATTGATAAGTAAAATATGGCCATTTTGTCGCTGTGGTTGATTTCTGTCACAAAACATTTAAGTTCCGCCGACCGTCGCATTGAGAGCATTTGGCATGAACGCAAAACAGAACATCGGGTCGGCTGCTGGCCGTTCGGTGACCAGCAGCAGATTTGGGACAGACCACTTCGCGTTTCGCCTGGCGATCGTTCTGGCCCTGCTGATTTTGTGTGCCATTTCGATCTGGCCAATGCAGGCAGCCGCTTTCAACCAGGAAGGTGGTCTGATCGAAACCGGATCAGCCGCGGCCCTGTTGGTTGCAGGGGTGGCAGCGCTTTATCGGTATCGCGGGATCAGCCGGCTATACATCGGTGTTGTTCTGCTGTTGCTGGCCGAGAGGGAACTCGAGGCTGATATCTACGCCGTAGAAAGCTTGCCATACGAAGTTCTGAGCGGGTTGGATGGTCTGCTGGATATGACCATCGTGCGTGTGGTGCTGGCGGTTGTGGTGCTGGGCGGCGTCGCCTGGCATGGGGTGCCGAATGGGTGGCGCGCTTTGAAACTGCGCGCGCCGTTCCTGCTGGTGTTCTTTCTGGCCGGAATGTCGGCGGTTGTTGCGCAGGGCCTGGAAGAGGTCAGCAGTGCGTTTGGTTCCCAGCTTTCGGAGATTATGGTGACGCGCCTGTTTGTGCTGGAAGAAACGCTTGAGATGTTCTTTTCGATTGGCATTTTGGCCGCTGTTCTGATCGGATGGCCGAAAACCAAGACCGATGAGACAAGAGATGAGCCAAACCCAAGCCCGGACATGCGCTGAAATCCGCCTGCCAACGCAGGAACTGCGCGACGATATCCCGTTTTATACAAAGGTTCTGGGCATGCGGATGGACATGATCTATCCCGCAGATGATCCGCGCGTTGCGGTGTTTTCGGGCCACGGGTTGCGAATACGGATTGAAAAAGGCGCGCCCGAAACCCCCGGAACTCTGCGCATCTTGACGGACAACCCAAGTGACTTTGCAGACGGTCAACGCAGCCTCGTGGCCCCCAACGGTACACGTGTCGAAATTGACGAGCTAAACCCACCTTTGGTCATGCCCGATACGGTGCATTCGTACGTGGTGCGCAGGCTCAAGGATCAGGCCCCTTGGATCATAGGTCGCGCCGGGATGCACTATCGCGATCTGGTGCCGGATCGGCTGGGCGGCTCGATCATTGCAAGCCATATCCGTATTCCCGACGGTGGTCCGGTGCCGGACATGGTGCATTTCCATAAAGTTGGGTTTCAGCTGATCTTCTGCATCCACGGTTGGGTTGATGTGGTCTATGAAGACCAAGGCGACAAGATGCGCCTGACGGCGGGTGATTGCTTTATCCAGCCGCCGGAAATCCGCCATCGGGTGCTTGAAGCCTCGGAAAATGTGCAGGTGATCGAGATCGGCGTTCCAGCCGAACATGTCACCGAGATTGATCACGACATGGCCCTGCCCACACCGCACTATCGTCCCGAACGAGAGTGGCAAGGCCAGCGGTTCGTCTTCAATCAGGCAGAGGGTGCCGCTTGGGGTCCGTTTCGCCTGCCGGGCTATATTTGTCGCGATACTACCATTGCTGAGAATACCAAGGGCGTCGCCGGGGTGCAGGTCGTACGAAAGGGGCAGGGTGACCCGGTTTGGGCGACTCATGATACCGACATCCACTTCACTTTCGTGATGACCGGAGAAGTTACATTGGAAGGTGAAGGTCGCGATCCTTATCGGTTAGAACAGGGCGATGCCTTCGTGATTCCGCCGGGCATGCGCACCCGTTTGTCTGACCCTTCGGACGATGTTGAACTGCTCGAGGTCACCCTGCCGGGTACGTTCAACACGACGTTGGGCTGAGGAATTTCACGTCCAGGGCTTCAACTCTCCGGGCGATTTCATTTAGGGTATGACTTTCTGACCAGATGATCAAAAATTGGGGAATCGCTATGACTTTGAAAGACGCAGCACTGTCTGTCCGGGAAAAGGCTTATGCGCCCTATTCCAACTTCAAAGTAGGGGCGGCGATCCGGTCAGCGTCAGGTGAAGTGTTCTCCGGCTGTAACGTCGAAAACGTGGCCTATCCCGAAGGCACTTGCGCCGAGGCCGGAGCCATTGCCGCAATGGTCGCGGCAGGCGAGCAAGCGCTGACCGAGGTCTATGTGGTTGCATCCTCTCCGCAACCGGTTCCGCCCTGCGGTGGGTGCCGCCAAAAACTGGCCGAATTCGGGAAACGCGACGTCAAGGTGACGCTTGCCACAGTCGACGGGTCCGAATTCGTAACCACCATCGGGGACCTGCTGCCCGGAGCGTTCGACGCCTCACATATGGAGGACATATAAGCCGATGGACGCCCGTTCGATCATTGCCAAGTTGCGTCGTGAACAGGTTCCCAGTGCTGACGAACTGACGTGGTTCGCGCAAGGGCTCGCTGATGGCGGCGTAAGCGACGCGCAGGCCGGTGCTTTCGCCATGGCCGTCTGCATGGGCGGGCTTGGTGCGCAGGGGCGCGCCGACCTGACTGTGGCGATGCGCGACAGTGGAGATGTGCTCAGCTGGGATTTCGATGGCCCGGTGATCGACAAACACTCGACCGGGGGGGTTGGGGACAGTGTCAGCCTCGTGCTGGCCCCTGCGCTGGCCGAGTTGGGTGCTTATGTGCCTATGATCTCGGGCCGTGGGTTGGGGCATACCGGCGGCACTTTGGACAAGCTGGACTCCATTCCAGGCGTCACGACGCAGATCGGTCAGGAGCGCTTGACCCAGATTCTGCGCGATACAGGCGCTGCCATTGTTGGTGCGACCGGTCAGATCGCACCGGCGGACAAGCGGCTTTATGCGATCCGGGACGTGACGGCGACCGTTGAAAGTCTGGACCTGATCACGGCCTCAATCCTATCAAAGAAACTGGCCGCCAGCCCACAGGCGTTGGTGCTGGACGTCAAGGTCGGTTCTGGTGCCTTCATGAAAACGCTGGAAGATGCACGAAAGCTGGCGCAAGCGTTGACCGAGACGGCAAACGCGGCGGGATGCCGGACCTCGGCAGTGATCACCGATATGCATCAGCCGTTGGCCCCGGCGCTGGGCAACGCGCTTGAGGTCGCCGAGGTGATGAAGGTTCTGACTCAGGAGCATTACGCGCCGCTGGCCGAGATTTCGGCTGAACTTGGCGGGGTGTTGCTGGCCGACGCCGGAATGTTCGCAACGGCAGATGAGGGTCGCGACAAGATTACAGACTTGATCCGCGACGGCCGCGCGGCTGAACGTTTTGGTCGCATGATGGCGGCTGTCGGTGGACCATTGCAGTTCGTTGACAACTGGTCGCGCTACTTGCCCGAAGCCAGCGTAATCCTTGAGGTTCCGGCCCCGACCAGCGGCTATATCTCTGCCATCGACGGCGAAGCGCTGGGCCTGGCCGTCGTCGCGCTGGGCGGCGGGCGGCAGGTAGAAGATGACGTGATCGACCCTGCCGTCGGAATTTCTGACATTGTCCGACTGGGAGACAAGGTCGACAAAGGCGCGCCGTTGGCCGTGGTTCACGCGGCGCGCGAGGACGCGGCGCGGCAGGCTGCCGAGACGATTGTGCGATCCATTGCCGTCGCAGCAGACGCTCCTGTGGAACCGACGCTTGTGCATGAAAGGATCACACCGTGACCCGTGCATTTCTGGTGGTGATGGATTCAGTCGGCATTGGCGGTGCGCCGGATGCGGACCGCTTCTTCAATGGCGAAACACCTGACACCGGCGCCAACACATTGGCCCATATCGCTCAGGCTTGCGCCGAAGGGCGTGCCGAAGAGGGGCGCTCGGGACCATTGCATCTGCCCAATCTGGATGCGCTTGGCTTAGGCGCTGCTACGCGTCTGGCCTCGGGCGCGGAAACACCGGGATTGCAGGCCACGCCATCAGGTCTGTGGGGGTGTGCGCAAGAGCATTCGCCGGGCAAGGATACGCCCTCGGGTCATTGGGAGTTGGCTGGGCTGCCGGTGCCGTGGGATTGGCATTATTTCCCGGATACGACACCGTCCTTTCCGCCTGACCTAAGCCGCGCCGCTGCCGAGGCCGCCGGAACCGACGGCATTTTGGGCGATTGCCATGCCTCGGGCACGGCCATCATCGCGGAACTTGGGGCCGAGCATATGCAGACTGGCTGGCCGATCTGCTACACCTCCGCTGACAGCGTCTTTCAGATCGCCGCGCATGAAGAGAGCTTTGGCCTCGACCGCCTGCTGGACATGTGCCAGGCGCTTGCGCCGCGTCTGCATGGGATGAAGGTTGGGCGCGTTATCGCGCGGCCCTTCGTAGGCTCGCCCGAAGAGGGGTTCACCCGCACCACCAACCGCAAGGATTTCGCCATACTGCCGCCCGCGCCAGTATTGACCAATTGGGTACAGAATGCCGGTCGCCGCGTGCATGCAGTGGGTAAGATCGGCGACATCTTTTCGATGCAGGGGATCGACACACTGCGCAAGGGTTCTGATGCCGATCTGATGGGCCACCTGTCCGATCTGGTCGATGAGGCCGAAGAAGGCAGCCTGACCTTCGCCAATTTCGTCGAGTTCGACAGCCTTTACGGCCACCGTCGCGACATCAGCGGCTACGCCCACGCGTTGGAGTGGTTCGATCGTGAGATCGGCGTGATCCTGTCGCGTTTGCGCCCCGGCGACCTGATGCTGCTGACTGCCGATCACGGCAATGACCCAAGCTGGATCGGCACTGACCACACGCGCGAACAAGTGCCTGTTCTGATCGCTGGACAGGGCGCAGGAGAAGTTGGCGCCGTCAGTTTCGCGGACGTCGCCGCCAGCATCGCACACCACCTGAACATTCCGGCACATGGGCCGGGAAAGAGTTTCCTATGACCGTCGCAGACCTGCCCAAGATTGAATTGCACCTGCACCACGAAGGTGCCGCGCCGCCTGCATTCATCCGCCAATTGGCCCATGAAAAGCGCATCGACCTGAGCAGCATCTTCAAGCCAGACGGCAGCTACGACTTCCGCGATTTCGCGCATTTCCTCAGCGTTTATGAGGCCGCCTGCGAAGTGCTGAAGACGCCCGAGGATTTCCGCCGACTGACCTTGGCGATCCTTGAAGAAAGCGCTGAGAACGGGGTGGTGTATTCGGAAACCTTCCTCAGCCCCGATTTCTGCGGTGGCGGAGACCTGCACGCCTGGCGCGACTACCTGAACGCCATTCAGGACGCAGCCGACGAGGCCGAGCGCAAGTTCGATATCACTCTGCGCGGGGTTGTGACCTGCGTCCGCCATTTCGGGCCGGAACAGGCCAAGATAAGCGCCCATTGTGCGGCGGAAACCGCCGGAGATTGGATCACGGGCTTCGGCATGGGCGGCAACGAATCTATGGGCGCGCAGGGCGATTACAAATGGGCCTTTGATTGCGCACGCGAGGCTGGGTTGCGGCTGACCACTCATGCCGGAGAATTCGGCGGCCCGGAAAGTGTGCGCGATGCCGTGCGTAGCCTAGGCGTCGAACGGATCGGCCACGGCGTGCGCGCGATTGAAGACCCCGATCTGGTTCATGAGCTGATCGACCGCGAGATCACGCTTGAGGTCTGCCCTGGCTCCAACGTGGTTCTGGGCCTGTTCCCCGATTTCGACGCCCACCCGATTGCAAAACTGCGTGACGCGGGCGTCAAAGTCACCGTTTCCACCGATGACCCGCCGTTTTTCCATACCACCATGCGGCGTGAATATGAGATGTTGGGCCAAGCTTTCGGCTGGGACGCCGAAGACTTCGTGGCCCTGAATGACACGGCCCTTGCGGCCGCTTTTTGTGATGAAGACACCCGCGCGCGGGTCAAGAAAAGACTGGAGAGACCATGAGCGAACACCTGACCGTCGTTGACCACCCGCTGGTGCAGCACAAACTGACGCTCATGCGGGATAAGGGCACCTCGACCGCTGGTTTCCGACAGCTGCTGCGCGAGATCACCTTGTTGCTGGCCTATGAGGTCACGCGCGAGTTGAAACTGACCACCCGCCATATCGAAACCCCGATGGAGGAGATGGACGCCCCCATTCTGGCTGGCAAGAAACTGGCGCTGGTCTCGATCCTGCGGGCCGGGAATGGAATGCTGGACGGGGTGTTGGAACTGATCCCCTCGGCCCGTGTTGGCTTTGTCGGCCTTTACCGAGACGAGGAAACGCTCAAGCCGGTGCAGTACTATTTTAAAGCCCCGGAAGGATTGAAAGACCGTCTGGTCATCGCCGTTGATCCTATGCTGGCCACCGGCAACAGTTCGGCCGCAGCGATTGATCTACTGAAAGAGGCCGGGGCAACCGATATCCGTTTCCTCTGCCTGTTGGCCGCGCCCGAGGGTGTGGAGCGCATGAAAGAGGCGCATCCCGATGTGAAAATCGTCACTGCGTCGCTGGACCGGGAGCTGAACTCTAAAGGCTACATCATGCCCGGGTTGGGGGATGCTGGCGACCGGATGTTCGGCACCAAGTAAGCTATTCGCCGCAGATGTTTTGCAGCAGGACCCAATCGCGGTCCGGAAGCACCTGCTGCAGGGGGCGACCCGCCATCGGGTCCGCTTCGATCAGACCCAGAACAGTTTCACCTGTGACATCCATCGCATAAGCATAGGGGGTCGAGGGCAGGGCGGCCTGCGCAAAGACTTCCAGCAGATCATCTTCGGGCAGGGAAGGGCGCGGCTCTGACAGAACCTGCTCGGTATAGGTGTCGATGTTCCCGGGCGTCAGTTCCCCGGTCGTCAACAGACGGAAAGCGGTTGTGGGGCCGGTGCGATCCAGCAGATCGTCCAGCGGGTCTTGTGCCTCAGCCCGCGCCCGCTCGGCAATGATGTAGCCAGCCGCGACCGAAGGGTCTTCGTGATCTTCGACCAACGCGCGATTCAGCAGAACGATTCCGCCCGGCAGGCTGAGGCTGGTTTGGACACCCGCAGGCAAGATGACAATCTTCTGAACGCCTGTGCGCGCGGCCAGTTGGTCCAAAGCAGCTTGCGCCCCCTCGGATGAACAAGCCCGGCCTGAAACCCGCTCAATCCGCTGTAGGATGGTATTCCCGATGTCTTTGCGTTTGATATCGGGTACGACAGACACAACGTGGCTCTGCAATGCGACTGGCAACCACAGAAGCAACAGCGCTGCCACGGCGGCTATAACCCCTGCGACACTGAACCAACGCAACCGACCGGGATGAGGGCGCGCCCGGTCAATGGCGCGTTGCAGGCGGTCGATGGCCTCAATCATCATGGTTTCAGATTCTTGCAGCTCCAGCGTTTCGTCCGGGTCGCCATCCGGGTTGAAAATGGCCGGAAAGGCGCCTGGGTTCTGACGTTCCAACGCGGCCAAAGACCAATGCGTCAACGCCTGCTCATTGAAATCCGAAATCGTCAGCGTGGCCTCACCAATCGACACGACCACCTCGCGCCGTTGCACATCGGGCGAGGGGCGCCACAGACCGGTGGCTTCGATCCGCTGGAACTGTTTAAATGCCGTCTTCAAGATGAGGGTTGCTCGTAATTATTTTTCCGCAGCTTAGCATGGTAAAATCCAAAGGCGCAAACCTGTTGCGCGCCGTTTCAAAAATGTGCTGGATAACACGACGCGCTGGAATTCTGTCCGGCGCGCCACTTAGCAACCGGGGCGCAGAATGCAGGCGGATACTCAGACCTCACCGATACTGGCTTCGGTGCTGATGGTCAGCGCTATGGCGATCATCGGCGTGATCGACAACGTGGTGATCCTGCTGGCTGAAACGATTGGTCTTTGGCAGTTCCATCTAAGCCGCGCGCTGCTGATGTTGCCGCTGATTGTGGGCTTATCATTGTTGGGCATGGGCAGTTTGCGTCCCCGACGGTTGGGGCCGGTCATACTGCGCAGCGTGTTGATAACGGTGGCGATGCTTTTCTATTTCGCCTCGCTTGCCCTGATGCCAATCGCGCAAGCATTGGCCGGGCTGTTCACGTCGCCAATTTTCGTGTTGCTGATTTCGGCACTAGCTATGCGGCAAAGGATTGGACCGTGGCGCATTTTGGCCGTGCTTATCGGGTTCGCCGGTATCCTGTTTGTGCTGCAACCCAATCCCTATGAGTTCGACACCCAAACCTTACTGCCAGTGGCCGGAGGGTTCTTCTATGCGCTGAGCGCCATCATAACCCGCAGCCATTGCGCGCAAGAAAGTACGGTGGCGCTGCTGGCGGCGAACATTGTGACACTTGGGTTGGCTGGCGCAATCGGGCTTGTCGTGTTCACGTTCGTACCGCATTCCATGCACGATGGTTTTGTCACGCGAGGCATGATCTGGGGCATGCAGCCTGCGTTGATATGGATTGTCGTACAGGCGGTCGGGTCCACTGTCGCGGTGTTCATGCTGATCAAATCCTATCAGATCGGTGAAACCTCTTATGTGGCGGTGTTCGAGTATTCGGTGATGATCTTCGGCCCGCTGTTTGCCTGGGTGGCGCTGGGCCAGACGATAGGCGTTATGCAGATCGCTGGGATAGGGTTAATCGCAACCGCCGGCGCACTGCTGGGCTGGCGATCCCGACGGGCTGCCGCGATGGGAGAGGTGGCGTGATCATCTCTCGCGGGCGGCGCTATGTGTTCGTCCACATTCCGAAGACGGGCGGCACGTCGCTGGCGCAGGCGTTGGAGGCGCGGGCGATGAAAGACGACATCCTGATCGGTGACACGCCCAAGGCCAAAAAGCGCCGCAAGCGGGTCAAGGCCCTGACTGGCAGGGGGCGGCTATGGAAGCACTCTACGCTGGCGGATATTGACGGAGTTCTCTCGATTGAAGAATTGCAGGCGCTGACCACCTTTACACTGGTCCGCAATCCCTGGGACCGGGTCGTCAGCTATTACCACTGGCTGCGTGTTCAGGGATTTGATCATTCTGCAGTGTCATTGGCCAAATCCCTGAGCTTCGAGGAGTTTGTTCTACATCCGAACACAACAGGGTCTTTTCGTAACAGTCCGGCGCGCCACTATATGACGCGGGCAGATGGGGCTGAACAGTGCCAATTCTATATTCGGCTAGAGCATTTCCATCGGGACGCAGAGCTCTTGTTTGACTATCTTGGGTTCAGCATGACGTTGCCGTGCCTCAACAGATCCGAACGTATTGAAGATTTTCGCAGTTACTATTCGGATCAGGCCGCCCAGGCGGTCGGCGAAGCATGTGCTGAGGATATCCATAGATTCGGTTACGTCTTTGATTCAGGGCGTTATGGATAGTTTCTCAGGTAAGTTCAAATTGGTGATTTTAGGCGCCGTTGTCTCCAATAATTCGCGTTTTCTGCCCAAATAAGGCGAAATTTAGACGCCATCGTTAACTCTGTGTTAATTCTCATCTCCAGTTGCAAAGTGTGAAGAGTGGGTTTGGTTCGTGTTGAGTGTAGAGCGTGTTTTCGAGTTTTCTGAATCTCCTGAATATCAGGATACCACCGAGCTTCAGGTTGCCCTCAGCGCGCGCAGGGGCGGACTGGTTCACGGAACCAAGGTCGCCACTAAAGGCGGCTGGAAGCTGGTGGAACAGCTTCAGGTTGGTGACTTGGTGCGTACGTTGGACAATAGTTTCAAATCGGTAAGCCGTATCGCGACGGATCGCATCACGGTCCCAAAGGGTGAAACCAAGTCGGAAAACCTCCCGGTCCGTGTCCCGGCACAAGCAGTGTATAATGGGCGTCCCGTCTGGCTGATGCCAGAGCAAGGGGTGGTTTTGGATGTCACAAGTTTAGGCCGATATTCCAACACACAAATGATCGACTTACCTGTTATCTCTGCAAGGCTTTTGTGCGGAGCATTCCAGATCTTCTCGGATGTGCCGGCAACTTGTTTTGACATCAGCACCCTGTTTTTCGATCAGGATGAGGTCATCTATATCGAAGGCGGTTTTCGGGCCTTTTGCCCCTCGGGGCGTTTCGGGGCGGGCAACACGGCAAGCGGTGCATCTTACCAGGTGGCAGGGTCGGAAGCGGCTGCAGAGTTGGTAAATCTAGCAGCCAGGCGTGGGGATGTTGCCGTGTTGGCGAATTCACTGGGGTCCTTGCCTGCCCCAGTGTTTGATCATCCCATCGTTCCGGTGAGACCGGTCAGAGGCGCGCGTCGACCGGGTCGGCCAGGACGTCCTGTGATGATGATCTGACTCAGACAATTACTGTAGTACAAGTAACAGCGCTGGCGCATGGTCTTATGCGCCAGCGTTATGTTTTTTAAGCGGCTTTAGCTTTGGGATTGAAGCGGCCGTAGAAACTCTGACCTTTTTCGGCCATCTCGCGCAGCAGCGGGGGACAGGTGAAGCGTTCACCATAAGCCTCGGCCAGTTGGTCACAGCGTTCGGCCGCGTAAGGCGTGCCAATGATGTCCAGCCAGCTAAGAGGGCCGCCCGACCACGGCGCAAAACCCCAGCCCAGGATTGCGCCAACATCGCCTTCGCGGATGTCTTCCAGCACACCTTCTTCCAGCGCACGCACCGCTTCCAGAACCTGCGCGAACATCAGACGTTCCTGAACTTCGATCAGATCCGGCTGGTTTTCGGCATGCGGGTATTTCTCCTGCAGACCCTTCCAGTATTTGGTGCGCTTGCCCTTTTCGTCATAATCGAAGAAGCCCGCATTGGCCTTGCGGCCCAAACGGCCCTCGGCTTCCATCCAGAAGATCAGATCATCCGCGGGGCTTTCAGGATAGGCGTCACCCATCGCCGCCTTGGTGGCGCGGGCGATCTTGGCACCCAGATCAATTGAGGTCTCATCGTTCAGCTGGATCGGACCAACAGGGAAGCCCAACTGACGCGCGGCATTGTCGATCAACACGGGGCTGACGCCCTCGGTTATCATCCGCAGACCTTCGTTGATATATGGAATGATGCAGCGGTTGGCGTAGAAAAAGCGCGCATCGTTGACCACGATCGGCGTTTTGCGGATCTGGCGCACATAGTCCAGCGCCTTGGCCACCGCTCGATCCCCGGTTTCCTTGCCCTTGATGATCTCGACCAGGAACATCTTTTCAACGGGTGAGAAGAAGTGGATGCCGATGAACTGATCCGGGCGGACCGACGCCTTGGCCAGATCGCTGATCGGCAGGGTCGAAGTGTTCGACGCAAAGATGCAATCCTCGGGGATGATCGCCTCGACCTTTTTGGTCATATCAGCCTTGACGCCCGGGTCTTCGAACACGGCTTCGATGATCAGGTCGCAGCCTTTTAGGTGATCCAGATCAGGGGTGGCGGTGATGCGGGCCAGCAGGGCCTCTTTCTTTTCAGCCGTGGCTTTGCCGCGCTTGATGCCCTTGTCCATGTAGCTTTCGCTATAGGCCTTGCCCTTGTCGGCGGCAGCCTGATCACGGTCAACCAGAACAACCTCCATCCCGGCCTGCGCCGACACCAGAGCGATACCGGCACCCATCATGCCAGCGCCCAGAACGCCAACCTTTTTGACGCGCTGATCGGGCACATCCTTGGGTCGCACAGCACCTTTCTCCAGCGCTTCCTTGTTCAGGAACAGCGACCGGATCATGGCCGACGAGGACGGGTTCATCAGGACATTGGTGAACCAACGCGCTTCGATCTTCAGGGCGGTGTCGAAATCAACCAGCGCACCTTCGTAGATCGAGCTCAGCAGAGCCTTGGCAGCCGGGAAGGCGCCTTGGGTCTTGCCGTTCACCATCGCGTTGGCGCCGACGAAGGTCATGAAGCCAGCAGGGTGGTAGGGAGCGCCGCCGGGCATCTTGTAGCCCTTTGCATCCCAAGGTTTCACCAGATCGGCATCCTTGGCGTTCAGAACCCATTCCTTGGCTGCAGCCACCGGATCGTCCGAAACATCGTCGATCAGCTGTGCGCCTTTGGCTTTCTTCGGGTCCATCATCTTGCCTTCCAGCAGGACAGGGGCCGCTGCCATCGCGCCCACCATACGGCTGAACCGCATTGTACCGCCGCCGCCGGGGAAGATACCCAGCATGATCTCGGGCAGGCCGATCTTGGCCTTGGGGTTCGAGGTCATGACGCGGTGGTGACAGGCCAGCGCGATCTCGGTTCCGATCCCGGCGCAGGTGCCGTTGATGGCACAGGCGATCGGCTTGCCGCCTTTCTTGGTCTTGGGGTCCATGCCCGCCAATTCCATCTTACGCAGGATGTGGTGGCCACCCATGACGAAGTCGAACAGGGCCTGTGCCGGTTCGTCGCCCGCTTCCTGACGGATGGTGGCCAGCGTGTTCAGGTCCATACCACCGGCGAATGAGCCTTCTTTGCCCGAGGTGATGACGATGCCTTTGATCTCGTCATCGTTCAGGGCTTGGTCGATCAGTTCGCTGACCTCCTGAAAGGCCTCGCGGGTCAGCACGTTCATGGATTTGCCCTGGGCATCCCAGGTCACAAAGGCGACGCCGTCCGCGTCTTTGCTCAGAGTGAAATCAGTCATTGTCATCTCCAATTTGGTCAGCCGTCAGCGGGCTGCCGTCTTTCCGGGTGAAGGTATTCCCGTCGTCCTTCACCATCATGTCTAAGTCGCTGTAAAAACAGGTCTCGGTCGGGGTCCGTGTGCCCACCACCAGAAAACTCGCGGGCGCATCGGTCTTGTTCACAAGGTGATGGCCGTTGGCGTCACCTGCAGGCCAAGCGGCGCAGTCACCGGGCAGCATCTGGTGCTCTCCATCATCGTCAATAAGCACGCATTCGCCGCTGAGCATGATGGCAAACTCGTCCTGCTCCATGTGGTAATGACGCAGCGAGGACATGCCCTGCGGCTCCAACCGCACGATGTTGACGCCGTACTGGGTCAGCCCGCCTACATCGCCGATGCGCTGCACGAAACGACCGGCGGTCGCTTCGGCCAGTTTTCCGGGATAGGACGAACCACCCTTGAACGGGATCTGAGAGAGATCCAGCTTGGGCATCAGACCCGCTCGATAATAGTTGCCGCACCCATGCCCGACGCAATGCAGAGCGTGGCGAGACCGGTCTCCTTGTCCTGACGCTCCAACTCATCCAGCAGCGTGCCGATGATCATCGCACCGGTTGCACCCAGCGGGTGCCCCATCGCTATCGAGCCGCCGTTGACGTTTACCAGCGCAGGATCGACGTCGAAGGCCTGCTGGAACCGCAATACGACCGAGGCGAAGGCTTCGTTCACTTCGAACAGGTCCAGATCACTAATCTTCATGCCGTTGTCAGCAAGGATCTTCTCGGTCACCGGAACCGGGCCGGTCAGCATGATGGTCGGGTCGGTGCCGATCTTAGCGGTTGCCTTGATACGGGCGCGCGGCTTGAGGCCGTATTTCTCACCAAACTCCTTGTTGCCGATCAGAACAGCCGCCGAGCCGTCCACAATGCCCGAGCTGTTGCCCGCGTGGTGGATATGGTTGATCCGCTCAAGATGCGGGTATTTCAGTATCGCGACCTTGTCGAAGCCGGGCATCTGCTCGCCCATCATTGCGAACGAAGGGTTCAGCGCGCCAAGGCTCTGCATATCGGTGCCGGGACGCATGTATTCGTCGCGGTCCAGAATAGCCAGGCCGTTTTGATCCTTGACGGTGATGACCGACTTTTCGAACCGGTTGTCTTCCCAAGCCTCCGCCGCACGCCGCTGCGATTCAACCGCCAGCGCGTCAGCATCGTCACGGCTGAAGCCATACTCGGTGGCGATAATATCTGCCGAGATACCCTGCGGTACGAAATATGTGTCCATTGCCAGCGTCGGATCGACGGCAATTGCCGCGCCATCGCTGCCCATGGCCACGCGGCCCATCATCTCGACGCCGCCCGCGATATAGGCTTCGCCCGCGCCGCCTTTGACTTGGTTCGCGGCCAGGTTCACAGCCTCCATGCCCGAGGCACAGAAGCGGTTAATTGCCAGACCGGGGATCGACTGGTCTAGGTCAGAGGCAAGAACCGCCGAACGTGCCAGACAGCCGCCTTGCTCCATCACCTGCGTGACGTTGCCCCAGATCACGTCCTCAACGGCGTGACCTTCCAGATTGTTGCGCTCTTTCATCGCGTTCAGGGTCAGGGCGGACAGGCGCACCGAGGTCACCTCGTGCAGGCTGCCATCCTTGCGGCCCTTGCCGCGCGGGGTGCGTATGGCGTCATAAATATAAGCTTCGGTCATGGGTCTTCTCCTCAAGCTCGATCCGACGGGTTGCCGGGCATCAGGTCATAGGGGTGTTTCCAGCCGGGTTGTTCCGACAAACGGGTCAGCCAGGCGTCGATATTGGGCCAGTCGGCACGATCAAAGCCGAACGGTTCTGGGTAATAGAGGTAGCCGCAGCAGCTGAGGTCAGCGTTGGTCACGCCGTCCCCAACAATCCAGTCTCGGCCCTCAAGATGGGTGTTCAGAACATCATAGGCCGCTTTTAGACGGCCTTGGTTAAAGGCAATCACATCCGGGTTGCGGTGCTTTTCTGGAAGGAAGTTTATCAGGAACCGGGTCAACCCCGCCATCGAGCTTAGCTTGTGGTTGTCCCACAGAACCCAACGGAAAATATCGTAATTCTCGTCCCGATCCTTGCCGCCGAACTTGCCGGATTTCTCGGTCACATAGGCCTGGATTGCCCCGGACTGCGTGGTGCGAAAATCGCCATCAATCATGACGGGCGCTTCGCCCATCTCATTGACATCTGCGCGGTACTCAGGTGTGCGGGTTTCACCGTTGAAGAAGTCGACAAAGACCGGCTCCCACTCCAGACCGGACATTTCCAGCGCTAGGGCCGCTTTGTATGAGTTCCCGCTTTCACCGAAGCAATGAAGTTTGATGGTCATGCGATTGCCCCTCCCTAGGCGCATGGTGCAGTGTTGTAATCTGCGTATTTCGAGAAAGCCGACCCATTCAGGGGTAGGGGTTCGCCTTGCTGAAAACACGCACACCCAAAGCAGGTGTGAAGGGAGCCGTCAGCGTTTGCGCGCTTCCAGCTCGGAATTGAAAACGCGTAGCTTTCGGGTCAATTTTTCCTCATCCATGACGCTGTTGAAGTTTTCGAACAGGAAAGACAGTGCCTCGCCCTCATCCAGACCGGCCTCATGCGCAAAGCTGCGGAGCTTGCGATAGCCGTCTTCGGTCATGGCGACCGGAAAGCGGCGGGTCAGGCGAAAGCGTTTGGGCATTTAGTCTTCTCCGAATATCCGGTTCCGAGGTGACGCCTCGGAACCGGGTTGAGATCAAAAATTCGCAGCCTCCAATGCCATGACCGTGTCTGCGCCGGTTTGAATGCGGGCCAGATGCATCGCCGTGGCGGGCAGGCGACGGGCCATATAGTAGCGACCGGTGTTGATCTTGGTCTCATAGAACTTTTTGTCCGAGGCACCGCCATCCAGCGCCTCTTGCGCGGCCTTGGCCATTTGCGCCCACATCAGGCCCAGGCAGACATGGCCGAACATGTGCATGAAGTCATACGACCCAGACAGCGCGTTGTTGGGGTTCTTCATGCCTTCCTGCATGAAGTACATACCTGCGGCCTGCAGATCCTTGGACGCGGCTTTCAGCGGTTCGATGAAGGCTTTGTCATAGGCTTCGTCCTTTCCACCGTTTTCCTTGCAAAAGGATTTGACCATGTCGAAGAACGCTATGACGTGCTTGCCGCCATCCTGCGCCAGTTTACGGCCCACGAGGTCCAGCGCCTGAACGCCGTTGGCTCCTTCGTAGATCATCGCGATGCGGGCGTCGCGGGTGTATTGCGACATGCCCCATTCTTCGATGTAGCCGTGGCCGCCATAGACCTGTTGCGCCTGCACGGTCATGTCATAGCCTTCATCGGTCAGGAAGCCCTTGATGACAGGGGTCAGCAGCGAGATCAGCCCGTCCGCGTCCTTGTCTCCTGAACGGTGCGCCTTGTCGATCATGGTCGCGCCCCACAGCAGGAACGCACGTGCGCCTTCGGTGAAGCTTTTCTGATCCATCAGGTTGCGGCGGATGTCGGGGTGAACGATCAGCGGGTCGGCTGGACCGCCCGGGTTCTTCACGCCGGTCACGTCACGGCCCTGCAAGCGGTCCTTGGCATATTCCAAAGCATTTTGGAATGCAGCTTCGGCCTGGGACACGCCCTGCATGCCCACACCCAAACGCGCTTCGTTCATCATGGTGAACATGGCGCGCATGCCTTTGTGTTCCTCGCCCAGCAGCCAGCCGGTCGCCTCGTCATAGTTCATGACGCAGGTCGAGTTGCCGTGAATGCCCATCTTTTCTTCGATCTTGCCGACCGAGACGCCGTTGCGTTCGCCCAGCGAACCATCTTCGTTCACAATGAACTTTGGTACGATGAACAGCGATACACCCTTGATGCCCTCGGGGCCGCCGGGAATCTTGGCCAGCACCAGATGAATGATGTTGTCGGCCATGTCGTGATCGCCGGCTGAGATGAATATCTTTTGGCCCGAAATCTTATAGCTGCCGTCGCCCTGCGGTTCTGCCTTGGTGCGCATCAGACCCAGATCGGTGCCGCAATGCGGTTCGGTCAGGTTCATGGTGCCGGTCCATTCACAGCTGACCATGTTCGGCAGGTATTTGTTTTTCTGCTCGTCCGAGCCATGCGCCAGAATGGCCGAGGCCGCACCGTGGGTCAGGCCCTGATACATAGTGAAAGCTTGGTTCGCGCTCGAGAACATCTCGCCCACTGCGGTGCCAATGACATATGGCATGTTCTGGCCGCCATACTCTTCCGGCATGTCCAGTCCAGGCCAGCCACCTTCCTTCATCTGCTCGAAGGCGTCTTTGAAACCTGTAGGTGTGTAGACGATGCCGTTTTCTAAGCGGCATCCTTCGGTGTCACCTACCACGTTCAACGGATGCAGCACGTTGGTGGCAACTTTGCCGGCTTCTTCCAGTACAGCGCCGGTAAACTCGGCTTCCAGTTCGCTATACCCAGGAATGTCGGATTCCGAGACTTTCAGAACATCATGCAGAATGAACTGAGTGTCTTTGGTAGGCGCGTTGTAAACGGGCATTTGAAGCTCCCTTAAATTCAGATGTCCGGGGATTGGGCTGCCTGGGTTATTCGGCGGCCTTTTTCTCGTTTTTCATCGAGGCGATGACTTTCTCGCCCCAGCGCAGCTGCTCTTTCAGATCGTCAATGGCTTGCGTCAGTTCCTCGCGGCGAGCCTCCATATCACCCAAACGTTCCCGAGCGATTTCAATTGTTCGGGTCATCTGGGTCATCTGCTGGTCGCCCACATGGTAGAGGTCCAGCAATTGCCGGATCTCTTCCAAGCTAAAGCCGAAACGCTTGCCGCGCAGGATCAGTTTCAGGCGCGCTCGGTCCCGTTTGGTGAACAGGCGTTTCTGACCCTCGCGGATCGGAAACAAAAGTTCCTTGGCCTCGTAAAATCGCAATGTACGTGGCGTGACATCGTATGTCTCGCACATTTCACGGATGGTCATCAGATCTTCGGTCATGGTTTCAGCACTTTCGTCACTGGCGTCTATTAGGTCAGTTGCGCAGTCGATGCGCACGTTACAACACGTAGGTGACGTTCACGTAATGCAAACGCTACGTCACATAGAAAGTTGACGTAGCATCCCTTAACGTCAAGGTGTGCTGTGCCCGCAATTTTGGACGTGACGTAACGGAATTTCGGTGAAAATGGGGCGGAGTCTTACGGACAAGCAACAAAGCGAGGGCAGGGCGCGAACGCCCTGCTCACTTGAATCCGGTCAGTTTGAATCGACCCTGACTGGAATCAGCTCAGAGACTTGGCGGTCTGGTCGCGCAAGCGCTGGAGTTCTTCCATCGCCTCATCCAGTTGTTGGCGCTGCTTTTGCAATTCCGGCAATTGACGGTCAGCCATTCTTAGGAATTCGGCCAACTGCGCCTGGTTTCCCTGATTTTCGTAGATCAGCAGCCATTGGCGAATCTCTTCCAACGAGAAGCCGAATAGCCGACCGCGCATGATCAATTTCATGCGTGCACATTCACGTGGGCCGTAATACCGAGTGCGGCCTTCGCGTTCGGGCTGCAGCAATTCGATGTATTCGTAATATCGTAAGGTGCGCTTGGTTACGTCGAACTCTTCGCACATCTCGTTTAATGACAAACGGTTGTCGGTCAATTTCAGTCTCCTCGCCAGCAAACTAGGGCGTCGTGGCGGCAAGCGCAACAGGCGGTCTTGCTCTTTTGCCGGGCACAGGCTCATAAAGGGCCAAATCAAAAGGACACTTCGACATGGTCGACAAAGTAGCGATCGCGCGCCGGTTCATCGAGGCGATACCGCATGCTGGGGCGTTGGGTCTGGAACTGACCAAAATCGGCGATGGTGAGGCCGCAATCGCGATGCCATACAACACCGATCTGGTTGGAGACCCCAGAACAGGCGTCATTCATGGCGGGGCTGTGTTCACCGCGCTGGACACGTGTTGTGGCGCTGCCGTCATGACCCACCCTTCGGCACCCGGTGGAACCGCCACAATCAACTTGCGTATCGACTATATGCGCGCCGCAACGCCGGGGCAGACAATTACGGCTCATGCGACGTGCTATCACATCACTCGTAATGTGGCTTTCGTCCGTGCGACTGCGATGGATGAGGATGAATACCGCCTGGTCGCGACCGCTGCCGGTACATTTACTGTGGAGGGTCTGTGATGCCGCGCTCGAAACCCGAACCTATGCAAGTGGTAAAGCAACGCCGCGACGCGGCCCTGAATGCGATTGTCGAAGGGGTTCCTTATATCAGGTTTCTAAACATCACTTTCGACCGGCGGGGCGACGAACTGACCGGAGTGCTGAACTTTGAAGACAAGTTGATCGGAAACCCTTTGCTGCCCGCGCTGCACGGTGGGGTCACGGCAGCGTTTCTTGAGGTCACCGCTGTCATCACACTGAGCTGGGAGTATTTCTTTCCTCGCATCGAAAGCGGTGAGATCGACGCGGATGAGATTTTCAGGGCCGAAGCGATACGGTTTCCAAAAACTGTTGATTTTACAGTGGATTACTTGCGCTCGGGTTTGCCGCGCGACGCCTATGCCCGCGCCTTCGTCAGCCGGTCTGGTCGGCGCTACGCGTCCGTGCGGGTCGAGGCCTGGCAGGACAATCACTTGCGACCGATTGCGCAGGCCACCGGGCACTTCCTGATGCCGCAACACAAGTTGGAAAAAGAGTAGCACGCGATGCAGGACGCTTCGGCTCCTCTCACGCATAAACGGGTGTTGAAGATCGCGGTTCCGATCGTGTTATCCAACGCCACAGTGCCCATTCTGGGGGCGGTCGATACTGGTGTGGTCGGGCAGATGGGCCAAGCGGCACCCATTGGGGCTGTGGGCATGGGCGCGGTTATTCTGGCCAGCATATATTGGATTTTCGGCTTCCTTCGCATGGGCACCACTGGTCTGGCGGCGCAGGCACGCGGCGCCGGGGATACAGCTGAAACAGGCGCGCTGTTGATGCGGGGACTGCTAATAGGTGGCACGGCGGGCCTATTCTTTGTCCTGACGCAGGTGTGGGTGTTCTGGGGAGCCTTTGCCCTATCGCCCGCCAGCCCCGAGGTCGAAGCGCTGACGCGGGATTACCTGCAAATCCGTATTTGGGGCGCACCTGCTACGATCGCGCTTTATGCCGTGACGGGCTGGTTGATCGCGGTCGAGCGGACCCGAGGGGTGTTTGTCCTGCAGGTGTGGATGAACGGGCTGAACATCGTTCTGGACCTCTGGTTCGTTCTGGGTCTCGGCTGGGGCGTCGAGGGCGTGGCTATTGCCACCCTTATCGCCGAATGGACTGGTCTGGTGCTGGGCCTCTGGCTATGCCGTGATGCGTTTGGGGGCAATCAATGGCGCGACTGGCCCCGGATATTCGACAGCGCGCGTCTGCGCCGGATGATGCAGGTGAACGGAGACATCATGATCCGCTCGGTCCTGCTGACCGGTGCCTTCACGACCTTCCTGTTCGTAGGGTCTGATCTTGGCGACGTGAACCTTGCGGCCAATCAGGTACTGCTGCAATTCCTGGAAATCACCGCATTTGCGCTGGACGGATTCGCCTTTTCCGCCGAGGCACTGGTTGGCGGTGCCGTTGGGGCAAAGAATCGCCATCAGGTTCGGCGCGCGTCAATCATGGCGTCCCAGTGGGGCGTGGGTGGGGCGCTTGCCCTTGGGGCTGTGTTCTACTTGGCGGGACCAGCGTTAATCGACTTAATGTCCACCTCGCCGGAGGTGCGGCTTGCGGCACGAGAATACTTGATCTGGGCTGCGCTGGCCCCGGCCATTGGTGTCGCCAGTTGGATGTTCGATGGCATCTATATCGGAGCAACATGGACCCGCGCCATGCGTAATGCGATGATCCAATCGGTTGCAATCTATGTGGTGGCACTGTTCGTTCTGGTGCCAACGCTGGGCAATCACGGGCTGTGGGCCGCGCTGATGGTCCTGAACATCGCACGCGGCGTCACAATGGGCTGGAGATACCCAAAACTGGAAGCGCAGGTGGCTTAAAGCAGCGCCAACAGGTTTTCGGGCGGTCGCCCGATGGCTGCCTTCTCGCCCGCAATCGCCAGAGGGCGCTCGATCAATATCGGGTTCTCGGCCATCGCGGCGATCAATTCATCAGCAGCTGAGGCTTTGGTCAGCCCCAGTTCCTTGAACCGCTTTTCCCCGGTTCGCATCATGTCTATGGGTTCGACGCCAAGTTTGGCGAGAACCGCGCGGATTTCCTCGGCCGAGGGCGCAGCCTCAAGGTATTTGCGAATATCGACCTGCGCGCCGTTTTCCTCCAGCAATGCCAGCCCGGTGCGGGATTTCGAACAACGTGGGTTGTGCCAATACGCAATCACAGCCAGTCCTCTCGTTTACTTCCAACGGCTTGCGCCACGGTGTTGAAGCCGTCCCGCGCCAACAACTCATCCAGCCCTTGAGCGATTTCGGCCGCCAGAGAAATGCCGCCATAGACCAGTGCGGTATAAAACTGCACAGCGGACGCCCCGGCGCAGATTTTGGCATAGGCTTGTTCAGCGTTGCTTACTCCCCCAACGCCGATCAGAGGGATTTTTCCCCCGGTCAGTTGGCTAAGATGGGCCAGAACGCGCGTCGACTTTTCGAACAAGGGCGCGCCGGAAAGCCCACCGGCTTCGCCTTGGTGGGCGCTACGCAGACCGTCGCGCGATAAGGTGGTGTTGGTGGCGATCACCGCATCTACGCCAGTCTCAGCGGCAACCTCGGCGATGTCCTGCAACTCTGCTTCGGTCAGGTCAGGGGCTATTTTTAGGAAGATCGGGATGCGGCGGGGCAGCCCGTTACGGGTTTCGATGACACCGCCCAGCAGCGCGCCAAGCGCGGCTTTGCCCTGCAAGTCCCTCAGCTTCTCGGTGTTGGGGGATGAGACATTGACTGTGGCGAAATCCAGATGCGCTGCGCAATGGGCCAGCACCTTGGCAAAATCGCCGGGGCGGTCGTCGCTGTCCTTGTTCGCGCCAAGGTTCAGGCCGATTACCGCGTTCTTGGGGCGGTCGGCCAAACGGCGTGCCATGACCTCCATGCCCTCATTGTTAAAGCCAAAGCGGTTGATCGCGGCTTTGTCCTCGGTCAGGCGGAACAGGCGGGGTTTGGGGTTGCCGGGCTGCGGGCGCGGGGTGATGGCGCCGACTTCGATAAACCCAAACCCGGTGCGGGATAGAGGGGTCAGTACTTCGCCGTTCTTGTCGAACCCTGCGGCCAGACCAATGGGATTAGGCAGGTCCAAACCAGCCACTTGGGTCTTCAGACGGGGTGACGTCACCGGTCCCGGCATTGGGGCCAGACCGGCCTTCAGCGCCTTGATCGACATGCCGTGGGCAGTCTCGGGGTCCAACTTGTGCAGGACGGCAAGCCCCAGTTTCTCGGTCAGTTTCATCCGAAAGCCTCTCCGCTTTTGGTAGGTGCGCAGCGGATCAGGCGCGAGGTTTCAACCGCTGCCTGACGGTGAATGACGGCAGCTTGATAGACCGGGTCTGTCACCATCTCCAGAAACGCATGAGCCGTCGGATAGCGGGCGATGAAAACCTCATCCCATGCTTCATCCTGCGGGCCGATCAATGTGGTTTGATAAGTGCCACGCCACAGGATCGAGGCGCCCAGACGCGCGATGATTGGTGCGGTTTCAGTTCCGTAATTGCGATATGCCTGCGCGCCGGTCAGACCGTTACCTGCAAGGTCGTGACCTTCTGGATATTCGGCCTTGGCGCGGAACTTCACCAGATTCAACATTTCGATCGGATGATCGCGATCCAAGACTTTGAATGCCTCGAACTGGGCGCGGTCAGGGTCGATGAACGTGGTCATGCCATCTCCTCTGGGAACTGGTGCGCTTGCCCATCAAATGGCAGGGGGCGGGACCAGACCACATCCGCCATTCGGATCTGACGATAGAGATGGGGGAACAACGCCCCGCCGCGCGAGACCTCCCATTTCAGATCGTCGCCCATGGCATCAGCATCGCATGCCAGTAGTGTTAACCCCTCAACCCCGGCGAAATGCTTGGCTGCGGTCTCGGCTGCTTGTTCGGCGGTCGAGAAATGGACATAGCCATCGGATACATCAATCGGCGCGCCGTCCGAGGCCCCTTGTTCCTGCAACGTGGCCCATTCATTGGCCCGGAAAATCTTGTAAATCAGCATAAGGCTCTGATGCCCCGCGCGGAGGGTAGAATCAAGCCGGATTTCCCCCTTTGACTCTTCCAGCACGGCGGCGCACCATCGCGCCAATCAAAAACAAGGAGTATGAAGATGTTCACCCGTTTTCTGGCGTCAGTGGCGGTTCTGGGCCTGACCGCAGGCATGGCCGCTGCCGAATTTAAGCTTACGATTTTGCACACGAACGATATTCACAGCCGCATCGAATCCATCAACAAATATGACTCGACCTGCGACGCTGAGGATGAAGCCGAAGGTAAGTGCTTTGGCGGCGTTGCGCGGTTGAAAACGATGGTTGATGCCAAGCGGGATGAGTTGGCGGATCAGAATGTTCTGTTGCTGGACGCGGGTGACCCGTTCCAGGGTTCATTGTTCTACACGACATACAAAGGCGCAGCCGAGGCTGAGTTTATGGAGGCCATCGGCTATGACGCCATGGCTGTCGGCAACCACGAATTCGATGACGGTCCCGAAGGTCTGGCCGCTTTCATCGACGCGGTGAGCTTTCCGGTGATCTCGGGCAACCTGGATCTTTCCTCCTCAACCGAACTGAAGGGGAAGGTCGACAACCACTTGGTGTTAGAGGTCGGAGGCCAAAAGATCGGCATCGTTTCCGCACTGGCGACGGATACCGTTGATACGTCCAGCCCCGGCAAAGACGTGGTGTTTCAGGATGAAATCGAAAGCCTGCAAGCGGATGTCGAGGCGCTGCAGGCTGAAGGTGTCGATATCATCATCGCGTTAAACCACGTCGGGCTGGCCAAGGACATTGAGATTGCCGAGAACGTGCCCGGTCTGGATCTTGTGATTGGTGGGCATTCCCACACGCTGCTTTCGAACACGCAGGACGGCGCGGCTGGCTCATATCCCTTGATGGTCGGCGATGTGCCGGTGGTGCAGGCCTATGCCTATTCCAAATATCTGGGCGAGGTCACTTTGACCTTCGACGACGATGGCAATCTGATCTCTGCGGAAGGTGAGCCCATTCTGCTGGACGCGTCGGTTGAACCAAATGCGGACATTGCTGCTCGCGTGGCCGAAATGGGCGCGCCGATTGAAGAGATGAAAAAGCGCGTGGTTGCTAACTCTGCCGCTGCCATCCAAGGCGACCGGTCAGTCTGTCGTGTGCAGGAATGTGAGATGGGTAATCTGGTTGCCGACGCCATGTTGGCACGGGTTGCGGATCAGGGCGCTCAGATCGCAATTGCCAATTCGGGCGGGCTGCGCGCTTCGATTGATCCGGGCGAGGTTACAATGGGAGAGGTTCTGACCGTTCTGCCCTTCCAGAATACGCTTTCGACCTTTGAGATCAGTGGTCAGACTGTCATCGATGCCTTGGAAAACGGCGTCAGCCAGGTGGAAGAGGTCAAAGGCCGCTTCCCGCAGGTCGCGGGATTGACCTTTACATGGGACCCATCTGTAGCGCCGAACGAAGGGCGCATATCCGAAGTTATGGTTGCGGAAGGTGATGGGTTCGTCCCGATTGATCCGGCGGCCACGTATTTGGTGGTTACAAATAACTATGTCCGCAATGGTGGTGACGGCTACAGCATGTTCGAAGGCGACGACAAGAATGCCTACGATTATGGTCCTGATCTGGCCGACGTGACCGCGGAATACCTAGCTGAAAATGCGCCGTACCAACCTTATTTGGATGGTCGCATCAAGCAGAAGTAAATCTGCTGATGAGCAATGAAAAAGGCCGCATCATCAGATGCGGCCTTTATTGTGAGCTACCCCAAGTCGTATTCGGGCCAAAGCGCGGGGTCGAAACCGTCCAGCATAGGGCGCAGATGCTCGGAGACGCTTTGCCATCCGCCAATGGATTTGGTCGAGATTTTGTTACGCACCTGATCTATGCTGGCAGTTCTAACCTGTCTGGTGTTTTCCTCGGGGTGCATCATCGCCTCGTGCCATTCGATTTCACAAAACTTAGCTACCTGCTGACTATAGGTTTTGGGATCGGCCACCAGTTTTTCGTAAGGAACGGTCAGAATGCGGTCCCCAAAAACGGCGTCCCAATGGGCCATGTAGCGTCGGTACATATTGGCCGAGTGGGCAATAGAGTTGAGGTTTGATGCATACCGCATACCACCTGCCGGGAACCGCCTGATCCACTTGGATAGCCCGACATCGCGTGGATCACGCAGCATATTGATGATCTTTGCGTTGGGGAACGCGGCCAACAGGAAACCGACGCGCTGGTAATTGTGTGGCATCTTGTCGACAAAAGCGACGGATCCTTCAGGAATCGGCGGCATCAGTCTTCGGAAATCCTGCGCGAATTCGGCGGCTTTTTCTGCGTTAAATCCCAGACCATTCTTTTCGTATTCCCGCGACAGATCGGACCCTAACATCAGTTCTCCGCATCCGGCGATGTCAGAGGAGGAACTCAGCATCATCTCCATCAACGTGGTGCCTGAACGGGGCTGACCCAGAACAAAAATCGGAACGGGAGACTCACTGACCCCGGACTCGGGTGTTTCCGCCCCCACAGGGAACAGGCCTTTGATCTGGTTCAGCTTTTCTTCTTCCTTGGCGGCATTATAGGGGTTACTTTCATGCTGTAGAGTATTGGCCTGCTTAAATTGCGGCATAGCTGCGGCCAAACCATCCATTTTCGCGATCAGATGCGCCTTGGCGAATTCCAGTTCCACCAAGTTCTCGCCTCTCTTTGAGATAGTGGCTTCAACTGCCTCCAGCAGTTGCGGCGCATCCTCCTTGGAAACCATTGTCGACATTTGCAGCAGGGCCTGCGGATGTTCAGGGATTTCGCCCAAAATGCGCTGCAGTATTTCCTTTGATCCCTTCTTGTCTCCGCTCTGATGCAGGTTCACGGATTTCTGGAAAGCGACCTTCAGGTTGTCTGGAGCCAACTCATAGGCACGAGCGAGGTCGCGGGAATGGTCATCGACGAACCCGATCTTCGAATAGGCCTCAGCCCGCTTTGACAAGAGGCTCACATCGTCGGGTTCGCTTGCCAGCTTTTTGGTCGCATGCTCGACAATCATGCGCCAGTTTTTCCCCTTTAGGTGGATCTCATCCAAGACTCGGTTCAGCTCTTTGTTGTTGGGGAACTGTTCCAGCTTTTGTTCGGTGTAATCCAACGCCTTGGGAATCTGCCCGGTCTGCATCAGGGCATTCGCGAGGTTTTCCACAAATTGCGGATCGTCGGGTTTCATCCGCGATGCTTCGACGAAATGCGGGATGGATTTTTTGTACTGCTGCAGTTCTGTCAGCACAAAGCCCGAGATCGCGTGAAAATCTGAATCATTGGGGAATTTCTTGGCACCAAGCTGTGCTTTTTTCAGCGCCTGTTGCAGCTTGCCTGCGTCCAGCGCTGCCACCGCCTTGCCTTTGAGGGTTTTCGCTGTTTGATTTTGCATGTGACCCCGTGACACCCTGTGCCTGTATGAAACGATTAATGATGGTTCATTACCCATGTGCGGACGGTTTGCAATAACCCTTCCCAACGACGCAATGGCGCAGCTGTTTTCTGCACGGCCAGCGAACACGCTGCCGCCGGTGCCGAATTTCAACGTATGCCCGACAAATCAGGTACATGTGGTGCGGGCGGATGAGACCGGACGCAAGCTGGACCCACTGCGCTGGGGGTTTCTGCCGCATTGGTACAAGTCAGAGACCGCCGGGCCGCTGCTGATCAATGCGCGGGCTGAGACTTTGGCCGAGAAACCTGCGTTTCGCGCAGCATGCCGCGAACGGCGCTGCCTGATCGTGGCGACCGGGTTCTACGAATGGACCAAAACCGAACAGGGCACCCGTTTGCCCTGGTATATCCACCGCAGAGACCGCGCGCCAATTGCCTTTGCTGGGGTCTGGCAAAATTGGGGCGCAGACGAAGCCCGACAGGGGACCTGTGCGATCGTCACTACGTCTGCCAACAAACACCTCAGCGCCATTCACCATCGGATGCCGCTTGTTCTGGAACCTGATGACTGGCCACTCTGGCTGGGTGAGGCGGGCAAGGGGGCTGCGCGGCTGATGCAGCCCGGTGCCGAAGACGTGTTAGAGTACTACCGTGTTGACCCGGTCGTGAACTCGAACAGGGCGAGCGGTCCGGACCTGATTGAGCCGATACCTGTCTGAAACGCTCCTTTTCATTTTCAGGATCGCAAGTTAGACCATGCGACATGGCTTTAAATTTCAGCGATCTGCCGGGCCTTTATGCGCATGAGTTCGACACGGTGATCGACGTGCGCAGCCCTGCGGAATTTGCTGAGGACCACTTGCCCGGGGCCATCAATCTACCGGTTCTGAATAACGAAGAGCGTGCGCGGGTCGGCACCATCTATGTCCAGCAAAGCCCTTTTCTCGCCCGAAAACTTTGCGCGGCGCTGGTGTTTCGCAATGCAGCCAACCACATTGAACACCACCTGTCGCATCATGAAGGCGGTTGGAGGCCGCTGGTCTATTGCTGGCGCGGCGGGCAACGGTCCGGGTCTTTTACCTGGATGCTGCAGCAGATCGGTTGGCGGGCTGAGGTTGTCGAAGGCGGTTACCGAACCTATCGCCGCTTAGTGAAAAAATACCTCTACGATGACCCGCTGCCGCACCGTCTGGTGGCTTTGGACGGGTATACAGGGACGGCCAAGACGGAACTTCTGGCGCATCTGAAATCGCGCGGCGTGCAGGTTCTGGACCTTGAAGGGTTGGCAAATCACCGCGGATCCTTATTGGGCGAAATGCCGGGCGGGCAGCCTAGTCAGAAAGCTTTCGAATCCGCTCTGGCAACCGCTTTGTGCAGGCTGAATCCGGCACACCCGGTGGTGGTCGAAGCGGAATCTTCCAAGATCGGCTCTTTGATCGTGCCGCCCAGCCTTTGGGCTGCGTTGTCCACCGCGCCGCGTATTCAGGTGCTTGTGCCAATTGAGGCGCGCACCGAATATCTGGTTCGTGCCTATGATGATATCCTGTCCGATGCGGACCGGTTGCGGGATCGCCTTGATCCGCTTCGGGCGCACAGGGGGCATGACGTAGTTGATGGTTGGTTTTCTTTGATTGAAGCCGAAGACAAAGCGGCGCTGACGCGGGCATTGATGGAGCAACACTATGACCCGGCCTATACGAAATCCCGCCGTGCACGTGAGGTGGAGATTATCGCTCAGGTCAATACACCCTCGCTGGATGAGGCTGGTTTGAACGATGCGGCCGCGCGCATCGAACACATTCTGGATCAGCTTTGAAGGCGCAATCCTGGGGTGTCAGTCACACACCCGATGATGACCGCCGGGTACCCTGCGTGCCGTAAGTGTTCGCATAACCCTTGCGCCTGTTTTGCGGAGACTGCCGCCAACAACCCTCCTGCGGTTTGAGGGTCGAATAACAGGTCGACCTTGTCGCCGGAGGGTAGTTCAGGGACGAGGCTCCGATTTTCATTGAATATCGTGGACCGGGTACCTTGTGCGCTCAGTTCCTGCGCGCCAGCCATCAGTGGGATTGCGTCCAGATCCAGCGTTGCACCGCAATCCGACGCTTCGCACATACCCAGCAAATGTCCTGCCAGACCAAAGCCCGTCACGTCGGTCATCGCGTGGGCGGCGGCCAGAATACGGGACGCTTCGCCTTGTGGGTGAACCATCTGCTGGCAAGCCTCGTCAACCCAGTCGCCCTCGGCCCGACCGGCCATTTCAGCGGCCATCAGAACGCCGCTACCCAGTGGTTTGGTCAGGATCAGCGCATCCCCCGACCGGGCGCCTGACAGAGTAATCGGGTCTTTCTCGCACAGGCCCGTCAGGGTGAATCCGATCGTCATTTCATCGCCCATCGAACTGTGGCCGCCGACGATTTCGCCCCCCGCATTGCGGATGACTTCCGTGGCTGTCGCCATGATCTCGACCATCGTGCGGTGCTGCAGCGCGGGGGACATGCGCGGCAGGATGATCGTCGCGGTTGCGGCCTGTGGGCTGGCACCCATTGCCCAGATATCCCCCAGTGCGTGTACTGCGGCGATGCGTGTCATCAGAACCGGGTCATTGGTGAGGCCACGCAGATGATCCGAAGTCATCACTTGCCGTGCACCGCCAGTTGTCAGCAACGCGGCGTCATCTCCGGGCAAGGGGATGATATCGGTGCGCTTTGGAGCGGGTAGATCGTTCAGCGCAGCTTGCAAGGCATTGCGACCGACTTTGGCGCCGCATCCGCCGCACAAAGGTTTTTCGCCCAGTGCCTCGTGTAATCCGGCCGCGTGTCGTCGGGGCAGGGCTGGGCGCGCCATTTCAGGCAGATCGCGGAATTTGTTCATAAATTTTTGGTCGATGTGGTTCTTCCAATTCCACATCAACGACCCGCTGAAGGAGGTGCCCAGCCGCTCGGCCAGCGCGGATTTTCCACCCAGCGAGACCAGCTTCAGGTAGTCTTTCTGAGGTTGATAGCGCCTCATCTTCCCTGCACCCAACGCGGCGCGCAGATTATTGAACAAGACCGGCGCCTCGCGCACCGCATAAACCCCGGCCTTGGGGCGTGGATTGTCGGACAGGTGCGCGCAGTCCCCGGCAGCGAAGATCACAGGATCGTTGGATTGCAGAAAACCATTCACGCGGATGAAACCGTCATGCAGGTCCAGCCCTGTCTTGGCGATCCAGTCATACGGGCGGGCACCGGCGGCACCCGTTACGAATTCAGCCGAAAATTCGCGCCCGTCGCTGAGGGTGATGTGATCGTTTTCAATGCATGAGATGGTGGCGTTTTCAATTAGCTCGACACCCAGATCACCTATGGCTTGTCGAATAGTGGCAGCGGCCTTGTCAACGGTTGCGGTCAGGGCCGAGGCATTGTCGATCAGTGTCACCTTCGCGTCGCGCCCTTCGACGCGCAGTGCATGCGCCATCGCCATCACAAGTTCGACTCCGGCGACGCCACCGCCGATCACCGCGACCGAGGCGGGGCCGGTTCCGGCCAGATACTCGGCCCACCGCGACGCAAACGGCCCCAGCGGTTTGGCCGGAACCGCATGCTCGGCAAAACCGGGCAAAGCGGGCATGTCCGAAGTAATGCCTACATTGATTGAAGCCACATCAAACGCCACCGGAGGGCGGCCAGGCACGTGTACTTGACGCTTGTCTGGATTGATGCTTTCAACAGGGCCGAGGATCACGCGCGCGCCTGCGAACCGGGCAAGCCGAACCAGATCAATGTCCAGCTCTGACCGCTTGTAGTGACCAGCGACAAAGCCGGGCAGCATCCCGGAATAAGGCGCGGTAGGGTCGGGGTTGATCACCGTCACCCGCGCCCCGGGCAAGGGGTTCACCCCCCATTTTCGCAGCACCAGCGCGTGGGTATGTCCTCCGCCAATCAGAACCAGATCACGGGTCATGGGCAGCGGAAGTTGATGCATGGAACTCAGGTCTTGCTGTGGTCTGGGACGTCTTCGACCTGTTCGACCGCGTGGGTGGCCCAAAGCTCATCCTCGCCCGCGTCAGGAAGGTCGCTGGGCTTTTCATGGCGGTGAATGTGCCACTTGGCAATGAACAGAGCCGTGATCGGGGCGGTCAGGAACAGGAACAGAGTGATCAGCAACTCATGCAGGGACAGTTTGCCCTCCAACAGAACCGAATGCGCGATAGACGCCAACAATACGCCGCCTACACCCAGCGTGGTCGCCTTTGTAGGCGCGTGCAGGCGGGACATTGGGTCCTTCAGCTTGATCATGCCGAACGACCCGACAAAGCCGAAGATGCCCGAGACGATCAGGAAGAAGGCAATCAGCAATTCTACTAGGAATGTCATGTCGCCCTCACTCGATGATATTGCCGCGCAGCATAAAGCGCGCATAGGCCACGGTTGAGACAAAGCCGAGCATGGCGATAATCATCGCTGCCTCGAAAAAGATCTCGGTCCCCAAAGACAATCCATAAAGGATCATCAGAGCGATAGTGTTGATCACCATCGTATCCAGCGCCAGAACGCGGGTACCGACACCCTCGGCCGAGATGATCCGATACAGGCACAGCATGATGGCCGCCCCGAAACAGGCGAAGGCAAACAAGATCGCAAAATCGATCATTCGAAAATCTCCTTCAGGCGGCGCTCATAGCGTTGTTTGATCTGGTCGCGCACGGCGTCCTTGTCGGGCGCATCCAAGCAGTGGACTAAAAGGTTATGCCCTTGTGCAGACAGGTCGCAGCTGACCGTGCCCGGGGTCATAGTGATGGTCCCCGCCAGCACCGTAATTGCCTCGGGCGTTCGCAGTTCAAGGGGGATGCAGACGAAACCGGGTTGGCGGTCCGCATCGCGTTTGAACAGGATGATGCGGGCAACCGTTATGTTGGCGATTACGATATCCCACAACACTACCAGCATGTACTCTGCCACCATAGGCCAGTTGCGCAGCTTGGGGCGATCCGGCCAGTAGGGCTGAGTGATGAAGGGAATGATAATCCCCAGTATCAGGCCAAAAACCAGCGAGTTAAGCGACCCGTTATTGGCCAGCAGAACCCACACGAAGGTCAGCAGGAAGGTCAGATGAGGGTGCGGGAAAATCCGGTGCAGAAGCTTGATCATTCTTCTCCTCCCAGTACGGCCGAAATGTAATCTTCCGGGTTGAACAACTGCTCAGCCGTTTTGCCAGCGTAGTTCAGCGCGGGACCCGCGAACAAGGTCAGCATGACAAGGCCAAGAACCGCGCCGAAGATCGCTGTGAATGCAAGGCCGGGATTGGGCTCGGGCGCGGGCAGGGCGGGGGCTCCTTCCTCGCTGTCGTCAGGCAGCGGGTTATGCTCGGCATCGTGGCTTTTCCAGAAGATCAGCGTGCCGGCACGTGCCAATCCCACAATGGTGACGAAAGAGCCGATCAGGATCACAGCCCAGATCGCGTTTGCATCCGGCGCGTCCCGTGCGGCGTCCAGCACCAGCAGCTTGCCGATAAACCCTGAAAGCGGTGGCATCCCCGCCAGAGCGATTGCTCCGACAAAGAACAGGGCTGAGATCAACCCACTTTGCGGCATCGGGGCCGTGGGGGCAATCGTGCCGCCCCGACGTTCCATCACCAGATCGGCTACAAGGAACAGCAGCGCAGTCGCCAGGGTCGAGTGGTAGATGTAATATAGAGCAGCGGCAGTAGCGGTTTCGGTGAACAGAGAAATCGCGATCAGCAAGGTGCCCATCGACGCTATGGCGCAGAAGGCAACCATCCGCGCGATGTGCTGCGTGCCAAGGATGCCGATGGCACCGACAGCCAGCGTCACCAACGCGGCGGGTTGCAGCCACGCACCGACCAAACCTTGTGTCGCCTCAACCTCGGGACCGAAGCCCAGCGTATACATCCGCAGGATCGAATACGCGCCCACCTTGGTCATGATCGCAAACAAAGCGGCCACGGGAAGTGGCGCATTTGCATAGCTGGCGGGTAGCCAGAAATGCAGTGGCAGGACGGCAGCTTTGATACAGAACACCAAAAGCAGCAGCACCGTACCGACGCGCAGCAGGGCCGTATCGTCGGCGGGCAATTCCGCCACTCGAACCGCCATATCCGCCATGTTCAGCGTCCCGGTCACCGCGTAAAGCGTCCCTAAGGCAAAAAGGAACAGGGTCGAGCCTATCAGGTTATAGGCCACATACTGCACCCCGGCCTTGAGCCGCACCGACCCACCCCCATGCGTCATCAGACCGTAAGAGGCGATCAGCAACACCTCGAAAAACACGAACAGGTTGAAGGCGTCACCGGTCAGGAAGGCACCGCAAACGCCCATGAGTTGAAAGTGGAACAGCGCATGAAAGTGTTTGCCCCGTTCGTCCCATCCAGATGCGATGGCGTAAAGCACAATGGGCAAAGCAATCAGGGCCGTCAGCAACACCATCATGGCTGACAAACGGTCCAGCACCATGACGATACCAAAGGGCGCGGGCCAGTTGCCCAGCTCATAGACCTGAATATCTCCGCCCGCAGCCTGCGCGGTGATGGTCAGGGCGATCCCCAGCAGGGCCACGACTCCGGCGACCGAGAAGATACGCTGCAGGTCCAGATGGTATCGCAGGACCATGATGATGAACGGAGCCAGGATCGCGGGAAGGACGATCGGCGCAACGATCCAGTGGTTCATGCGTCTTCTCCCTGCGCGTCCACGCTGTCCTGAGCGGTCATGTCGATATGGTCATCTTTCGAGGACAGATAGGCAGAGAGCGCAATCATCACGATCACCGCCGTCATCCCGAACGAGATAACAATGGCCGTCAGCACCAGCGCCTGCGGCAGCGGATCGGTATAGGGAACCTCTTCATACTTGTTCAGAACGGCGGGCGCATCCAGCGCTAGCCGTCCGGTGGCGAACAGGAATACGTTCACCGCATAGGTGATAAGCGACAGACCCAGAATAACGGGGAATGTCCGGCGACGCAGGATCAGGAAAATCCCGGCGGCGGTCATAATGCCTACGGCTGAGGCTACGAGCGCTTCCATCAGGCCTGCTCCTTCTCTTGTTCTTCTTCCGGCGGATTGTCCCGCAGCGGGTTGATATCCATTGGGAATTCCTGTGCCATGCCCGGTTGCCATGCAAAGCGTGACAGGCTGTCCAGCGCCAGCATCACAGCGCCCAAGACCGCCAGGAACACGCCGGTGTCAAACAGGATGGCCGTGGCCCATTCGAACTCTTCGAGTGGAGGCCAGTTGATATAGCCGAAATCGCTTGTCAGGAACGGGCGCTCGTTGAACCAGGCACCGATCCCTGTGGCGGCTGCGATCAGAACACCCCAACCGATCGTGCCGTGGTAGTAGAACCTTTGCCGTTCGATGGCCCAAGTATAACCGCTGGCCATATATTGCATCAGGAACGCAATCGCGACGACCAGACCCGCGATAAAGCCACCGCCCGGTTGGTTGTGACCGCGGAAGAAGATGTAGGCGCCGACCATCAGCGCAATCGGCATCATCACTCGGGTGGCAACGACCATCATCAGAGGATGCGAATCCCCCGATTGTGGCCAATGCGGCTTGCGGTTCAGCAAATAGGCGCGAACGTTGGTGCCCAGAACGGACTCGGTCAGGGCAAAGATGATCAGGGCGGCGATGCCCAAAACAATGATCTCACCAAAGGTATCAAAACCCCTGAAGTCAACGAGGATCACGTTTACGACGTTGGTGCCGCCACCGCCTTTATACGAGTTCGCCAGATGGAACTCGGAAATCGTCGGGAAAGCAAAGTCCCGCAGCATCAGCGCATAAATCAACGCACCACTACCAATTCCCGCCACGACCGAGATCGCCGCATCGCGCCAGCGCCGCGCGGCGCTGCTGTCCCACGGGGTATCGGTGGGCAGGAAGTTCAGCGACAGCAGCAACAGGATCATCGTCACCACCTCGACCGAGATCTGCGTCAGCGCCAGATCCGGAGCCGACAGATAGTTAAACGCCATCGAGACGATCAACCCGACCACGCCGATCAACACCAGCGACAACAAACGGTTGCGGTGGAACCACATGATCGCCAGCGTCGCACCAACCAAACAAATCCAGCCGATGAACGGGATGATTTGAATGGGCAGAGGTTCACGCGTTACAGGACCAATCGAGCCGGTCGTGAAGGCGTAGTAGCCAAGCCCCACGGTAAACGCGACAAGGATGATCGCATAGCGGCTGATCACTCCGTTATGCAGCGTGTCGGTGATCCAGCGGCTCAGCGCGGTCAGCGCACCGATGACGGCCTCGAAGATCACCTTGGCCTCTGGGCGGGGCAGGGCGTTCCAAAGCTGTTCACCCCGGCGGTGCAGGGCCAGCAGGACCAGACCGCCCAGCGTGGCCACAACAGACATGTAAAGCGCGGGGGCGAAGCCGTGCCACAGTTTCAGCGAATAGTAGGGCAGTTTCTCGCTGCCAATCACAGCGCTTGAGACGACCGCGACCAATGGTCCAACGATTGCCGCAGAATACAGCCCGATCAAGACGACCAGCACCACAAGGAATGCCGGGGCCAGCCACAGACCCACAGGTGGGTCATGCGGATGGTGCGGATAATCGTCGCGCTGCGGACCAAGAAAGACATGGCTGACAAAGCGGAAGGAATAGGCAGCCGAGAACAGCGCAGCCAGCAGGGCCAAACCGGGCACCAGATAGTGCGAGTTCAGCCAAGTGGTGTGGACGGTTTCTTCCAGCATCATTTCCTTGGACAGGAAACCGTTCAGCGGAGGCAGGCCAGCCATGGACAGGGCGGCAATGATACCGATGGTAAAGGTGATCGGCATCAGGTGGCGCAACCCGCCCAGGCGTTTGATGTCGCGGGTTCCGGTCTCGTGATCTACGATCCCGGCGGTCATGAACAGCGCGGCCTTGAAGGTTGCGTGGTTGATGATGTGGAACACGGCGGCAACGGCGGCGAATTTGGTGCCAAAGCCAAGCAGCATCGTCACCAGACCCAGATGCGACACGGTCGAAAACGCCAGCAGCGCCTTGAGGTCATCCTTGAACAGCGCAATGCACGCGCCGATCAGCATTGTCACCAGTCCGGTGGTTGCCACGATATAAAACCACGCATCGGTTCCTGCCAAAACCGGCCACATGCGTGCCATCAGGAACAGACCGGCCTTCACCATCGTCGCCGAGTGCAAATAGGCCGAAACGGGCGTCGGCGCGGCCATCGCATGCGGCAACCAGAAATGGAACGGGAACTGCGCCGATTTGGTGAAAGCGCCCAGCAAAATCAGGATCAGGGCAGGCAAGTAATAGGGCGAAGCCTGGATCAGCTCTTTGTTTTGCAGGATGACGCTCAGGTCATAGGAGCCCACGATATTGCCAAGGATCAGCATGCCAGCGATCATTGCCAAACCGCCGCCGCCGGTCACTGCCAGCGCCATCCGTGCGCCTTGCCGCCCTTCCGGCAGGTGTTTCCAATAGCCGATCAGAAGGAATGAGCTTAGCGACGTAAGTTCCCAGAAAATAAGCAAAAGAAGGATGTTGTCCGACAGGACAATCCCGACCATCGCGCCTTGAAACAGCAGCAGATAGGTATAAAACTGCCCCATCGGGTCCTCACGCTTCAGGTAGAAACGTGCGTAGAGTATGATCAGCAGTCCGATCCCAAGGATCAGCAGCGCAAACAGGAACCCAAGACCGTCCAGCATGAAGTTCGCGTTCAGCCCAAGTGCCGGTATCCACTCGAACCGTGCGGTCACGACGTCTCCGCGCATGACCGAGGGGATGTGGATCAGCAGCCCCATCAAGGCCAGAAAGGTGGTCAGCCCCGCGGCCGAGGCTGCTGCGTTTCGTCCTGCCCGTATCAGGAGGGCTGGAAAGACAGCTCCGAGGAAGGGAAGGGCCGCGATGAGGAATAGGGACAAGTGCGATACTCCGGTCTGAGCGGTCAATTTGACAGATTTAGTAGGGATAATTTAATGACTGTTCAGAAAATGCAAGGTTCCCCTGCGTCAATAAACCTACATATTGGGTGCATATTAGATGCGTAATATTGACGCGAACTTGATCTCGGGGACGGATTTCCGCACAGCGCCGGCCATCGCGTTATGATAAAACCGTCCTGTCAGATCGTGGAGATTGTCGGATGGCGGACAGGATGAACAGGACCCGAAGATGGGTTTTGCTGGGTGGCGGTGCCGCTATTCTTGGCGGTTTCGTCATTCGCGAATATCGCCTGATCCCTCCAAACTATACTGGCGGTAAACTAAGCGTCGCTGACGCACATCGGCAGGCGTTGTCTGGCGATATTTTGCTGGTGGATATTCGTACGCCGCGCGAATGGCAGACTACTGGGATTGGCCAAGGCGCGCACCCGCTGGACATGCGCCGCGAGGATTTCGTGCAGGCGCTTTCTCAACTAGCTGGCGGAGATCACACAACTCCGGTCGCGCTGATCTGCGCGCGCGGGGTTCGATCGGCCCGCCTGAGCAACCGGTTGACCGAGGCCGGCTTCACAAATGTAATCGACGTGCCCGAGGGCATGCTGGGCTCGGCCGCGGGGCCAGGTTGGGTGCGTGCCGGGTTGCCGGTTCAACAAAATACAGGAGAGACAGGATGATCCGGGCATTCACTTTGGCAACCGGACTGGCGTTGGTGGGGCAGGCCGGGCTGGCCGCTTGCGCTGATCAGGAAGGCGTGTGCGAAACCGCGTCGGGTGGTTATCACATCGAGTTGCCACAGGCCGAAAACCCGCCGTTGGTGGTTTTCCTGCATGGCTATGGCGGATCGGCGACCGGCACGTTGAAAAACCGCAGCATGGTCGAGCCGCTACTGGCGCGCGGCTATGCGGTGATGGCGCCAGAAGGGTCTGAGCGGAACGGCCGCCAAAGCTGGAACTTCTTTCCTGGATGGGAGGGACGGGACGAAACGGCCTTTCTGACCGAAGTGGTGCAGGATGCCCGGCATCGGTTCGGCGTAGATACGGATCGTGTGGTGCTGGGCGGGTTCTCGGCCGGTGCGTTCATGGTCTACTATCTGGCCTGCGCTGCGCCCGATACCTTCTCGGCCTATGTGCCTGTGTCCGGCGGGTTCTGGCGTCCGCACCCCGAGGCGTGCGAAGGCCCGGTGCGTATGTTCCATACCCATGGATGGACCGACAACGTGGTGCCTTTGGAAGGGCGCATTCTGGGCGGAGGCCGCTTCCATCAGGGGGATATTTTCGCCGGTCTGGAAATCTGGCGTGTCGCCAATGAATGTGCCGACACCAAGCCCAGCGGGTTCTCCACTACAGGCCAATTCATGCGCCGCTATTGGACCGGGTGCGCCGAGGGCAGCATGCTAGAGTTCGCGCTGTTTCCCGGCGGTCACAACGTGCCGCAGGGCTGGGCGGATATGATGGTGGACTGGTACGAGGGCCTGCCGGGCGGCTAATCACTCGGCAGGGGTCATGACACCTTTGCCTTCGATCAAACGCTTCAGTTCGTTCCGGTGACGGCGGGCAGAACGGGTGATCGCGGGTTCGTGGATGTCTTCTTTCATTCCGACCATGCGTCGCGCGGCTCCGGCTGAAACGCCGCTGAGCGCGGATAGGGGGATCGCCAGCGCAAGGCTGATGGCAATCGGAGCCAACCAGATCGACACCAACCCCGACAGAATACCAACACTCAGCGCGATGCCGCTGATGGTTTCCAATGTATGGCACAGAATCAGCGTGCGAAGGCTATAGCTGCCGCCATCCCGCGCTTGTGGGGACCAGCCTTTTTGCAAGCCCAAAGCGGTGCGGAACACAGCGATCATCTGCTGCACCATCAGGATCGGGGCATAGAGGATCGACAAAACAACTTCGGCCAAGAAAGAAGTCAGGAACTTGGTTCCACCGCCGAAATCCGCATAGCGCACGCCGCTGAGGGGTAGAGCAAGAACACCCAGAACTTTCGGAGCCAGCAGCATCGCATACATCACCAGAATGATCAGCACGTGGCGGGTTTCCGTCATCTCGGGCCATTGCGGGAATAGTGGGTTGTCGGGGCTGAAATAATGCAGGACCGAGGCTTCTTCGCCCTGACCGATCAACGCCCACATCACCAGCAGGGCGAACCATAGCGGCGACATCAAATAGCCGATCGCGCCATGGAACATATGGAAGCGCGACACGGCGCGGAACCCGGCAGAACCCAGAAGCTTCAGGTGTTGCAGGTTGCCTTGACACCAGCGGCGATCCCGCAGCGCGTGGTCGATCAGTGTAGGCGGTGTTTCCTCATACGAGCCACGAATACGCGGCAGGAACCGCACGCCCCATCCGGCGCGGCGCAGCAGGCCAGCTTCAACGAAATCGTGGCTCATGATCAGCTTTTCCTGACCGTTGAAGGCGCGCAGCTTTGGCAGGCCAGCGCTTGAGGCAAAAGCCCGTGTGCGGATGATGGCGTTATGCCCCCAATAGTTGCCTTCCTGACCACACCAGCGCGCCAGACCTTCGGCAAATGCGATGCCGTAGACACCGTTGGCAAACTGCTGCATCCGGGCAAAAACTGACTGTGCGCCAATCAGTTGCGGGTAGCTTTGGATCAAACCCGCACCAGGATCACGCGCCAACGAATCCGTCAGGCGTGTGATGGCACGGCCAGTCATCAGGCTGTCGGCATCCAGCACCAGCATCGCGTCCCAATCTGCGCCCCAACGGCTGACCCAATCGGCGATATTCCCGACCTTACGATCCGTGTTTTCCTCACGACGGCGGTAGTACAGTTCCAGACCGGGGGCGAGAGTTGTCCGCAGTGCCTCAATACTGGCCTGTTCCTGTGCCGCGATCTCAGGGTCGCGGGTGTCGGACAGGATGAACATCGCATAGTGGTGCTGACCACCCCGCGCCTGCAAATCCTCGAGCATCGTGCGGGCGTTGCCCAGCACATTCCACGGCACCTCGTTGTAAACCGGCATCAGCAGCGCGACGCGCAGGGGTTGCGGTCGGCCCTCACGTTTGGGTTGTTCCTGCCGCGACAGCGAGATCATGCCCAGCAGTACCGTGCAGACCGTGAAGGAAATCCAGAAGAAGTTGAACGAGATCAGTGCCAGTAGGATGGCCTCGATCAAGTTGATCCCCTCGGACCCGAACCAATCGGTCATGACCCATAGCAGGCCAAGCGTTGCCGCCATGGCGGGCGAGAAGGCCAAAGCGCGCCAGAATCCGACCGAGTGACGCTGGCCATCCGGTACCTGCGCATCCCGGAAACCCGCGGTGAAATCCTGCGCGGGCATGGCCAGAGGCGCCTCGGGGGGCATGATATGCAGGTCTTGGGTCATGAGGTCCAACGGTAGAGCCAGACCTCAGAGGCCGGCTGTTTGTCTTTCAGCAACTGCGCGCGCAGTTCTACGTGGTTGCGCTCGCCCGGTTGGAACGAGAACGCCAGCCGCAGGCCGCCGGTATCCGGGTTGCGTTGCAGCACGCCCCCTGACGTTTCGGCATGGGGAGAATCTACAAAGATCGTCAGCGCCTCGGGGTCGTCGAACAACTCGCTCTCCTCAAAGTCGATGACGGCCAGACGGCCTTCGCCGAAGGTGTTGTCGCCCATCGCCGTATTGATGACGCGCGGCATCGGTGTTCGTTGCGGTTCCTCACCCCAGATCAGGCGATAGGACAGGTCCACCTGACTGCCGGCGGCATAAGGCTCTGCCGGGCGCCAATAAGCGACGATGTTGTCATAGATTTCCTGATCGGCGGGAATTTCGACCAGAGTGACAGTGCCTTTGCCCCAGTCGCCATTCGGTTCGACCCACAGACCGGGGCGTTTGTGATAGTTCGCCTCAAGATCGGCATAGTCCGAGAACTCGCGTTTCCGCTGCATCAGGCCAAACCCGCGCGGGTTCATGTCGACGAAGGACGAAATCTGCAACCGTGTCGGGTTCGCCAGAGGCCGCCACAGCACTTCTCCGGCCCCGTTGCGGATCAGCAACCCGTCACTGTCGTGCACGGCGGGGCGGAAATCATCGAACCGGCTGTGGTTGGTCTGGTCGAACAGGAACATCGAAGTGCCGGGCGCGATGCCCACGTGCGGCAGTTCTTCGCGCGGGAACAGGGTGGCTTCGACATCCATCACGCAGTCCGCGCCAGCGGAGACATTAAATCGATAGGCGCCGGTCACGCTGGGGCTGTCCATCAGCGCGTGGACGACCATGTTGCGCTGGCCGGGTTTGGGGCGTTCCAGCCAGAAACGGATGAATTCAGGGAATTCTTCCCCATCCGGGTCGCCGGTTTTCAGGGCCAGACCACGTGCGGACAAGCCGTAGACCTCGTGCAGACCGATGGCGCGGAAATAGCTGGCACCTTGCCAAACGCAAAACTCGTCGGTTTTGCCGGGGCGGTGCATTTCAGTGCGCAGACGCAGACCCGAGAAGCCCAGAGTCTCGTCGATGGGCAGTTGTGGTACGTCTTCGGATTTGTCGAACATAGACAGATCAAAGGCGACCGGCGTGGCCATACCATTCTCGACGGTGGCCACTTTCACAGTGCGCGGGAAGTACAATCCCGGCGTAAAGAAATCGACGTTGAATGGCGTTTCGGTCTCAAACCAAAGCGCGCGGTCCAGACGGAACCGGATCGAGCGGTACTGTTGGTAGGTCAGGTCCTGCCATTCCTGCGGCACCATCTCGCGTTCCGCATAGGGGCGGCTGGCCAGATCGCGGGCCAAAGCGATCACGTCGTTGCGGTCAAACGGGGTTTCCCCGCCGGTGGCAAAGGTGGCTGGCGCAAAAGCAAGCGCCGAGGTCGAGGCCAGAAATGCGCGGCGTGTAAAATTCATTTCTTTGACTTCCAGGGTTGCAACTTAAACCAAGCGGCCATGTAAGCCACGCCGATGATCATCGCAAAGCCAATCATGTTTGCGACGAAAACACTGGCAACATCTCGCCCACTGAGGTCCAGCCCGACGCCGATAAGCCGCGCTGCTGCCATGGAAAATACGAACACTGCCAACGATTGCTGCCCGACTTTGGTGATCACGGTCAGCAGGAACTGCCAGACTTTGGCCGCCGCACTTTGACCCGTTGCGATCAGGCGGTGGCCATGTTCACCTGCAGCAACCCAACCTAGATAAGCCAGCGACAGGAAGTGCAAGTAGCGGAACAGGCCGAAATCGGTTTTGTCGCGGAGTTCCTTGGTGACAGGCCAGACTTTGCGGATTTCATCTGCCAGATCAGGGGCTACAGCATTTATCCATGTGAACACTTTCCACGACCCGAACGGCATCGAAAAGATCAGGAACAGCGCCGCAGCCCAGATTAGGGTTTTCGAAACCGGAGGAGCCGGTATCCAGCCGCGCATGAAGGCAAAACCAGTGAAGAAAAGCAATTGCCAGCCGAAGGGGTTGAAGAACCACTGACGATCCGACCAAGGCTCGGCCGGAAGGTCCAGATAGTCAAATTGGGCCACAAGCCAGATCAGGACCGAGGTCAAAGCAACCGCCCAGAAGCCGATCCGCGACAGGCCTATGAACAAAGGCATCATCGCCAGTACCACCAGATACATCGGAAGGATGTCAAAGTAGTTCGGTACATAGGTCAGGGTGAACAACCCGACGATCTGAGAGGCTGGATCCTTGAAGAAATGCTGCAGGTTCAGTGAGGAAATGTACGTTTTCTCGAACAAACCTGTTTGGTCCAGCGCTGCCATCGTCATAGCGACAAAGAAGAACAGACCGATATGCGCCCAATAAACCTGCCAGATGCGGAAGGCGACGCGGGCCGTACCCATCCACCAGCCCTTACGCAGGAAGGTCCCGCCAAACGCGATGGCGGAAGCCATACCCGAACAGAACACGAAGATTTCAGTTGCGTCCGAGAACCCAAACCGCGCAGGAATCCACTTGGCCCAGGGATCGTTGGGGATGTGGGCGATCAGGATGATAAACATCGCAATGCCGCGATAGAAATCCAATCGCGGGTCACGCACGCGCACAGGGGCGGCTGCCGAGGCCGCCACGGGCGCAAAATCAGAAGCGGGCGATGCTGTCGCCATACGTGTTCTGTCCTTCTTTGGTCTTTTTTGTTTTGTTATTCAGCCGGAACGCTTTGTGCGTCTCCGTTGTCACGGGCCGCGTCGATCAATGCGCGGCGCGCCAGAGCATAATTGTCCTCGCCCCCGGCACGTTTGGCGCGGCGATCATCCAGGATGCGCTCGACTGCATCCAGACGGCCCGCGCGCAGACCGGAATCGATTGTGATGCGCTCGAATACATCACGTTGGGCGTGGCTGCCACCTGCAAGCTGCATCCCATTGCGCGCGTTCGACAAAAAGTCGAATGCGGCACCGTAGAGGCCTTCGCCAAAGGCCTCAAGACCCTTGGCCGCTGCAACACCCGGATCGGACATGCGGATCGGGGTATCGCCTTGATTGCGTTGCGCGTCCTTTTGGATGCGCTGCAACATTGTTGCCGTCGCTTCGGTGCGGTTGTCCCCTGTCAGCGCCAGCAGATAGTGAAGGTCGGCGAAAATCAGGCACCCATCCTCGGTCCGGGCGGCGCTGAGATCAGCCAGTTCTTCCCAGCGGTTGCCGACGTCGATGCCTTCCAGCTCAAGCCGCGACAGCAACGAGGTTGCGTTCGAGATGTCGCGATAATCATCGGTTTTGTCCTGGCGGATGTAATTGTCATACAGCTCCATCACCTGATCGACCTGACCCAGATCAAGATGCATCAGCGCCTTGTGCCACCAGACGTGATAGCGGAAATTGTTACAATGGGTCCAAGCCGCTTCGCGCCCGGCCAGCCAGTCCAGACCCAGTTGCGCATTGCCTGTCATCTCATGCACGTGGGCAACGGCATGCAAGCCCCACGCGTCGTCCGACACCATCCACAATGCCTGACGTCCGGCAATCTCGGCTTTTTCATAGGCACCAGTTTCCTCCAACGCGAACGAGTGGCAGCCCAATAGATATCCGCGCCCGGCATGATCGGGAGCGTAGGCGGGCATCACGCGTTCAATGGACCGGCGCATACCGGCGGCGTCACCCAGCACGAACCGCGTCGCATGGCTGAGTTTCATCGCGAGCGTATCTTCGGGATGGCTGCGCAGAATCTCTTCGAACTTTTGGATGGCCTGCGAGGGCAAGTCGGCCAGATACATTTCCAGCGCTTGCACATAAAGCTTTTCGCGCGCCGAGACCGGCTGGCGTTCCATCGCCGTGTTGGCTGCGGCCAAAGCGTCGACCGCGACGGCTGTCATCTCACGCCGACCCAGCAGAACCATGAACAGACCTTTGATCGCGTGACCCAGCGCAAAATCGGGCTCAAGCTCCAGCACTTTGCCCAGATGTTGCGGGGTGCTGACCGAATGCGCCATGAACCCAAGCAGGACACCGTTCCACGCCTCGACACTTGCCGGATGGCTGAGGGTGTTCATCTGTCCGAAAACATCTTGTTTCATGCGTTTGGTCCGATCCGATTATGAATTTCTACAATAATTGACTTAGCAGAGACTTTATCGGCGTCGTATCAGTATCGCCGCTGCTCTCGAATTGGTGAAAGGCTGTGTGTGGAAAACTTGAAAAAAACCGCCGATTCAACGGCATGTTTCAGCAACATGCCGCCGAATTAGGCATTGTGTTTCAATCTTCGAAGGGGTTTTTGGCGTTCAGGACGGCCTGAGTGTCCGCCCCGAATTCCGGTGGAGCGTTGCGGTAGGTGACAGGCGTGCGCGACAATTTAAGCGGGTTTCCGATCAGATTTACCTCGCCCGGACCGGCCTGCATGGATACCTGCATCTGCCGTGCGGCGACCTGATCCGAGGCAAAAACCTGATCCAGAGTTCGCACCGGACCGACGGGCACTTTGCGGGCTTCAAGCTCGGCGATCACGGTGGCGGTGTCATAGGATTGCAGCGCTGGGCGCAGGATTGCGTTCAGGGCTTCGCGGTTCTCCAGACGGGCCGGGTTTGTGGTGTATCGCGGGTCGTCCGCCAGCTCTGGGTGGCCGATAAACTCGCAAAAACGGCGGAACTGACCATCGTTGCCGACCGCCAGAATGACGTGGCCATCGGCGGTGTCATAGACTTCGTAGGGCACGATGTTGGGGTGCGCATTGCCGCGACGTTGCGGAACTTCGCCCGACGTCAGATAGTTTACGCCCTCATTGATTAGCCAAGATACCTGTGTGTCAACCAGCGCCAGATCAATCTGCTGCCCCTCACCGGTCTGATCGCGGTGGCGCAGGGCGGCCAGAATGCCAACGGTGGCGTACATGCCGCACATCACATCCGAGATGCCCACGGCCACCTTCATCGGTTGGCCCTCGGGTTCGCCGATCAGCGACATGATCCCGCCATAGCCCTGCGCCATCAGGTCATAGCCGGGTTTCGACGAATTTGGCCCGGTCTGGCCGTAACCTGAAATCGAGCAATAGACGAGGCTGGGGAACTCTTGCGACAGGGTCGCGTAGTCCAGCCCGTACTTTGCCAGCCCGCCGGGTTTAAAGTTCTCGATCAGGATATCGGCGTGTGCGGCCAACCGTTTGATCTGCGCCTGTCCTTCGGGCGAGGCAATGTCGATGGCCACGGATTTCTTGTTGCGGTTGGCCGACATGAAATAGGCGCTCAGATCTGATCGGTTGCCTTCGGCGTCTTCAACGTAAGGAGGACCCCATTGGCGCGTGTCGTCACCGCCGGTCGCGGGGTTTTCGATCTTGATGACGGTAGCCCCCAGATCACCCAACAGCTGCGTGCAGGTAGGTCCGGCCAGAATGCGCGACAGGTCCAGAACTTTGACGCCCTTCAGCGGTCCCTCAGATGCGGCCATCATATCCTCCACGCTCGATTTCTGCGGCGATGACGGTAAAGCGGTCGGCCTTGACCGCCTGTTCCAGCGCCGACCGCAGTTCTGCGCGGTTGCGAACAGTATGTCCATAGCCTCCAAAGGCTTGCCCCATGGCGGCAAAGTCGTGACGGTCGAAGTCGACACCCTTGTTGCCCATCTGACGCTGACGCTGTTTCAGCTCGATCAGGGCAAGGCTGGCATCGACGAAGACCAAGAAGATCGGGTTGCCACCCATTTCGGCGGCGGTCGACAGCTCTCCGGCGACCATCAGGAACCCGGCATCGCCCGAGAAGCTGATGACAGGTCGGTCAGGTTCGGCCAGTTTCAAGCCGATGGCCATAGGCACCGCGCATCCCATGGTGCAGAGCGCCGAGGACTGGATCAGCCCACGTTCTTCATGGCAATCCCACATCTGGCTCAGCAGAATGCGATGCGCACCGCTGTCTGCAGTCGCCAGCGTTTCAGCGGGCAGGGCGGCGCGGGTTTCGGCGATGATAGCTGCCGGCCCCCATTCGTCGTCGTTCGGGAAAGCCTTGGCCAGTGTGGCTTTGACCTTGGCGGGTTCACCGCCCGGCCAGGTCGCACGGGCAGGGTTACCCTTGGCGATGGCTTCCAGCGTTGCGCCGGTATGGGCAACCAAATTCAGCCCCGCCTGATGCATATAGTGGTCATTGACCACAGCCGAGATGTCGATGACGCGCTTTTCTTCGGGGTCCCAGATCTCGCGCCAGCCGGGGCGCATCTCGATCGGGTCATAGCCCAGACACAGCACCAGATCAGCTTGTTCAACCAGCGGCACCAGATGTTTGTCGGCCAGCGGAGACAGCCCCGCGCCGCCCAGACACAAGGGATGATCCTCGGGCACCACGCCCTTGGCCTTGTAGGTAGTGACGAAGGGGATATTGAAATGCTCCAGAAACGCCTGCACAACGTTCCGCGAGTCGTCGTAGAGCACGTCCAGACCCACAATCGCGATGGGCCGTTCGGCTGCGGCCACCCAACGGCGGGCCTTTTCGACGCAATTCCCTTCGGGCGCGACAGCGGCGGGTTTGGTCAGACGGCGGCGTTTGACACCAGACACGCGCGTATCCGCGACCGAGATCGGCACGTCGATATGAACCGGACCGGGGCGCGGTTGGTTAGCAAGGTTCACAGCCTTGTCGGCGACGATATCTGCCCCTTGCGCCGTCAGAGTAAACGTTCCCTTTGTGATCGAACGGTAAACCTGCGCATGATCCATGACCTGATGGGTGTAGGTCAGCGCCTCATCCGCGTCGACGCAGCCGGTCAGCACGATCATCGGCACACGGTCCTGCAACGCGTTGGCAACAACGTTGATGCCGTTCATTGCGCCGGGGCCAAGCGTCGCGACCAGAATCGCAGGCGCTCCGTCGCGGTGATGCACGGCTTCGGCCATGAACCCTGCAGCGTTCTCATGCTTGGTCAGGTGGAATGTGATCCCAGCCTGTTCCAGTGCATCCACCAGTGTCAGAACCTCACCGCCCGGCATACCAAATGCGTGACGGCACCCGGCCTCGTAAAGTCTTTGTGCCAACAGGTCGGCCGCGCGGGGAGAGAGGTCCTGCATCAGTCATGCTCCGAAATTATTGTTGCACAGGAGATTGCGGAGGACGCGCCCGGACGCAAGCAGGTTCACGTCAGTGTGACTATTTGAAGGCGGATTCCGCCACTGCCTGAAACTTTGTGTCAAGTTCTAGGGCAATATCGCGCAGGGGCTCGCCACCCTCATAAACATAAGGCGCAAAAACGAAGCTGGGCGTTTTGTAGGACAGGGTGGCGGTGCCGTCCTCGTTCTCGGTCACGTAGAAACGGATCGGCGCCTCGATCATGGCGCTGACCGAGGTTTCCAGAACGCGCACGGCGTAGTCGTTGTTGAAGGCTCCGATAACCAGATTGCCGGGAATGGTGATGCCTCGGGCGGCGGCGGCTTTAGTCGGCCCAGCCTGAGTGACCACGATCAAACCGTTTTCCTTCACTGCGGCCTTGGTGTCCGCGACCAGCGCATCATAACTTTTGTTGGTCGGATACACGGCCCAACCGGACAAAGGCTCCTGCGCAAAAACAGGCAGGGCCAGAAGGCAGAACACAGCCCAAAACACGCGCATGGTGATGTCTCCTTAGACATGTTTGTTCGAGTGATGCCAGAATTCCGGTGACAGCGCACGCACAATCCTGCGCGCATTCGGGATTGCGCTTACTGCGATTAAACTCCAGAAACACGCGAACCACATTTGATGAGGCCACGCGTGGACCAGATACGCCTTTTGATCTGCAGCAGTTGTGCTGGTACGCGCGACCAAAAGGCCGAGGGGCTGGCTGTGGAATCTGCCTTGACCCGCGCCGGGTTAGTGGATCATGTCGAGATCGGCGAACATGCCTGTTTCAGCGGGTGCAGTGAACCGACCGCGCTGGCGCTGCAATCTGCCGGTCGGGCATCCTATGTGTTTTCGGGGGTAAATATCGCTGCGGATGCTGAAGATATCGCCGCAACCTGCAAAACCTATCTGGACAGCCCTGCGGGATGGATCGAAGACGCCCGACCGTGTGGGCGGCTTCGGATGTGTTTGCGCGCGCGTGTTCCGGCGCTTTAGTCGACCTGCACCGTCACAGCGGCGCTAACTGGCGCGTCTTCGACCATAAGAGGGCTGTGGCTGTTGGCGTTTAACGAGACCGAAACCTCAACCTCTCCCTTTGGCAGATCGGGGATATGCATCCATGTGCCGTAGAGCCGAGCCAGTTTTTCGCCGTTGATGTAGACATGTGCATGGCCTTCGCCATCCTTGTCAGCGGCCGAGGCATTCTCATGCGAGAACCGGAAGTTCTGCGGCATGACGTGCAGGTTCCACCCAGCCATTGGGTCTTGCGTCAGCGCGATTGCAACGCTGGGTGCGTTGGGGCCTGCAGGCAGGTTAATGGCCGCCGAATGGTCATGGGCCATTGCCTCGGCAGTTGAACCGCCATGATGGGCCGGGTCGCCATGGTCGTGACCGTCAAAAGTGACGCCGTTGGCTGCAGCCAGAACAAACCCTGCGCCACCGCCGAACACCAGACCGATTGCAAAAAGGGCAAGTGAGCGAGCCATCTTCTTTCCTTGAAAACAAAAAGAAACGCGCCGGGTCGAACCCCGGCGCGTGTGGATGCCGGGCGATCAGGCGGTTGCTTCGGCGCGTCTGCCTTCGCTCTGCCAGAAATAGCCTGCGAAGGCTCCAACCAGAACCCAAGCGACAAGACCAATCCCAAAGGCACGCGCAGCGAACAGGGCGCCGATCTCGGTTGGAACCGGGCCAGTGAATACATCCGGTTCAGGCGCGCCAATCAGATGCGGCGTCAGCAGCAGGGCCGCTGCGACCACATAGCTGATCAAGGTGCCGCCAAAGGCAATCAACCACATCGCAACCAGAGCCGCGCCAACTGTGGCAAACCACCAGACCTGACGGGCATAGACATCAGCCGCTGCCACGCCCGGAACCTCGGGCGCAAGCGTGAAGCCGGGTGCCAAATGGAACGCGATGAACCCTGCCAGTCCCCACAGAACACCTGTGCGACCGTCAATTGTGTGACCGTTACCTTCGGCCACCGACATCAGCGCAACCATCACCAGCGCATAGCCGGTATAGGTCAGCATGGTGAAGATGACGCTTAGCGCGTCGCGGGTCAGTTCCGAGAACATGCCCGGCAGTTCGGGATGCGCCGAAACGGCCTCGGCCCCGAAATGCACCAACTCACCGGATTCATACAATTCAGCATGCAGCAAAACAGGCTGCACAAAGACCAACTGCAGCAAGGCGGCAATCAGCCCCGCTGCAGCACCAGCGAACAACGCGCTGGTCAGTATTCGACTGAACATGGGGTTAGTGGCAGGGGAAGCCGGTCGCGTGACGTACGTCATGGGCCGCGTCGTGCAGCGCCGCGGCCTGTACGTGACCAGTCAGGGTGATGATACCCAGACCCAGAACGACCGCGAACATGACCGGAAGGATACCTACGCGCGAGGCGGAAGCTGTTTGTGTTGCCATATTAGTTCTCCTTTGCCGCCGCACCCGACGGCCAGTGTTTCAATTGACGCCTGGCAGGTCTCCTGGCTTGCGGGTCGGTGCCTCTGTTCGCCTTCCCCCTGAAAACAGGAGTGGCGGGTTGAACAGGGGCTCACCGCTTACAGTCGCGGGGGCGGCTGTGGATTTGACCGTATTGGTGGTCGCACCACATTCCCTCTTAGCATCCGGATTTCTCCGGCGGGACCAGACGCTTGCATCTAGCCACTTACGTGTCATGTGCGCAATCGTCATTTGCGACTATTTATGTCAGTTCACGCGCTTTTTCAGCAAATAGATGTCCATGATCCAGCCATGATCGGCGCGGGCCTTGGCGCGGGCGTCAAGAATCTTTTGTGCAACATCGGACAAAGGGCCCGAGATCAGGATCTCTTCTTTCATCCCAACGTAAGCGCCCCACCAGATGTCGAACTGGTCCATTTCAAGGGTTTGAAAAGAACACTCTCCATCCAGCATAACTGCTACTTTTGAGGCGCTTACGGACCAACCCTCATCTCGAATTCTCCGGCCTGTGGTAACAAGATAAGGGGCGCCCAGATCGTTGATCGGAATCGCGTGGGCCGCCGTCAACGCTTGCAACGCAGTAATGCCAGGGATCACGCGGGTCTTGGGCTGGGGGTCCAACCGGGACGCAATCCGCAGGGAACTATCGTACAGCGACGGGTCCCCCCAGATCAGCAGCGCCACGTTGCTGGCGTCAGGGTGGGCCGAGATCGCCTCTTGCCAGCGCAGCGCGATCGCGTCGTGCCATTCATCGACGCCCGGCAAATAGCCATCTTCGGATCGCCGTTTGGGGATGTCAAAGTAGGCGATCTGTGGCGGCGTATCGGTGACTGTTGCGATTATCTCTTCCCGCAGTCCGGCAAGATCGGCCTTGTTCTCACCCTTGCGCGGGATCAGGATCAGGTCCGCATCGCGGATGGCCTGCGCGCCCTGATACGTCACGTGATCCGGGTTGCCGGTTCCGATTCCGATCAGTGTCAGGTCAAACATCGTCAAACTCTGCCAGTGGGCCGTAAAGGATCAGGGCCGGGGCGGTTCCGATCTCGGCGCTCAGTTGCTCGGAGAGCGTGCCGATGGTTGCGCGGCAAAGTTTCTGGTCAGGCGTCGAAACGGATTCGGCCATCAGAGCGGGGGTGTCCAAAGGCAGTCCGTGCTTGTGTAGGGTTTCAACCAGCAAAGGGAAAGTCCGCTTGCCCATGAACACAACGGTCGTCGCATCCGGGTCGGCCAAAGCCGGCAAGTTCAGGTCTTCGGGCAATTTGCCGCTGACGTCATGGCCAGTGACGAACTGTACCCGTCGAGCCGTCAGGCGTCGGGTCAGGGGAATGCCCGCCGCTGCGGCCGCCGCAACGGCAGAGGGAATGCCGGGAATGATCTCGTATTCGATACCCGCCTCACGCAACGCGACCAGTTCTTCCTCAAGCCGTCCAAACATTCCGCCATCGCCGGATTTCAAACGCACCACGTGCTGTCCGGTCTGCGCGTAGTCCACCAGCAAACGGCTGACGTGATCCTGTTTGGGCGAAGGTCGCCCCGCGCGTTTACCGACGCCGACCAGATCGGCATCCTCGCGTGCATGGCTCAGGATTGGCCCGCTGCTGAGGTCATCAAACAGCACCGCATCAGCCTTTTGCATCCGGTCCACAGCCTTCAGCGTCAGCAATTCTGGATCACCGGGCCCAGAGCCAATAAAGGATACGAAACCGCTCATGCCGAAGCCTCCGCGATCAGATGAAAGAATGTGCCAGTGACATTGCCACGCACCGATCCGGTCTGAGGGCCTTCGGCCCCTTCGGCATCAAACACCCGCGCCAGCGGAGCGTCGGGCTGTTCAACAATTGAAGAATAGTGGAACTCATGACCCCGCAGCGCGGTCTCGGCTACATAGCCAGGCATGGGGGCCAGCAATTTCGCGCGGCGATAGCCTAGGTTGAACTTCCGCTTTTCATACGACGTCACCAATCCCAGCAGACCAGCCATCTGATGCTGAACGCCATCTTTGTCGATCAAAGCCTGACCCAAGGCCATATATCCGCCGCACTCCCCATGCACTGGCTTGGTTTCTGCGTGTTTGCGCAGGCCCGTCAGGAACCTATCAGCCGCAGCCAGAGTGCCCGCGTGCAATTCAGGATATCCACCGGGCAACCAGACCAGATCGGCATCTGCGGCTGGGGTCTCATCCGCCAACGGAGAAAACGGCAAAATCTCTGCCCCTGCTGCGCGCCAGCCTTCCAGCAGATGCGGATATGTGAACGAAAACGCTGCATCGCGGGCCAATGCGATCCGCTGAGCAGGGGGGCGCGGCAGCGCGGCTGACGATGGCCCCTTGGGGCCTGAGGAAGCCGCCCGCTTGATTGCCTCAAGGTCCACATGTTCGCGCAGGAACGCCGCATAACCAACAATCGCACTTTCCAGATCGGGATGTTCAACCGCCTGAATCAAACCCAGATGGCGTTCGGGCAGGGTCAGGTCTCCGCGTCGAGGCAGTACGCCCAGAACCGGTAGGCCCGCGCGTTCCATGCCCAAGCGGGTCAACCGTTCATGTCGAGGGCTGGCGCAGCGGTTCAGGATCACCCCGGCAAATGGCAGGTCCGGGTTATACATCTTGAACCCCAGCGCCGTGGCCGCCGCCGATTGCGCCTGACCGCCCACATCCAACACCAGTACCACGGGCCAGCCCATCCGCAGCGCGGTTTCGGCGCTGGACCCATGCCCCAACTCACCGGGCTTGGCGACGCCGTCGAATAGTCCCATCGAGCCTTCGGCAACCACGATATCCGCGCCATCGGCCTGGGCAGAAATCGCGCTAATCAGTGGCTCACCCATTGCCCAACTGTCCAGATTGAACGAGGCCCGCCCCGCCGCTGCCTGATGAAAGGCGGGGTCGATGTAGTCCGGGCCGCTCTTGAACGGTTGAACATTCAAGCCATCCTCGGCCAAGGCCCGCAACAAACCCAACATGACGGTGGTCTTACCGGTCCCGGATGATGGTGCAGAAATCAGAAGGCCCGGAGGGTTAGTCATCGCCATGGCTCCAGCTTGACCAAGGGCTATCCGCGCTTTGCGGGCGATAGCGACGGTCATAATCCTTGGAATACAGGCAGCTCTCGTCGAATCCTTCGCCCGCTAACGCTGGGCCGACCATGATCAGGGCGGTGCGTGAGATGCTTTCGTCCAGCGCGTCTTTCAACGTTGCCAAAGTGGCGCGGATGATCCGCTCATCCGGCCAGCTGGCCCGATAGACCACAGCCACCGGACAATCGGCCCCATAGGCAGGGGTCAGGTCAGCGATAACATTGTCCAGATTGCCGATCGACAGATGAATCGCCAGTGTCGCCCCGGTGCGTGCAAAATTCTCGAGTGTCTCTCCCTCGGGCATCGACGATGCCCGGCCCGGTGTCCGGGTCAGAACCACCGACTGCGCCAGACCGGGTAGGGTCAACTCTGTCCCCAGCGCTGCGGCCGCCGCAGCAAAGGATGGCACACCGGGGGTCACGCTGACCGGGATGCCCATCTCTTTAAGGCGACGGATTTGTTCTCCCATAGCCGACCAGACCGACAGATCACCAGAATGCAGCCGCGCCACGTCCTGACCGGCCTGATGTGCCGCATCGATCTCGGCCATGATCTGATCCAAATCCATGGGCGCGGTGTTGATGATTTTTGCACCTTCGGGACAGTGGCTGAGGATTTCCTCGGGCACCAGCGATCCAGCATAGAGGCACACCGGGCAGGACGCTATGATATCACGCCCGCGCAGGGTCAGCAGGTCGGCGGCGCCCGGTCCGGCACCTATAAAATGAACGGTCATGATTGTCCTCCGATGGCGACGGCGCAGGTTGCAAGCCGGTCGTCCGAAATCTGTCTGGGTGAGGTAAGTCGCGCGCCATGTCCGGCGGCGGCAAGGGCGGATGCTTCGGCCACGCTGCCGGTGCCATAGGTGGCGCGGCTGCGGGGCGAGCAGGTGAGCGTGCGCTGTCCAACCAAGTCGGTTGGTGCAATGAAATGCAGGGGCAAGGCAGTGGTAGCTGCGAACGTGGCAAGTGCAGGGTGGCCCTGTTTGTCTGCCACTGTGGCCAATGCATCGACGTTCAGACCACCGCTGGCCTTTTCAAAGGCGTCGCGCAGGCTGTCCAGAGTGGCCGCCGACGAAAATCCCAGGCCAGCGACGATCATAGCGTGACGCTCCATTGCACTACGGGGTAAGCGGATTTCCAGCCGCGCCGGGGACCAAGGGCTGCGGCCTGCGCTAATTCGATCCGTAATAGCTCACCGCCCAAATGCTCGTGCCATTGCGCCAGCAAGGCCTCGCTTTCCAGCGTCACCGCATTGGCGACCAGTCGGGTGCCTTCGGGCAGGGCGTCGCGCAGCCACGCCAGCAGATTGGCGCTGAGCCCGCCGCCGATGAAGACAACATCGGGCAGAGGTAGCCCGGTCAGAGCATCAGGGGCGGTCCCGTGGATCACGTTCAAACGATCCTGTCCCAGCGCGTCAGCGTTGCGCCGGATGCGCTCGGCCCGTTCCTTGCGGGGTTCGATGGTCGTGGCTGTCAGGGTCGGGTCGCACATCAGCCATTCGATGCTGATGGACCCGGTGCCGCCGCCGACATCCCACAGATGTTCGCCCCGCTGCGGAGCCAGCGCCGAAAGGGTCAGTGCGCGCACGGGGCGTTTGGTGATCTGGCCGTCGGTTTCGAAAATCTCGTCTGGTTTGCCCGAGGCTTTCGGAAAAGCGCGCCCTTCACCCGCGACCTCAAGCCCGACGCAGACAGGGTGGTCAAAGCCGCCCAGCAGGGCCTCGGTCAGCGATACACTGCGTGACCGTTCGCGGGGTCCGCCAAGTGCTTCCATCACATGAAGGCGTGTACCGGCGAACCCGGTCTCGGTCAGATAGGTTGCCAACTCTGTCACAGCCTTACCGTCACGCAGCAGCAGGATGGCGCGCAGACCGCGTGCCAGATGAGGTCGCAATCGGGTCAATGGGGCGGCGTGCAGACCAAAAGTCAGGGTGCTTTCCAGCGGCCAGCCCAACCGCGCGGCGGCCAGTGAAAAGGTGGATTGGCCGGGCAGGGCCGTCCATTCCCCAGCCTCGAAATTACGCGCAATGACCGATCCAGCACCGAACCAGAACGGGTCGCCCGAGGCCAGAACAACGGTCGGTCGCCCTCGGAAACCGGTCAGGATCGGCAAGCCGTCGGCGAAGGGAACGGGCCATTCAACCCGCTGCGCCGAAGTTTCTGGAACCAGCGACAGGTGCCGGGGCGGCCCCATAATGATTTCGGCGCGTTCCAGCACTTGACGGCTTGCGGGGGGCAGGCCATCCAGTCCATCTTCGCCCAAGCCCAGAACGGTCAGCCACGGAGCCTCAAGCATGACACACCTCCTGATGCCCAATGTACTTATTCTGGGCGGCACGACCGAGGCCAATGCGCTGGCCAAAACATTGGCCGAACAGGGTATTGCGGCGACCTATTCTTACGCTGGCCGTGTGGACAAGCCGCGCCCTCAACCCTTGCCGGTGCGTGTGGGGGGCTTTGGCGGTGCGGATGGGCTGGCGCGGTATCTGCGCGAAAACGCAGTCACCCATGTGATTGACGCAACCCATCCCTTTGCCGCGCAAATGAGCCGCAATGCCATTGCCGCGTGCCGTGACTCTGGTGTTCCGTTGACAGCGCTGACCCGCCCGCAATGGCAGCCGCAGACGGGCGACCACTGGCGCCATGTACCGGATATTGACGGTGCTGTGGCAGCCTTGTCCGGCCCGGCGCAGCGCGTCTTTTTGGCCGTAGGTCGGATGCATCTTGAGGACTTCGCGGCCCAGCCCCAGCATCATTACCTGTTGCGGTTGGTGGATGAACCCGACGCTTTGCCTCTGCCGAATTGCGAAGTGATCGTGGCGCGCGGGCCGTTTGCCGAAGCTGACGACCGGGCGCTGATGCAGCGCAACGGTACCGAGTTGGTGGTGTCCAAGAACGCGGGCGGCACCGGTGCGCGCGCCAAGCTGGACGCCGCGCGGGCGCTGGGCGTGCCCGTGCTGATGATCGACCGTCCAACCCTGCCGCAGCGGACCGAACTGTCGAGTGTCGCACAGGTTCTGGACTGGCTGGCTCATGCGGGCGTGAACCTCGGGGTGTAGACGATAGGGGTGCTGTCTCGGTCTATCACGCGGGTCAGGGAGGAGCCGACGATGACCACTGTCTGCATGTCTGCCATATCCGGCGTCGCCTCGGCGAGGGTCGAAATGCGGATTGCCTCATCCGCGCGGGATACGGCGCGGGCGAACAGGATCAGGCGCTCGGGCTCGCATTCCTCGCGCAGAATTTCCAGAGTCTTTACAAACCCTTCCGGGCGGGACTTCGAGCGCGGATTGTAGAACGCCATGGCAAAATCCCCCTGCGCCGCCAAACGCAGGCGCTTTTCGATCAGAGACCACGGTTTGAGGTTGTCACTAAGGTTGATGGCGCAGAAATCATGACCCAGTGGTGCCCCTGCACGGGCCGAAGCCGCCAACATAGCGGTAATACCCGGCAATACGTCGATGGGAATCCCGCGCCATTCCGACGGACCGTTTTCTAATGCCTCGAACACGGCTGCGGCCATCGCGAACACCCCGGGATCGCCCGAGGATACCACGACCACGCGTTTCCCTTCGGCCGCCATTTGCAACGCGTGCTGAGACCGGTCAATCTCAACCCGGTTGTCACTGGCATGCAGTGTCAGGCCGGGGCGTTCAGCCACGCGGGCGACATAGGGGATATAGCCCACAATATCTGTGGCCTCGGCCAGTGCGGCGGATACCTCGGGCGTCACCAGGTCTTCATTGCCCGGCCCAAGACCTGCGATCTTGACCCAGCCGCTCATGGTCGTCGCCCCTGACCATGCACGATGATGATCGAGAAATAGGGGGTGACCTTGTCGCAAGCCTCGGACAGTTTCGTCACGGTTTGGTTCGGCATCTGCGCGAATTCCACGATCCACGCACGGTCATACAATCCGGCCGTCTTCAACGCTCGCTTCACCTTGTCGATATTGCGCCCGATCTTCATCACGACCAGAGCGTCTGTCTGCGCCATACGGCGAGACAGATCATCCTCGGGCAGGGTGCCGACCAGCACAGTCAGAACGTCGTCGCCCCATGTAATCGGATCTCCGGTCGCTGTCCAAGCGCCTGACATGCCGGTGATGGCGGGGACAACTTCTACATTAGCCTCTTCACGCAAGCGGCTGTAAAGATGCATAAAAGATCCGTAGAAGAACGGGTCCCCTTCACACAACACCACAACGTCCTCGCCCCGTTCCGACAAGGTTTTCAGGTGCGTCGCGCACTCTTCGTAGAATGCAGACAGCAGTTCGTTATAACGCGGATCGGATACCGGGATTTCTGTCGTAACCGGGTATTCCATCGGGAACTCGACCGCGTCACCGGGGATCATCCCGTTGACGATCTTGCGCGCCTGACCGCTGCGGCCCGGTTTGCGGAAAAACGCCACGTGACGTGCATTGCGCAACAGGCGGTCGGCCCGGACGCTCATCAGGTCAGGGTCGCCGGGGCCGAGACCCACGCCGTATATCTTGCCCGCGCTCATTCCGCGCGGCTCGCGATGGCGTTGACGGCGGCGACGGTTATGGCGCTGCCGCCAAGACGGCCCTTGACGATGCAGGACGGCACCGGTTGCGCCTCCCACAATGCGTCTTTGGATTCAACCGCGCCGACAAAGCCCACAGGGCAGCCAATGATGGCGGCGGGGCGCGGGCAGGTGGGGTCTTCCAGCATATTCAGCAGGTGGAACAAAGCAGTCGGGGCATTGCCGATGGCAACCAGCGCGCCCTCCAGATGCGGGCGCCACAGCTCCAATGCGGCGGCCGAGCGAGTGTTGCTCATTTCTGCAGCCAGCGGGCGTACGCGTTCGTCGTGCAGGGTGCAAATCACCTCGTTGTCAGCAGGCAGGCGAAAGCGGGTGACGCCTTCGCTGACCATGCGCGCATCGCACAGGATCGGCGCGCCACCTTCCAACGCAGTCCGCGCCGCAGTCACGAAACCGGGTGAGAAATGCACGAACTCTTCCAGCCCGACCATACCGGCGGCGTGAATCATGCGGACGGCGACCTGTTCTTCGTCGGCGTCGAACCGAGCCAGATCGGCCTCGGACCGGATGGTGGCAAAGCTCTCTTTATAGATCGCCGCGCCATCGGTTTCGTATTCATAGGGCATCACGTCAGGTCCATGGTCTTGAGTGTTTCGAGTGTCAGGTCACGCTGGCAGGGCTCATCCCCTGCGCGGCCTCGTTTGACAAGGTCAAATCGCCCATCGCGACCGACCAGAGTAACATCTGCGGGACTCATCCGGGCGCAGCCCTTGGCGCAGCCCGATACATGCAGGCTGCCAGTCACGCGTGGAGCCAGAGCTCGGGCTATTTCGCGGGTTTCCACTTGTGCCTGCGGGCAGAACGGTGCGCCGGGGCAGGCGTCGGTGGTCATCAGCGGATCGGTGGCCTCGGTCACAAAGGCCGGGGCAGGTATCGCCGCCCCGCCTTCCAACAGGAACAGCCGCCACGGGGTGACGCGCAGGGCTGATGCGCCGGTGCCTTCAATCAGGCTAATCAGTCGACGCGCGGGCAATTGTCCGAAGGCTGCGCCGTAGAAAACTCCCAACTCGCACGTTCCGGGGGTCAACGGGGTAGCTATCTCTCGGGGTTGACTGCCTTGCCACCGCCCCGGCAGACCTTGCGCCCGCACGACCCGCGCCATGCGACGGTTTTCTGGCGTCTGGTATTCGGAAAACCACTGCGCCAATTCAATCAGTTGGTCGATTGCTTGGACCTCGGTCACTTGGCGTCCGGTCGCACACCCATCGGCGCGCAGGATCAGGCTATCCGTGCCGGTTTCCAGCCGGATGTCTGCGGAATCCGCAGCGAGCAGCCGGGCCGGACCAGTGTCGATGGCAAAACCAAATTTCGCAGGAAGGGCTGGGAGGTCCGCCAACCGGTCAATCAACGCCTGCGTCAGCCGCGAAGTCAGGTCGCCGGCTTGATATAGCGGGTTAACAAGGATGTTGCGCCGCACTTCGATACCGGGCTCGGCATCCAGAAGATCTAACTCTGCAAGTTCAGAAAGCAGCGGCTGATGGTCCGCCTCCTTCACGCCACGCAACTGCAGGTTGGCGCGGTTGGTCAGGTCAACGGTGCCATTGCCGAAGCGTTCAGCCAGTTCACATAGACCCAATGCCTGAGCAGCACTCAGACGGGCCAGCCGGGGGCGCACTCGCACAACCAGCCCCTCACCCGACATCATCGGACGGTGCGCGCCCGGACACCAACCCTGAACGATTGGGGCGCTCATCCCAAGCCCTCCAGATCGGCGCGGATCGAGTTCCTGCGGGTGTTCCACAATCCGGCGTCCAGCAGAGCGCGGAACCGGTCCAGCATCGCCTGATGGGCCTGCGGATTGGCCTGTTGCAAGAAGGCGTCGACCTCTTCGTTGCCAAGTGTCGCATCGTGGTACAGGTCGAACAAATGCGGCGCGACCGTGCCGGACAGATGGGCGAATGACGCCATATGATCCAGCGTCGCCGCAATCTCGGCGGCCCCGCGGAAACCATGCCGCTGCATGCCCGCTATCCAGCCGGGATTGGTCGCGCGGGCATGCACAACGCGGCTGATTTCCTCGGGCAGAGTGCGGGCGCGCGGATTTTCGGGGTTGGTGTTGTCCAGATGATAAAGCTGCGCGCTGCCGCCGGTGATTTTCTTGGCGGCGGCGAATCCGGCCTCATGCGTGGCATAGTCATTGGCCAGCAACAGGTCGGTTTCGGTCAGGTCTTGCAGGTGAACGAAACTGTCCGCATTGGCGACGCGCTCGGTGATGCCATCGATGTCCTGCGCGATATGCTCGCCTTCCAGAGCGAAGGAGCTGGCCTGAAGCCACGCTTCACCTGCCTGCGTGCGGGCTTCGTCGGTGTAGATTTCGGACAATTGGGTCATGTTGACCCCATAGCTGCCGGGGGCCGGGCCAAAAACCCGCGCGGCAGGCGCCTGACCGGCATACGGGTTCCAATCCGGGGGCTCATCCCGATCACACAACGCACGCACCGCCTGACCGAAAAGCGCTGAAAGCGTTGGAAATACGTCGCGGAACAGGCCCGACACGCGCAGGGTCACATCCAGACGCGGGCGGCTGAGGTCCGTGATCGGCAGCACTTCGATTCCCGAGACACGTTCGGACCCCTTGTCCCAGACGGGTTTGACACCCAGCAGATGCAGCGCCATCGCGAATTCCTCGCCCGCGGTGCGCATGGTCGCAGATCCCCACAGGTCGACGATCAGCCCTCTGGGGTAATCGCCTTCTTCTTGCAGATGTCGCCGCACCAGTTCCTCGGCCAGTTTGACGCCCTGCGTATAGGCAGCACGGGTCGGAACCGAGCGTGGGTCGGTTGTGTAAAGGTTCCGCCCTGTGGGCAGCACATCCGAGCGACCACGATAGGGCGAACCGGAAGGCCCGGCCTCGATCCGCTTTCCGGCCAGCGCGTTGATCAGCGCATTGCGCTCGGCATGGGCCGAGGGACCGGGATCGAAATTGCGCGTGACTTCTGGCACACGGCCAAAAATGTGAAGGCCGTCGCCGAACTGACTTTCCTTAATGTCGCAGACGAAGCGGTCGATGAGAGTGATCGCCTCGGCAGTGCAGGTTGCCTGATCAAGGCCAAGGTCGCTTTCAAGTCCGATGGCCTGAGCCTCGTCGCGAATGTCTTCCTGCAGTCGGTCGCGGCGCTTGGGGTCCAGACCGTCGGCGTTCGAGAATTCGTCCAACAGCGATTCCAACCGCACCATGCGATCAGGTGTGCCGCTTTCTTTCAAAGGCGGAGGAATATGGCCCAGCGTGACGGCCCCGATCCGGCGCTTGGCCTGTGCGGCCTCACCCGGGTCGTTGACGATGAAGGGATAGACTACCGGCAGATCGCGGATCAGCGCCTCGGGCCAGCAATCGGCGGACAGGGCGACCGACTTACCGGGCAGCCATTCCAGCGTGCCATGCGCGCCGATATGGATCAGCGCATCTGCGCCTAACCCCTTGCGAAGCCAAAGGTAAAACGCAACATAGCCGTGGCGTGGCGTGCGTGACAAATCGTGATAGTCGTCATCGCGCAATTCGGGTGTGCCACGTTCAGGTTGCAGCGCAACCAGCGCCCTGCCGCGCATGAGGGCGGTAAAGTGGAAGGCTCCGTTGGCGACCGCCGGGTCGTTCTCGGGTTCGCCCCAGACGGTTTGCAAATCTGTGCGCAACTCTTCGGGCAGTTCTTTCAGCGCAGCTTGGTAGTCTTGCAGTGACCAAGAAAGCCGAGCCTCAAGAAGGCAGTCTGCAATCGGTTCGGCCGGGGAGGTATCATACCCTTCGCCCTGCAGATCGGACAGCATTGCTTCGGCCGAGGCCAGCGCGTCCAGGCCAACCGCATGGGCCATCTGCCAGTCTTTGCCAGGGTAGGTAGATAACACCAACGCAGGAACCTGATCCGCTTTGGGCTTGTCGTTCAGGTTAAGCCAGCCGGTGACGCGGTCGATGATGGCTTCGATCCGCTCGGGCTCGGCCCGGTGCGCAAAGCGGGAATATTCCAGATGAGGGTCGCGTTTGCCCGGCTCTTTAAACGACGCAATGCCCGCGGAAATCCGCCCGTCCACCTCGGGCAGAACCACATGCATGGCGAGGTCGGCGGGGGAGAGGCCGCGTTCTGCCTCGGCCCATGCCTTACGGCGTGACGTGGCGAGGGCGACCTGAAACACAGGCACATTGGCGGCGTCTAGTGGCGATGTACCCGACGCACCTTTGCCCGAGAAGGACGTGGCGTTGATGATGGCAGACGGGGCAAGCGCAGCCATCTGTTCGCGCAGCCAGTCGGCGGCAGCCGGGGCTTTCAGCGACGGGGCAAACAGTCCCATTGCGTCAAACCCACGTGCGCGCAACCGTTGGATCAGCGCGGCAACGGGGGCGGTGTCGGCTGAAGTCAGGTAAGCACGGTAAAAGGTCACAAGGATGCGCTTTGCGTCACCTGCAAATGCCTTGTCCACTGGAACCACACCGCGATCCGGGCACCACGCGCCACATTCGGGGATCGTTTTGGCCCCCATAACCGGCCCGGCATAAAGCCCCGCGGCCAATGCCATCTGCGCCAAAGCAGCCTGTGCCGCAACCTCGCCGCCGGTGTCGCAGAGATGCGCCAGACGGCGCAGGGTTGAAACCGGCAGGGTCGAGTAGTCGTCCAACCGCGTGTCTTCGCGCCCATCGGCGGGCAGGACGGCCAGCGCGATGCCCTTGGCCTGCGCCAAAGCCAGAACCTGCTGCAACCCGTAGGACCAATAGGGCACGCCACCGATCAGACGGATCAGGATGCCCTTCGCACCTTCCAGCGTCTGTTCGACATAAGTATCGACCGAAAGAGGATGTTTCAGCGCGGTCAGGTTGGCCAGCCGCAGGGTCGGCATCCGACCATCGGGGCCGCCGCCGCGATGCCAGCCTGCCGCGAAAGCGCCGAGGTCGCTGTCCGAAAAGGACAACACCACCAGATCCGCCGGGCTTTGTCCCAGATCGGTCGGGGTCTCGGTTTCTTCGAGCCCGTGGCTTTCGCGAAAGACGACGTGCATGGTTTACTCGGCGGCCTCGGTTACACCCGCAAGGATTTCGCGGATCTCGGCCTCTTTGATGTCGTCATGCTCGGCAATGACTACCAGACGCGAGCGGCGCTCTTCGCCGGGCTCCCACGGGCGGTCATACTGGTGGCGCACGCGGGCACCGACGGCCTGCACCAACAAGCGCATGGGTTTTCCCTGAACGGCGGCGTAGCCTTTGACGCGCAGAATGTTCAGCTCGGTGGCCAGACGTTCGATCTTGGTAACCAGTTCGGTCGGGTCGGTCTGTTCGGGCAATTCTACGATGATACTTTCGAAATCTTCATGCTCGTGATCGTGGTGGCCATCGTGATGGCTGGGACGGGCGTCCATGTCATCTTCGGCGGCGGCTTCCAGTCCCAGAACAACCCGCACGTCCACGACCCCTTCGGCGACCTCAACAACGGGCAGGGGGCGTGGGGCTTCGGCGGCAATGACCTCTTTGGCCTTTGCAACACCTTCGGGACCCGCCAGATCGGGCTTGGTCAGCAGGATTATGTCGGCACAGGAGATCTGATCCTCGAACACTTCGGACAAAGGCGTTTCATGGTCGATCGAGTCATCGGCCAGACGCTGGGCATCCACAGCCTCGACATTCGGGGCAAAGCGACCGGCAGCTACGGCCTCGGCATCGGCCAGCGCGATCACGCCGTCGACGGTGATCTTAGACCGAATATCGGGCCAGTCGAAGGCCTTCAGCAAAGGTTTGGGCAGCGCCAGACCGGAGGTTTCGATCAGGATATGCTCGGGGCGCGGTTCCAGCGCCATCAGAGCTTCGATGGTCGGAATGAAATCATCGGCCACGGTGCAGCAAATGCAACCATTCGCCAGTTCCATGATGTTTTCCGCTGGGCAATCCGGGATGGCGCAGGATTTCAGGATATCGCCATCTACGCCCACATCGCCGAACTCGTTGACCACAACGGCCAGACGCTTGCCCTGCGGGTTCTGCATCAGGTGCTTGACCAGCGTGGTCTTGCCCGAGCCCAGAAAGCCGGTGATCACGGTAACGGGAAGTTTTTCAAGGTTCGACATGATCTCAGGCTCCAATCGGTGGAATGCGCGAGGCGCAGTTTTTGCGGAAATGTTCAGGGCGTTCGCGCCACTTCACCAGCCCATCTTCGGTGGCCAGATACTTGGTCGCGCCGTCGACGATGACATCGACATGATCGACCTCGTTCAGGTTCTCATAAACGAAAGTCCAACGATCGGGGCCACCGCGAAGAACGATCGAGCAGCCCTGATCGCAGTTCGACAGGCACTCGACAGGTTTCAGCTTAATGCCGTCTGGCAACCCGGCGTCTTCCAGAGCTTTGTGTAGCAATGTGCCGGGTCTCTGTGCGTCATCCTCGATGGGCAGGCCACGGCGGCACGTGGTGCAGACCAGCAGCTCGACAGGTGCGGTCTCGGTCATGTCTCTCATCCCCCCAATCCTCTTTGTGGGGGACGGGGTTTCATGCGGGCCACGTCTGCACATGGACCCGACACCGGAACACCCCGTCCGGTTTCAACTTCGGGCGCTGGCAGGTCTCCCGGCTTGCGGATGTCAAGGCGTCTGCCTTGTCGGATGTCCCGCCTTCCCGGCCTGATGGCCAGTGGCTTTGGGCACCCTCTCCGGTCACGGTCGCGGGGGCGGCTGCGTTTGGCGGAAGTTCCGTTGACGCATTCCCTTTTCATCCATCGCGTGATGGACACCAACGCAAGGGACATGCGGCACCGGCAGGGGGCTTGTCAAGCACGAGGCACCGGTTGAAATCGCTCAGGTCGGAAAAGCGACCCGCCTACATCAAACAGCGGCATCCATCGCCAGCCTTTCCCGCAGCCACGCACAAAACAGACCCGCCGCTGCCGTTGGTTGGGCAGCCCCTCGTGCGCTGATCAGATAATGCGACTGGGCAAAGGGAATCGCAGGGCCCGTGATTTCAATCGGCGCACCCTGCCGGATCGCGTTCAGGGCAAAGCGTTCCAGGATCGTCGCATAGCCTGCACCGGCCATGACAAGCTGTAGAGCGGCCACCGAAGTATCCACCGAATGCCGAGGCGGCTGATCTGGCGGTGCCGTGTCATTTGCCTGAAAGTATCGGGCCCAGTTGTCTTCGTATCCTAGAATATGGATCAAAGGGCCTTTTCGTAGGGTGTTCAGTGTCGGTGAAGGAGTCCCAGCCCTGCACACTGGAACCAGCTTTTCATCGGTCAGTTTCTCAGTTCGCACTCCGGGCCAGTCGCCATAGCCAAGCCTGATTTCCACATCAACATCGCCGGGCGCTACGCTGTCATTCCAAATGTGTGAGACCAGTCGTACAGGTATATCCGGATGCCGTTGATTAAAGTCAGGCAGCTCTGCGGCCACCCAGTAAGTTGCGGTCGAAATCGCGGCACGAATTGTCAGGGTCTGGTGGGACGCGGGGCCGAACAGGCTGTTGGTAGACAGCGCAATATCACCCAGCGCGCGCCGGACCGTCAGCGAATAGGACTGCCCCAATTCGGTCAGTTCCAACCGACGCGCATTTCGGGTGAACAGTTTTTTCCCCAGTTCGGCCTCAAGCGAACGGATATGCAACGAAACTGCTGTCTGCGTCAGGCCAAGTTCCCGCGCGGTAGTGGTGAAATTCAGATGCCGCGCAGCGGATTCGAAACTGCGCAACCACGCGGGGTTTGGAAGGCGGTCCATCTATCACCAAATTTTTTTGACCATAACGATGCATATTATTCATTTTTGTTTTCAAGAGGCAACACGGATACTCATCCAGAACGCGACCGTCAGGAGAGAAACATGAAAGTTGGTTTTATCGGTCTGGGAAATGTCGGCGGCAAGCTATCAGGCTCGCTTCTGCGCAACGGAATCGACCTGACGGTCCATGACCTCAATGCTGATCTAGTTGCCGAGTTCACAGCCAAAGGCGCCAAGGCCGCCGATAACCCCGCTCAGATGATGCGAGATTGCGATGCGGTGATAACGTGCCTTCCGTCCCCAGCTGCATCGGACGCCGTCATGCAACAGATGCTGCCCGAAGTCGGGCCGGGTAAAATCTGGATGGAGATGTCGACCACGGACGAGGCCGAAGCCAAGCGCCTTGGAGCGTTGGTGATAGAACGCGGGGGCGCTGCCGTTGATTGCCCTGTATCAGGCGGGTGCCACCGGGCAGCGACGGGCAATATCTCGATCTTTGCAGGGTGTGACCGCGAGACGTTCGAACAAATCCTGCCGTTTTTGACCACAATGGGGCGGCGTGTTCTGCACACAGGAGAGCTGGGCTCGGCCTCGGTTCTGAAGGTGCTGACCAACTATCTGGCAACGGCCAACCTGATCACTTGCGCAGAGGCGTTGGTGACGGCCAAGGCTGCGGGCATGGATCTCAACACGACATACGAGGCGATAAAGATTTCCTCAGGCACATCATTCGTTCACGAGACCGAAAGTCAGGTCATTCTAAACGGATCGCGCGATATTTCGTTTACGATGGACCTTGTAAAAAAGGACATTGGCCTGTTCCAAGAGGTCGCCGACCGCGCTGGGGTGCCGCTGGAAATCAATCCCGTTATGATCAAAATCTTTGACGATGGCATCGAGCGTTTCGGGGAACGAGAGCTTTCACCTAACATTATCAAACGTTTAGAGGAATCCACGGGCCTAGACATTACAGCGCCAGGCTTCCCACCAGAGATGCTGGATGATGAACCGGAAGAGCCAGGTTACGAAGTCATCCCTCAAGGCAGGCAAGGCTAAGAACACAAGTCACGTTAGTTTGAAGGCTGGGTTGTATCAGGAGAGTGGAGGCGAGTACCGGAATCGAACCGGTGTACACGGATTTGCAATCGATACTTTCTAGGTGTTTACGGATTTCTTCGCGGTAAAGTTGTTCGATGTCTAGCAAGTCTCAAGTCCTTCTAACATATAGATAATATCCTATAATCCCACAGATTTTGATGGGGTGTAAAATCAAGATCGGTGATAGGTTGGTTGGACCATGCAGACGCTGACCAGCCGAAAAAACCAAAGCATCTATGACGCCAAAACGAACGACCTGATCCGCGAGATTCAGGCCGCGCGTGAGGCGTTGCGGGAAGCCGAAGACAAGCTGGCCAAGCATCTGCTGCTGGATAAGTAATCAGAAAGGAAACAGACAGATGAAACCCAGCGAAATGAGTACCGCACTGAAAGATCTGATTGGCAAAATCGGACACTATGCTGAAGTGACCCAAGACCAAGGGTTGCAGGAATTGGTGAAAGAAGCGGAGTCCGATCTGATGGACCTGAGCCACCAGCTAAACGACATTCCAGATCTACCGCTGTGAGGCAATAAGCCATAGCCAGTGGGGGCGGGATTGGCTGACCCGAACTGACACGAACCGCTGGCAAGAAAAGACCCGGCACGCTTAGGGGCGTGACCGGGCCAATACAGAAAGCATGTCAGACGTGGACAATGTTACACCCGTTAACACAATCACGCAACAAAGCCACCCGTGGCACGCACACGCGCTATCACTGGGGCTGACCGATACCATACCAGTCATGCCGCCGTGGGCCGATCTGCACGAACACTCAAAAGTCGATCCGAAGGCGCGCGGTAAGGTGCCGTGTGAATATTACGGTGGGGCTTTCGATGGCATGGGAAGCTGGCCACAGTACCAGATGGACGCCGTAAAGGTCGCACGCTGGGACCAGCTAGGCACCAACGTCGGTCTGAAGATGGGGCGCGACTGGTGCGCGCTAGACGTGGACATCACCGACGATGTGACCGCACAGGCCATGCTTAACCGCATCAACGAATTGGGTCAGAATGCCTATTTTATCCGATGGGGTGCGGTGCCGAAATTTCTGGTCCTGTTCCGTATCGCACCCGGTGAAACGATCCGCAGAAAACAATACCCGATCAAGCGTGACGGTGAAACGCAACGGGTCGAAGTGATGGGCCTGACGGCCCGTGAACAGCCCACACAGGCCGTGATCTTCGGTGTCCACCCGTCAGGGCGGGAATACCAGTGGAACCGCTGGCCGCAAGCCGATCAGGTGCAGCAATGCACGCTGGCCCAGATGGATTGGCTGGTCGAAGAAATGCTGAAGGTAGCCGAGTCACGCGGCTGGACCAGAGGCAAAGCCACCAACGTCCACCAGATGAATGACGGCATATCCCGCCACGGTGCGCAGCCAGCCGATCAAAGCCTTTTTGAGCCGATCTGTGATCTGATCCCCAACGACGACCTTGAATATGATGAATGGATTGCAATTGCCTATGCGATGAAAAACGCAATGGGGGATGCCGCTTGGCCCGTGTTCGCCAAGTGGTCGGCAAAGGCACCAAAAGACGATCCAAAGTTTACGCAGCACACGTGGCAGGGCTTCAAGCCCGATGGTGGGAATGGCTTTGGCAAACTGGTGTTTTTGGCCCGTCAGGCGTGTGGCGGTGATCTACCTGGAAATTTGGATGGACAGGTCCGCAGTGCGTTTAGATTGGCTGAAGCCGCCAAAGCTGGAATGCCGACCACAGCACCAGTGATCGCGTCACAGTCGGTTGTTGCACCAATGGAAGATTACGCGCACGACAGCAACGGCAATCTGGTTGCCAATATGCACAACGTCTTTGCGTATCTGGTCAATCAAGATCATTGGCGCGAACGGCTGTATTATGACGCGTTCACCAATCGGTTCATGATCGTGGATAACGGAAGGCACCGTGAACTGACCGACGACGATTACACTGCAATTCGGTCATGGTTTCAGCGGAACGTGTTTAACAAGATCGGCAAAGCGGATGTGATCGACGCCATCGAACTGGCCGCAAAGCGTAACACCCGTGAACCCGTCCAAGATTATCTGACCGGGCTGCAATGGGACAGGGTGCCGCGCATCGGATCGTGGCTGACCGAATATTGCGGCGTGCAAAGCCAAGATCTGACCCATTTGACCTACATCAACGCAGTGGGTCGCAAGTGGCTGATCAGCGCCGTGGCACGCGCGATGGAACCCGGTTGTCAGGCCGACTATTGCCTGATCTTTGAAGGCCCACAGGGGCGCGGTAAATCATCGGCCCTGCGTGCGTTGGTGCCGCACAAGGAATGGTTCAGCGACAGCTTGCCCGACTTTCACCAAAAGGATGCCGCAGAACATCTGGACGGGGTTTGGATCGTGGAAATGGCAGAACTGACCAGCGTGTACCGATCCGAACTGGAAAGCATGCGGTCGTTCATCACGCGCCGTGTGGAACGCTACCGTGAAGCCTATGGCCGCAGAACTGGCAGCAGACCGCGACGGTGCGTCTTTGCCGGATCTACCAACCGCAACGATTACCTGAAAGACCACGCAGGTGAACGCCGTTTTTGGATCGTCCAGACAGACGGCCAATTTCGGATAGCTGATCTGAAGGCCGTACGCGATCAGCTTTGGGCCGAAGCGTTTGCCGCGTACCAAGCCGGTGAACAGTGGTATCTGGACCCAGCCATCGAAGCGATTGCCACACAGGTCCAGAAAGCCCGTGTGGCCGCACATCCGTGGATGGACACGCTGGCTAGCATGTTGGCCCAACGTACACAGACCACCGTTGGTGAATGTTTCGCACTGATGAATATGGCTGTGAAAGATCAGACGCCACGCAAGCAACAGGAAATGATCGGTTGTCTTGAGGGGTTAGGGTTCGTCAGTAAGGGTCGTCAGTGGTCAGGTGCGCACCGTGGAAAGGTCTTGTACGAACGCACGTCATGACGTGCAATGCACTTCGTAATTTCACATATAGAATTCAAACTTTATGCCATGCACGTCAGCACGTCTATATTCCGTTGGAGCAAAGCGGATTCTACTATCCAATAATATCAAAGCGTTATGGTTAAAGGATAATGGCTATAAGTGGAATTACGACGTGCAACGTGCATACGACGTGCAAGCGTTTTTAACCTCTATTGGATTACGATGTGCATGACGTGCAACAGGGGTCCAACTCGGGGCATCATCCACCAACACACCAGCCAAATCCCCTAGTCTTAGGGCTATATGCGTTGGGTGTAGCGTACCGCAGCAGACGGCACCAAACACACCAACCAACACAACACGATCACGCTACCCGATGGATATATGCTTAACGCTATAGGTGCGCCCCCCACCCATATCGTTTGCGTTTAGTTCGATCACGTCACGATTGCGATCTGTTGCGTTGCGTGACGATGCTGACCGTTGGCCACCGCAACATTCAAACGCTGGGGGCGGTATCGCCAAACAGAAATCATGGGGGTGGCCACCGCGCAGGGGAATTGATTTTTATAACAAATGGCAAAAATGAAACTCGGGCAAAATCTATAGAAACTATTTTAGAGCGGTCATTTTCGGCCACGTATTGCCGTTTTTTACCTTCAAATTTTATCGAAAAATAAAATTTTACTGTCAAAAATAATAAAAATACCTATGATTTGGTACGTCTCGCGCGTTCCGGCGCGATTCCTTGGTTGTGGAGGTAATGTGACCAGACGCAGACCACCAAAACACGTGAGGAATGCCGATGCAGCCAGCAGGAATGAGACTTCATCCTCGAAAACAAGGTTACCTATTTCACATTGGTTGAAGCAATGGAGATTTACTCCGCCGGAACCGGAGAAGGATGCTACCCGGAAATATAGGCCGGATTTTGGCCGTTACTCAGCGTTTGTCTCAGGTCCCAAATAATCAAAGCGCCAAGCAGCCCTTCTTAAAGAACTTAGCGAATGGCAGCTATGTCTGAAAAGTAGAAAATCGCCAAGATTTCTGCGTTCATAGCTTTGCTTGACACACTGAGCAATCCTCACTGACAATGTTTTCACCGTTTAAGCAAGATGTAGGTTATAAGATGAAACTCCATATTATTTGCGTAAGCCTGATTGCTGTATCCACCACCTCTGCCTTTGCCGATCCCATCACTGATGCTTTGGCCGGAAAAACACTTATAGCTCCCGGTCAAGAAGTAACTGCCCACGCGGATGGCCGACTAACTGGCAAGGTTGGTGCAGACTTGGATACTGAACTTGTGGGGACTTGGGAAATCAAGAACGGTCAATGGTGCCGTACGCTCACCAAACCAGAAGCCGCAGCCGGTAGCGCCTGTCAAGAACTAACAATGGGCGATGGCACAGTCACTATCGTAGGAAGTCGTGGACCTGTCGAATATACTATCAATTAGTAAAGTTCTCGATAATTGAGGAAGTCATCAAGGGGAACTGCACAACCATCTCTAGATGTCCAATGCTTTCGCATATCAGCCGTAGATGCCCAGTTTTCTGCGGGTAATCTACCGTTTCGGGAAAGGAATAAACTCCTGATCATCTCACGGTGGCAGGTGGATCTACGGATTACTGCCCCAAGCCTCAGCTCGCTTTTTCTGATGTATTCAAACTTCAACTGCTTAATCGCTTCCTTGCGGACCTTCAGACTTGGACCTTCATCATAGGACCCAGCCACATCGCCCGAACCGTTCGACCCTGATCATCTGTTGTGCCGCCACTGAGTGTCTGGATGGGTTTAAGCGATGGACCGCGTGGGCAGGGACCGAGAACCGCCAAGCCTGACCACCTGGAAGCTAGATGTAGTATCTTATAGCTTAACTCCTATATGTAAGCATCTAATTTAATTTGTTTTTATCGTACCGGAAATATGGACTCAACACCATATGTGGTGCCATCCTGCGTCCTGACCCTAATAGGACCGCAGCGGATGTTGACAATACACACAGCAGCAGATCACACCCGCAGATTGGTGAAGGATCAAGGCTATACGCGGTCCCGTCTTCACCAAATCAGCAAGGCCGAAGAATCTGGCTCGCAAGGTGCGTGCGCTGAACGGATGAAGATAACCGCATACCTGCAAAAAGACATCGACCGTGCCGAACGGTCCATTAGTGACACCCGTGCGGCATCGATCCGATACCAACGTGCAGCCAGTATTCTACGCGGTGCCGGGTCCGTCACGTCTGACCCGTTACACCAACGTTGCGCGGATCTGGCGCGGATGGGTGGCGATACCGCGCCACTCATCGACCAATTGGACCGTGCAGCACAACGCGCACACGACGCAGCCGAAAAGGCCGCAGACCGGCTGGCCAAGGCCGACATGTCGTTGCGCACGACAGCAGCCCTAGCGGCCTATCTGGCCTATCTGGCTGAACGCAAATTCAAATCCGACAAACAGACCGAACGGCTGCGACAGTCGTATCTGGCATTCAAAAGGGCCGCAGCATGACAAACCCTTTCCGTAACACCAGCGACAACCCTTATGATCGCCCGTTGGTCGGGGGTAAACTGGACACCCGTGGCGCACAGCAAGACCTGAACGCGGTCGTGTACGACCCGCAAACGGAGAGTGTGAACCCAGCGGGTGTGGCGCTGATCCAGACCATCATGAAACAGGTTCACAAGCAGACTTTGCAGCCCGACGACATTGCCGAAGCGGTCGGCAACGCACTGGCACCCTTGCTGGACCGGGTCGGCACGCTGGAACGCGCGTTGGACGTCAAACGCGACGACACGGCCAAGGCAATCCAATCCGAGATTGACGGCTTTTTGGGCGCCGACGACAGCCCGACCAAGGACCAGCTAAAGGTGATGTTCAAAACGCATCAGAAGAAAATGGAAGGGATCAAAAATGGGAATGCCTAGCCGCCTGATGTACGACATGCCGCGTTCGATCCGGTCCAAGTTGGTGAAGCAGGAAGCCCGCTTTGTGCTGGCTGGATATGACCGCACGACCGCCAAGGAAATGGCGCGATCAGCCGTCCGACAACTCTACACCGAACGCGGCAAAGACTTTGTCCGCGACTATCCACAATGGCGCGATCTTTTCGTCAAAACCGCAGCCAAACAGCTTGGAAGGATTGACCTATGAACGCTGCATTCAGCAACAGCCGCAACAACACACGGCGCAAAGCATCTGCCGAGTTTGAACGCATGGCACACGAAAAGGCTTTTGACGAAACGGTCAAAGTCTTCGAAGACGCACCGAAACTGGCCAAAGAAAATACCGCACTAAAGGCACAGGTGGATGCCCTGACCAAGCAAGCCGACAGACCTGTCTCGGTCACTGTGCAGCAACCCCGACCGGCAACGGTCAAAGGCGTCACCAAGGTGCCGAAGTCCACCGACGTCGCGTTTGCGCGTGCTGTGGCCCATTTCAGCCAGCGTGACATCGCACAGGTGGCTGACGATCTGTTCCCCGGTGATCCCGGCAAGTTGCAGCGCAAGGCCGCAACCGCACCGGCCAGCACCGTCGATGCGGGATGGGGTGCTGAACTGGTCGAACACGCAGTTGGCCCGTGGGTCGAAGAACTGCGGCCCGTATCGGTCTATGCGGCTATGGCGGCTGGTGGTGTTTCCCTGCCGATGAATGAAGTTGCCAGCCTGACGATGCCGACCAACCCCGGCACCGGCGACATAAGCGGATCGTTCGTTGGCGAGAAAGGCACGATCCCGGTCAAATCAACCGTTGTCGGATCGGTCAATTTTCAGCGGTACAAAATGGCCGTCCTGTCGGTCTTCACCAATGAACTGCGCGACACCAGCACACCCAGCATCGAAGCGGTGATCCGGCGTAACGTGGTGGCTGATACGGCTGAAATGCTGGACGGTCATATCCTGAACCCGGCCAATGCGGCTGTACCGGGCATCCGTCCCGCATCGCCTTGGAACGGTGCGGCCAACCAAGCGTCCGCTGGCACCGGTCTGGACAATGTGATCGCGGACATCGCGTATCTGACCGGCGTGATCACCGCAACGCGACCGCGCAACCCGGTCCTGATCATGGACAATATGCGGGCGCAACGGCTGCGCATGATGCGTGAAGCGGGTGTGTTCCTGTTCCGTGACGAAGTGGAACGCGGCGAACTGTTCGGCTTGCCGCTGATCGTTTCTTCGACGGTCCCGACCGACCATATTTTCGTGATCGATCTGGCTGACTTTGCGTCATGGCTACCGGCACCCGAAATTGACGCCAGCGGATCGGCAACGGTGGTGATGGCTGACGACGCAACGGGCGCACCGCAGATGTTGGATGAAAACGCGATCAACGACACGGGTGGATCGATCCACGTATCCGACGCGGCTGGGGATGGCGCAAAGGTTATCAGCAGCTTCCAAGTGAACGCCACGGTGCTGCGGATGGTCCAACCCGTAACGCACGGCATGTTGCGGGCCGGTACAGCTGCGTATGTCACGGGGGTCGCGTGGTGATGTTTGAACCTGTCGCAAATGAGAACGGCGGTGAGAAAGTCGACCACGGTAGCGGCGGGATAACCCTGCTGCGGGCGGCGTAAAAGTCGTCCATCTTTGCCCTTCTTT
>NZ_JBQGAN010000018.1:0-72634 GCF_056542865.1 Ruegeria sp. AA6
GTGATGGGCGGGTTGAACGCCTGTGGCGGCGAGAGGGGCTGAAAGTGCCAATAAAGCAACCGAAGAAGAGACGGCTCTGGCTGAATGATGGATCATGTGTTCGGCTGAGGCCGGAGTATCGCAACCACGTATGGTCCTATGACTTCGTGCATTGCCGAACCGATGATGGAAAAGCTTTTCGGACGCTGAACATCATTGATGAGTACAGTCGGGAATGTTTGGCTATCAGGGTCGAGCGGAAGCTGAACTCGACCGATGTAATCGACGTCCTGACGGATCTGTTCATACTTCGCGGTGCGCCCAGTTTCATACGTTCAGACAATGGGCCGGAATTTGTCGCCCAGGCTGTCCGAGACTGGATTGCCGCCGTCGGCGCCAAGACGGCTTACATCGAACCTGGCAGCCCGTGGGAGAACGGATTCTGTGAAAGCTTTAATGGCAGGCTCAGGGACGAGCTGCTTAACGGTGAGATCTTCTACAGCCTAAGCGAAGCAAAAATTCTGATCGAACAATGGAGGCGACACTACAACACAAAACGACCCCACAGTGCACTGGGCTATCGCCCGCCAGCGCCCGAAACCATCGTCCCGATGGATCACAGGCCGATGATGCACTAACAATCAACTTGGACCAGTCAGATGAGGCTGCTCACCGTTCGCAAATGGCTACTGCAGGAAACACTCTCAGGACATACGAGAGTAAATAGCGAGTCGAGTGCAATTCTCGCCTCGAAAGCAGGCGAAACTTAGTGGTTGCTATGGGCTCGGTGCGGACATCTGAGCATTTTTGTCGGATGTCCGCTTAGGATTGGATAGCAGACCTAACCCTACAAGGCGCCAACGTCTGCCTTGCGGACTTTGCCGCCATTGATCGAATGTCTGCTGTCAGAGTGACACCATTTGTTAAAGAGCAGGCGAAGATTCTCCGCCTGCCTAATTATCTTTGCGAAGCGACGAGGCAAGTCATCTCAAGCAGCAATGACGCCCCAGCCAATGCGGTAATTTCGGCATTGTCAAAAGGTGGAGAAACCTCAACGACATCTGCTCCGATCAGGTTCACACCAGTCAACTTGCGGATCAGCGAGATTGCCTGCCAGGTGGTCAGCCCGCCGCAAACTGGTGTACCGGTGCCCGGCGCAAATGCTGGATCAAGCGCGTCAATGTCAAAGGTCAAATAAGCGGGGCGATCCCCGACAACCTCTTTGATCTTCGCGACTGTCGCCGCAACGCCCTGCTCATGTACGAATTCAGCCGTCAGCGTTTTGAAGCCATGTGATTTGGCGTTGTAAGTCCGAAGCCCAGCTTGAATGGAGTGTTGTGCGTCAAGAATGCCCTCTTGCGCGGCGTGGTAGAACATGGATCCATGGTCAAAGCGTTTTGGGTTTTCTTCCCAAGTGTCCGAATGCGCATCTATCTGGATCAGGGATATCGGCCCGTGTCGTTCAGCCTGTGCCCGTAAAATAGGATATGTGACAGAGTGATCGCCGCCCATTGTAAGCAGAAACGCGTTTGATGCCAGAATGCTTTTGGCTTCGTGGTAAATGGTTTCGGGGATTTCCGTCGGGAACCCGGGATCAAACGTGCAGTCGCCATAATCCACCATCCTGAGCTTTTGGAATGGATCAAAATCCCAATACCACGGACCTCCATCCCAAGCGACGTTGGTGGATGCTGCGCGAATACCGCGCGGTCCGAAGCGACAACCGGGCCTATTGGTGACACTCAAATCATATGGGACGCCCCAAGTGACAATATCGACGCCTTCAAGGTCACGTGAATATTGCCTGCGGAACAGGCTGTTTGCACCGCTATAGGTGGGTTCATACCCCATCCCGTATTGGTGATTTCCATGAAAGGCACGGTCAGTTGAATCTACCATGATTTCGTCTCCTAAAATCAGAAGGCGACAGCGTTGAAGCATAAGTGCCAAGCGTATCGGGTAGTCCGTTGCAATTCGCAATAACGCAAACCGCCGAACTGAACGCAAATAAAATATTTGCAACCACCTATTAGGAAAATCCTAACTCGTTATTGCGACATGCAGCGTGAATTGGTTCCGTCCGCACACTGGACTGATTGGTCAATATCACCGAACCGCATAAGACTAACGCACATTGAAACAGACATTCGCCACGAACACCCGAATTGAAGGAATGGGCTCCATTCGGTCATCTGACGGTTTTACTCAGATGTCCGCATAGCTGCGCATTTCGGACATTCAGTAACAACCTCCACCGCAAAGCGGCATCCGATCGAGAACTTGTTCACTCGCCTTAAGGACTGGCGTCGTATAGCAAACCGCTATGACCGAGGTGGGGAGCGGTTCCTGTCGGCAATCTGCGTCGCCGCTACCGTGATCTTCTGGTTGTCCGGCCAGACCCTAGTTCAGCAGGTCGGGAAGTGGTGGACCTCGCCACTGATCATCTATGCCCAACGCCTTGCGCCCTTGTTTGATACTCTTGCGCATTTTGTCGAAATCCTTGGGTTTCTCAAAAATGCCGTGGGTCGGAAATGTCTTCTCCGTCTCCTCAATCAGCTCGCGCAGCGTGATTTCCAATCCGTCGTCCGGGGCAATCCCACGCACCTTTTTGATGCGTTCGGCCATTGCGTAGAGGCAAAACGCTCGTTGGCTGTGTCTTGTAAAACGCTTGTCCTGTATGCTCGGCCGACCCGGCTGCCTCTTCGAGGTTTCGAGAACTTTGGATATCATCTCAAGCTGCTCAAATTCGATGCCCTTCAACACCAACTCTCGCACCCTGTCAGATGCGCCCAACCCAAGACCGATGCCGCGTAGGGGGTCCGGTTTGTCCCGGTATTTCTCAGCAATCTCCTCGTCGGAAAGGAAAATATCTAGCAAGCCCTCCGGCTGATGATCATCGCTCATGATTGCGCTCCCATCCTGACAACCTCGCCGCGCAGGGCAGAGAGATAACTGCACCACTGCTCCATCAGTTTGCGCCGCTTCTGGAACAGATCTGAACGTGCATACGCGGCCTCAACCTTGTCTGCTTTCACGTGCGCAAGGGCTGCCTCGGCAACTTCGCCGGGAACGTTGGTGCGTTCCTGCGCCCACGTCCTGAAAGATGAGCGGAAACCGTGAACCGTGCTATTGATACCGAGATCCCTCACCAGCTTGGAAAGGGTGATGTCGGAAAGCTGCTTGCCCCTGGCGGACGGAAACACCAGCCCGTTTGCATCGCGCAGAACTTCCGCTTGCCGCAAAACTTCGACGGCCCGGCGCGATAGCGGCACCCGATGTTCGCGGTTCATCTTCATTCGCTCTGCCGGAATGATCCATACAGCATTCCCAAGGTCAACTTCTTCCCAGCGGGCACCGCGCACCTCACCGCTACGCGCGGCAGTCAGAATCGTGAACTCGATTGCCAGCTTGGTGGACGCCCAGGCTTTGGATGCCTTAACGGTCTCGATGGCATCGGCTACCTCAGCGTAGGGAAGCGCACGGTTGTTCTTTTGCTTAAGTTCCAGTTTCGGCAGTGCAAGCGCATCGCCGGTCGCCGGGTTGGTGTCTCGCAACCCCTCGGCAACCGACCACTTGAACACGCTGAGAATGCGGTGTTGCACCTTCACGCTCAAGTTCGGCACCTTTTTACGGCAAGCTAGAACAGCACGTCGAATGTCGGCAGAGGCTACATCGGCCACGTCGGTGCTTCCGAAATACGGGAAGGCGTAGGTTTTTAACGACGACAGGAACGCCTGCGGCTCCTTCTTTCCCTTCCATGAAGGCGCCAGTTCATCGCGGGTACGCAGTGCAGCCTCGGCAAATGTCAGTCGCTTCGCGGCCTCGGCCTTTGCTTTCCGTTTTTCCGAAATTGGATCGCCACCGGCAGCAGCAACCCTCTTGTTTGCCAGTGCAGTTTCACGGGCTTCTGCCAGCGAAACTGCAGGATATCCGCCCAGCCCGATATCGCGACGCCGCCCGTGTATCGTGAGGCGTTGCATCCAGTTTCGGCGACCACTGTCCAGAACCCGAAGGATTAGCCCTGTCCCTTGCCCGTCTGGGTAACGCCCCGGCGGTAGCGCAGCGACGCTTCGCGCCGTCAGACTCTTACTACCCAATTTCCGCATCACTAAATCTGCCCCACAATCTGCCCCACAGGAAAACGTAGAACTCACCGCATCTCGTTGGAACCCGCTGGAAGAAACATCAACCTAAATTACAGGAATTACAAGATTAATTTCGAAGCAACTGGAACGTTTTGGAAACAGTCATGGCTGCTACCACCCCAGCCATAAGAACAAGGGCGCCACGCGGTGCCCTTTCTTGTTTGGTGTCCAACTTGGTGTCCAAACGCTCTTTTCAGCGCTTGGTGCGCCTTTAGTCAAGCAAAGCCGTCACAACCGCAAAGGAAGCCAGACCGCAAAGCAGGGCCGATAGCTGCAAACGTGAGTTTGCCTGAGTGCAGAGGCGGAACACCAGCTGGCGGCTGGTGGACGATGCCCAATACCGGCAAGTTAGGTAAGTATTCGTCGCATATCTCTTTGCAACGCCGCTCTGTTTCCACGCGCACGTTTGTCTGTTGCCGCGGTGTGATTGATGCCTATCAAACGACACCTGGCTATTATCTGAGAATTCAGCGAAGCAAGCACGTCAATGCGCGGATTCTTCTTTGGAACGTCCGATTGGATAACGTAGCCTTCTTCGCGAAGCGTGTCCGCTTCAACACCAAAGTCAGCGATCAACATCGAAATTTGCGCCAAATGGATCAGGTCGGAAGGTGTCCAATCGTTGTAGGCGCGCTGTTCCTGCAGCTTTTCGAAAGTGTATCCGGCTTCCAATTCGATTAGTGACGGGTCGCACGCTTCCAAGGGCCATGGATGCAAGTTCTGGGCCGTTTGGACCAATTCGATTTGCGTTCTTGTTTCGGTTACGCGTGGCAATGTGGTTGACCTCGGTTCAGAATAATGTGGCTTAAGCTTACTATGAAAACGCAACTTGAATCACAAGAAATGAGGCGCTGGGCGCAAAATGAGATCAAGCTACTATGAACGTTTTTTCAGTACGACTGCTTTCGTGGAATGACACCGCGCACACCACCGCGTGGATTAGGCATGTCCCCATCTCGCCGCGGGATCAAGTGGACGTGGCAGTGAAAAATCGTTTGTCCGGCGGCCTCCCCGGCGTTGATGCCGACGTTGAAACCCGAAACTGAACAGTCCTTGTTGAGAATATCAGAGCGCATTTCTTCGAGCATGCGCCGCATTGCGTTCAGCTCAGGCTGAAAAAGATCGAAATAGTCTGACACATGCCGCTTCGGGATTACCAATGTGTGTAAAGGTGTAACAGGAAATCCATCTAGGATAGCGGAGCAAAGTTCGTTTTCAGCGATGACACGATCTGCTGATACTTCACAAAAGACGCACCCTTTCTCTCGATGCGCATACGCCTTCGCCACGTCGCGAAAATCAGCGTCGTCTGTATCTCGTTTATTGGTATTGCACGTGATGCAAAGTGCTTGAAAGTTACTCAGATCATCCTGACCGCCTTTGCTACGAGGGATGATGTGATCCACATGCAAGGCGATTTCCGCGGCAGATGCACCGCATAATTCACAGCGATACTTAGCCTGCTTTAGGACTTCATAGCGAACCGACCCCGGCACATAACCCTTCGCGTTGAAGCGATGCTTCCAAATGCTGTCACCGCGTTTTTCAATGTAGTCAGCAATCTTGCCTTCACATTGGCCGATCAAAGTAGATCGATCTTCTGCGCTCATATTACTTATGTCTTTTAAGCGGTATCCAACAATCCGGCCCGCAAGTTTCACTGGGTCCACGATGCCGTTATTTGTCAGCACCTTCCCAACCATATTCTTAGTACGGATTTCGTAGTACTCGATTTGTGACCTATCGTGTAGCAGCATAGCTTTCGCGATCTGCTCGATGCTCGCTTCGCCGCCAGACTTGAGAAGCTCAAGCAGCATGACGGGTTGATAAACATGCGACATACGCATGTCCTCATTAATGTATCGCTGCAGGTGTTCAACATTCATTGCCCGCCACATTAGCGACGCGACCGCTGCTCGCAAACGGCTAAGTGGCTGTGTCTTTCCGCTTATCGATAACGACTACCTGCCTACCGCGACCTTCGATACAGTTTATTCCCAGCAGCCGCTCAAAGCGGACGTTGGAGAAACCTGCAGCGAACGGCAGCTCGGAGCCCAAAGTTACCAGGTGCTGCAGTCCGCGCTAAGGACGGCAATGCGCAGAAAGCGGACTTTGCAAAGTTCAAGTCGTTTCACGAGAGCAGACCATCATTCACTGAACGGCATTGGCAAAACTCGTCCCGATCTACAGTTGCCTTGAGAGCTGGATGGAGCGAGTGCATTCGGAATTTCCGAGGTCATACTTCCGAATGCTGCGCCTTCACCAATTCAAAATGTCAGTCGCGCTCGTAATCCAAGAACGGTCACGGCTCCGTCGCTTGAGTTAAATGCTGGATTATCCAAGTACTGTATACTTGGCGTAATCGCGAAGTTCTGAGCGACCTGCCAGCGATAGAATGCTTCCACTGCGACCTGGTCTTCATCTGAATTCGGTGGGCGGCCCCAACTGGCACCAAGCCCCACTTCACTCGCTCGGAAAACGCCCTTCGTAATACCAGCGGCTGCGTATCTTTGGTACGGTGTGCTGGCATCTTCGTTTGCCCATGCAAGTCGGGCAAAAGTTCCAATGCGCGAGTCTTCGAAGGTGTAGCTCCCTGTTAGCCCCACACCGTAGTTGTCATCGTCGGTGTGCCAAAGAGCTACGTGAACGTTGTTAAATAAAAACGAAGCATCGGACACGCTTTGATCGGTCCAACCAAACTCAAGAGCTTTGAAGTAGTCGCCATCCCCAAGAGTATCAAAGCTCAGGCTATCGTATTGCCCATTGGCATCCATGACCATGCCGAGAACATAGAAATTGGTGCGTGGAATACCGATGTACCCAGAGATTCCAAACGAACCGGCCGACGGATAGCCAATAGTAGGGTTCAAGATAATGCTGTTGTTTTGGAACGACGTAAGATTGTCGGAGTATGGCGTAATGTCGAACTGCGAGAAGGCACTCATGTAGCCTACATTGACCTCAATTGGGGCATCGCCAGCGTCTAATCGCTGACGCCATTTCAAGACCGTGATCCCCCATTGTTGATTAGACCAATCCGGTGCGCTCGTTCCGACCCAACCAAAGTTGGCTGCCAGCGCCTCTGGCGGCAAGGCTGTACCAATCCGGTGGCGGTTTTCAACTCTGAAGTCCAAAGTACCTTTTCTGGAGGGATCGTGTCGGTTTAACAGGTCCCACGAAAAGAAGGCCCGGAAAATCCCACCAGTTGCGTGAGTCTCGCCTACAGAATTGTCGGACCACTGAGTGTTGAAGCTGTAGTCAAAACCCAGATTGAAGCCATAACGTTCGGCCAAACGAGCTTTCCAATCCAACCAGGGTTTCAGCGCACTATCGATTGCAGGAAAATCGAATTCGGCCTCTCTGACTGCTTCAAGTTCCTCCAGCGTTCCCTCTACCGAGGTGGGAGCAGTTGGAATAACCGGTGCTGAATCGGTGGTGTTTCCAGCATCCTGCGCTCTCAATTCAAAAGGTGAAGCTAACAAGGTAAGTGTGAACAGAGTTAGAAGTGTGAAAATGCGCGAGGAAGCCACACTTGCACTTTTCGAATTTGGCTCTTGTGTACGCAATAGTTCGGTCACGATCAGATACCTGCTTTTGTACCCAACGACCAAATCGACCGCCGGGGGCATTTTTTTTGATCAGATAATTCCGAGGAAAGGCTTGCGCAGCGTACCCTCGTAGACCCACTTAGTCAGTGTCGTGTAATCCCAGACAGGCATGCGCACTGCGTCCTGAACCTTATAAGCAGCAGGCGGCAGTTCAGTGCATTCCAAAAGGATACACTTAACTTCCGGGTTACTGGCAACCAGGGCCTTTGCGCCTTCCACGATCTCGTTCTCAAGCGCGAGCATGTTGTAACTACCGGTGAGTTGCAGCACGTTTTGCATTTCTGGACCATTTTCCAGCCCTTGGATAACGAGCCGCTCCGCTTTCTGCTGGGGGGTGACGCCACAGTTCTCAATCGCCGGTGAAGCAGCAAGAGCCTCGCCATTGGCAGTCACGATGCCAACTTTTGAACGTGGCGGTAAACTCGCAATCATGGCAGGCAGTTGGAGTAGGCTGGAGGAGAAAAGAGGCGTATCGATTTGCTCGGCGATTGCTTGTTGGTAAGTTCCGTAGAACCCACAGTTCGCCATGATCGCACGAACGCCTTGAAGCTCCAGCCACTTCGCGGCCTTAACCATTTCAGCAGTAAAAGACTCGGTCGGAACGGGGGCAAGAATGTCATAGACATTTGGGGGAACGGCTTCCCGGTACAACATCGGAAAATCGAATGTTGTTGCATTGCCCATGTTGCCCGGCGCCATCGGCAAATACGCTCGTGCCTGAATAAGGCCAATTGTTACACCCCCTACATTCCTGCCGAACCACCAGTCAATATTGGCGTCTTTGCCAGCGGTGAACTCTGGAACATAGTAGTCACTCGTACGTTCTGCCGGTGGCGACAATTGTTCGGATGGGGTGGTGTACCAGTCGGGTGCCTCTGCCGGTGGGTCTGGGGTATAGAGCGCTTGTGCTTGAGCGTCACGGGTAGCGGCGACAAACCCAGCAGCTAGCGCAGCGGCGCTTCCCGCCTTAAGAATATCGCGCCGGATGAGCGAACTTGGTGCCCCATCGTCTGGTCGAATATCCGCGTCGGGGGTCTCATTGATTTCTTGGAAGCGAACTTTTTTGTCGCTGTCGTTGTTGGGATTCTCGGTCACAGTGAGCCCTCCATTTGGCGAATAGCGCGGTGTCGGAATGGGTTGCTGGCGTTAGCCGCAACGAGACATTTTATGGGGTTCACTCTGACAGTTCTGATCGTTTTCAGTCTGACGATTTCGATCAAGGCGATGCGATTATTGACGGAAATCATCAGGGCGGCGACAATAAATCCTATTCTGATGTCATAATGGCTATGTGGATCATGGACCTTGCATATTTCGAGGATCAGGCATGAGCGGCCCAACGCAACCCCTGATCCGGCTTTCAACGGGTAAGCCAGCGCTTTCCGCGCTGGACGCCGTTTATGATTGCTCTGACGAATTACTCACGCGGATTGGTTTGGCCCGAGAGTCCTTCGATGATCCGGAGATATTCGTTCATGCAATCGTCATGTACCAGTTCTTTGAGGAGGCAGCTTCCGCAGCTGAAGACCCATTCTTTTTGGCAAGGATCGGCAAAATGATAGCAGGATCAAAGTGGCCTCCCTTGATTGAGGCCGCAGTTTGCGCTGTTACATTGGGATCGTTCCTCACCAAACTGGTTGTGGTGGCAACTGATCATTCGAGTTCCACCGAGCATCACTTGGATGTAAGCGGAAAATCAGGCTTCCTGTTTGGTCGCAGATACTACGACACACCGTTCGTACCAGCTCAGATAGATGGTTTCTTTGCAGCGATGTTCGGAGAAATTATTAAGCGATCCATCGGCGAAAAATGGAACCCCGATGACGTGATGGTCACAATAAGCGACCCAAACGCACTTCCGTCCGAATTTCTTGGATGTTCGGTTTTGGCTGGAGATCGACGTGGGCATCGCGTCGCTTTCCCAGCAATCTGGCTAACGGAGCCATTTTCTTCCGATGACTTTTTCAAAGGGCCAATTGAACGATCTGGCACGTCGCTACCTCCGAAGCGAGTAATTGTCAGTGTTCGAGAAGCTCTCAAACCACACATTGGCGTGCAGCCATTAAACAATGAAATTGCCGCAGGTATCTGTGGTCTTTCAGAGCAGCAACTGTCACGTAAACTTCGCAAGGAAGGCACAAGCTTGGGCAAGTTGATTGCTGAATTGAAATGTGAACATGCAGAAATGCTTCTTTCTCAGCAGAAGGCCAGCGTTGCAGAAGTCGCAGAGGTGCTAGGGTATTCCGACGCAACCAGTTTCGCTCATGCCTTTCGTGGCTGGACAGGTAAGGCACCGAGTGACCTAAAAAAGCAGCGTGAAAACTAGGTGCCCTTACTGATTGCAAACTAGGACAAGATCGAGCAGGAAGAGGTCGTTCAGTCCGAAAGACAAATAGTCGGCTCGGGATATTGAAGGTCAGTGCTAAGCTGATTAGCCGTTCAGAACAGTGACGGCTTCAAGTTACCTTGCTCGCATTGACGCGAGGCCGTTGAACGGCAGGTTTGTTGCGCTCTACGAAACTGCACAGTCTAGGGCGAATGTCCGGTTTGGGCTGACGGCAGTCATTCCGAAGCATATTCCAAATGGCAGCTTCGTCCGCGTAGTGGTCACTCATCGTTATTTTGCGAGTGTCCGCTCCTTAGCCCAGAGCGGCCATTTACCCCGTGTCTTCGGAGACGTTAAGTACTGCGATTGGTGACTTTCTTGGGGCCCGGCCGCACAAGACGGACGAGCGTGGTCGATGTGCCAGAGCGTCGGACGTCTATTAATCCGGCGCGTTGTAAGCAATTGACAGTTCGGCGGCGGGTTTCGCGGTTTGTTAATCTGGCCCGAGTATAGAGGCCGGACGACAGTCGATACCAACCATCGGGTGTGTCTGGCTTCCAAGTTCGATAGGCAAAGTGCAGTGCAAGTAGTAGCCGAGACGAAGCCGGGAAAGCGTCCCAACACTCTTGCGGTACAACAGCGTATTCGGAGCAACCCGCGTTGCAGATGCCTAGTGTTTCTGCAGGCACCGCTCTGGCCTCGTACAATTCCTCAGGAACGTCCGGATGAGACCAGTCGATCAACCCGTCGGGGAGGCGATATTTGTCATTCACGAGACACCTCTCAAAGGTGGGTGCTTAGGGGGGAGCTTACCACTAAGCGTATAAGAAAAGACCGGGGTCTGCACCAAGCAGACAGTTTCGCGCAAAAAGCAGACAGTGCTGTCTGCGCATAGCAGACTGTTGGTCGTTGGGCGATCAAGGCTCAAGACGCTCTCCCATTAATAAGCGGAAAGGGGTGTTCGGGGAGTCCAACTGCGCGCATTACGGTGTTCCACATTCCAACACCACGTTTCATATCCATGTAGCGATCAGGTGCCTTGATGATCTCGGCATCCACACGGCAGGTGCGGCCACCGAGCAAATCACAACAGGTTTGCTGCATGATGAACCTTGCAAGAGTGACCTGGTCGTCGATCACTTCGATAGGCATCTGGATCAGGATAGCATCGTGTACAGGGGCACAAATCTTCACGCCGGCTTCCATCAGACGTACGCAGCTCAGACGGAGGATGTCAGCGCCTGTGCTCTGTATCGGCCAATTCAGTATCGAGCGCGGACTACCGCTGGTGCCGTATCCTTGGCGAAACTGCCACCCCAACGGCGTAGAAATCGTTCCACCCGCCAGAACGTTGTCAACATTCCGGTCCGCCCATGTCCAGAACACACGGTAGTGTTCCCGATGAAGCTGCAGGAGTTCGCGGGCTTCAGCGACCAGGATGCCGGCACGGTTGGCCATGCCGCGAGCTGACATGCCGTATTGCACGCCTAGGACGATCGCCTTGCACCGATCCCTGACTGCCTCATGGCTGTCCTTTGTTGCGCTGTCCGGGGCGAGCCCGGCATCCTTTGCAAACTGGAGGTAGGGATCGCCGCTTTCGTAGGCCCGCCACATTTTCTCATCACCAGATAGACACGCGGCAATAGCGAACTCCTGAGACGAGAAATCCAGGTAAGCAAGCGCCGTACCTGGTTCTGGCTTGATCAACCCTCTGATCCAAGTTGCTGCTCCAAAGATCGCCTTTGCATTGGATGGCTGGTTGCGACCGGTCTTTGATCGGAAAGGGCTTATAAGCGTCCGATTGCGACCATCGGGCCCAACAGCAAGCTTCTGCAATCGCAGTTCGCCCAGCGCGTGGCGAAGCTCCCTTAGCGGTGATATCTGGGGATAGGCTTTTGCCATCGCTCGAAAGGTATTGTCATCAAGTGCCAGACGCCCGGTTTCGGTGCGAGGCCATGGGATACCGTTCTCGATCAAGTAGGCCTCAAATTTGGCCAACTTGAACGTCCTACCCTCATAAACACCGAAGTTCTTGTCGATGTCCAAAATCAGCGTTTCCTGAATTTCCTCCCAGTGACGGTTCAGAACCGCGAGGGTCTCGATGTCGATCGGAACGCCGTTGTACTCCATCGTTGCTACGGCGCCCATATAGCGTCCCCGCCAGACGGCATGACCAAGGCGCTGCTGTGTAAGGGTGATTTCGGGCGCAATGGCTGCCAGAAGCGGCCTCAAGAGCGCAACATCGCTGGCACAGTAATCAAGGATATCCTTGCGCTGAGGGTTGGTCCATGGACCGCCGGACATTATCAACTCGCGCATCGTCTCTTTTTCTTCTGAGCCGGTAGTGTTGATACCCAAGCGTCGGCACGCCCCTAAAAGGCTGTCTCCGTGAAAAACTAGCGAACCATTTGTTATGACCCGATGTTCGGCAAATAGATCGATGGTGTTGGTCGGAAGCGACCAGCCAAGGGTCAAAAAGCAACCGAACTCAGCTGAAGCGAAATAGGCGACGAAGGCCGCGCTTGGTCCCGTGTCGAAGGGGGCTGCATCAAGGGCGAGGAGTTGGTCCTCCCAAAGACTTATCTGCCGACCAGACCAAAACTCTTCGGCTATCATGCAGATAGGTCTGGGAATTCCTCCAAGCCCAACGACAAACTCGAAATCCACCATCCAAATCTCGGAAAACGGCAACACAAAGACATCAGGAAAGGATATGCCGAAGTTATCTTGAGGCGCCTCTAACACCTGATTACTCACCGGCAAGCTGGCGGATGATTGGGTGATCGAGGCGATCGATCAAGTGACCATTGCCAAAGGCAATCTTAATCATTTCTTGAAGAGACATTTTAGGCCATACCGGATCGGGAATCTTATCCGAGGTGACTACGTCGTACTGGCCGCGGGACATGTTGGCCTGCATCCTGCACCATTTGGTCTGAGCGATCTCGGCGGTTTTCCTAGCGGTCACACCCCAGTTCGTGTCGCGTTTTCCGAGCAGGTCATCCGGGAGAGAAACGGGCCAGAGCCCTAATGTGCCGGTTCGGGTAATAAACGGCGTTAGGCGCACCAGTTTAGTCTCACCGGCAATTGCGTGCCAGACGGGGCGGGTCACTAGATACCATTCGCGTTCTGCCTCCACCTTGATCAGTCGTGTTTCGATGTGAAACTCCGGATCGGGATGCGTATGGAAGAACTCCTGCCTCCCAGGCTTGTCCACTTGAACCACAAGGATTGGTTTCTCAACACCTAAATCTTCTATCGTTGTTTCTGCCACCGAGATATTGGATAGGTCAAAGGGATCATCTTCGCCGCCTACCGGTGTTGGCTCACCCTCTACCGCGTACGGGGTTGTATCCGTGCCAAAAGAGCTAAAGTCACCATTCTGCACGGATTCGCCGGTAAAAATACCGTTCATGCGGGAGCGGATGTCAGCGAATGAGGTCGCCGGCTCCCCGGCTTTCATGGCCTCGGTGGCTACTTTATCGAGGATGTTAAGAACCTCAGCCGATGACTTGCCGGTGTCGGCTGCTAATTCAGTAACATCGGCCGCTGTGATCCCCAGGGCGGCGAGTTGATCTGTGATTTTGATGTCCATAGCTTTATTCTCCTATGTAAAGCCACTGTGCGCACCAGGTCGAAACCCGCACGGGTCGGGGCGTTATGTTTGTTAAGTGCTTGATGGGAACATTAAGCGCGTCTACGCGCCGCAGTGTCCGCGGCCAGCTCACCTGTTTGAGGCGTGCGAGTTGAGTCAGGCAACCTTCCGGCCCTCGACCCAGTTGTCAATTTCGCTTTCATACCAACCGACTGCCCGCAACCCGAGCTTAACCGGCTTTGGAAATGTCGGGTCGTACCAGCGGCTTTTTGGATTGATGGCTTCGTAGATTCCGCTGCGGCTTTTGCCGGTGCGGTCCTCTACGGCAGGACGGCGAAGGATTCGGTCTGGCATGTGCAATACCTCACTGGTGGTTATAGGTACTGCGAAGTTGTCAGGTTTCCCTGCCGCATCGGAGGGGCCAATTAATTGGTAGGAGTTTTTCGGCGGCGAAAGCCTAGGTTCGAGAAAGATAAAACGCTCAGACCTCAACGGCAGCTTCCTCACCAGCAGCGGACGTTCGTAAAAATCGCTCTTATGACCGCAACGCGGACAAACCGGACTTGTGCGATTGCGGCAATTGCTGACGCAGCATTGATTTGTTGTCGCAGCACATTCATCGCTGCGTTGCAGCTGTTGTCGCCAGACCGGTCATTCAAAGCTATGATGATGCGATACTATCAAACTCTAGTTTCGCGGCACATAGGATCAGCAGCTTAGACGCCGAACAAAGCCAACGTTTGCGTTGTCGCTGGCAGTGCAGCAGGACAGGCCATGCGGGCCTTCAGCCAGTAAGCAAATTCTCGTTATGGCTCATGCAGGTGGCGAGGAAGAGGGAGTATGTCGCGGTCGTGGAATTTTTCATAAAGTCGAGATATTGCAGAGATTGGAACTTTGGTTCCTGCTTCGTGTTTGAATTGATCAGGAACGAGGCACCAATAGTGCTTCTATTTGTTGTTATGCTTTTTTGACAAGCGTAATCTTGTTTTTCTGACAGGAAATTAACGTTACTGCCGAACGCGATAGCCGGAAGCAATGATCTTGTTTATCAGAACTGCGGCGGCCTGGTGCATGTCCTTTTCATCGTTATTGCCGACTGCTGTTTCGTGGGCAGCAGCTGCGTCATGCAGAACTCCCACAATTTCATGTTCGGGCAGAAGCTCACGATCTTTAATTGCAAGCAAAAGCGCTTCACAAATTGAGAGTGCGGCCATTCCTGAATGGTCTTGCCGGTCAGCCATGGTAGACGTCCTTTTCTAACAGGCGTCCAAGCATGGAAGCGCCACGATGAATTGCACCATAATGGCATAGATTGCTGTATACTTAACTGATCGAAAGCAGTCTTGGCGTCGGATAGTTTCGCGGGCTGCTCATCGATGAAGGAAGAACACTTGCGCACTATCAAAAATAGTCCACTCACCCGAAAGCTTTCAAACTTCGTCGCTCTGACTGAGGTTGAACTTGCGGTATTGGCACGCCTGCACAAGCGTCGCAGAACCTTTGAAGCCGGACGTGACCTTGTGCATCAAGGGCAATCAGAGCAGGCGGCCTACATTCTGGCCTCGGGCTGGGTTTGTTCCTACAAAACCCAGACTGACGGGTCGCGTCAGATCGTCGATTTCCAAATACCGGGTGACTTTCTGGGCTTGCGAAGCGTTCTGTTGCACACCTCGGATCACAGCATAGAACCAATCATGGAAATCCAAGCCATTGAAGTAGTAGTGGATGATCTCCTGGAAGCATTTGCGCAGACGCCCCGGCTGGCGACAGCAATTCTTTGGGCGGTATCTCGAGATGAAGCGATGGTGGTTGAGCACCTGGTCAACATAGGACGGCGAGATGCGGGTGAGCGCATGGCGCATTTTCTTTTGGAACTTGGTGTGAGGCTGACTCAGGTCGGGATGGCAAACAAGACGGGATACACTTGCCCCCTGACACAATACCACCTTGCCGATGCGCTGGGACTGAGTGCCGTGCATGTTAATCGTGTCCTACGGCAACTGCGGGAGAAGGGGTTGGTTACTTTTCAATCCGGGCAAGTGGCATTTGATGATTATGACGGACTGGTGACGTTGGCCGGTTTTGACCCCACTTATCTGGATCAGGCCGGGCCACTGTTGAAGCAATAGGTTCACCCCTTCAGCGATGCCGGGATTTTGATGATAGTTGCCTGGTTAGAGACGCCATTCGCTTCGGCAGATTTTGGATTTCACCGAAAAAGAAGCGCAAGATAAATACAGTCCGATTGCGGTACTGGATTTCCTGCGCTTCTCAAATACTCGTTAAGAACACGCCAGCAAATATCCCGCCAACACACATCACGTTGCCGGAATCCAAACATCGTTGCACTGACGCAGGTTAGTCAATTTTTGGCAGTACCGGATTCTCGGGCACCAAATGCATTTGAGATTCCAATAAAATCTCAGGTCATTGGCCGCAGACTAACATCGATCAGCGCGCGTCTGCCATTTGCACATTATTCTAAATCACAACGCCAGTACTACCGCGGCGCTTACGAGCGTGTACCGCGGCAGACTGCGCGGGGAAGATCCAACAAACTATATGGAGGACCAAGGTGAGCACGAGATCGTCCAGTTCTTTGGTGACGTTTTCAAATCCGTTCTCTTTGTCCGGCTACCCGGATGAACTTCCTGCAGGCGAGTATGAAGTAGTTGTTGAAGAAGAACTACTACAGGGCCTGAGTTTCGAAGCATATCGCAGAACCGGAACCTACCTGACAGTTCAGGGCAAAGGCAGCAAGCCAGGTCGCACGGAAATGCGCCCAATTGACCCAGAAGATTTTGAACTGGCGCTCAAGCAAGACCAAACCTTGGCCACATCTAACAATGACAGCGATGCGGCGCTTTCCCCGCAGGAGGAATAGATTATGAACACGCCCGAATGGCTTAAACCCGGAATCTACGGCGCCCTGATCGGAGGAGTTTTCGTAGGCGTAGTTGGATTTTCTTGGGGTGGATGGATGACCGGCAGTAACGCGGACAAGATGGCCAACGCCATGTCCCGCGACAATGTAATCGCTGCGTTGGTTCCGATCTGCGTCGACATGGCGAGAACTGACACCCAACGCGCCGAAAAAATAACAACGATCAAAGAAGCTTCTTCTTTCAAGCGAAAGGATGCCGTTATGGCAGCCGGCTGGGCAACGGTACCGGGATCCCAAACCCCCAACAAAGATCTGGCACAGGCCTGCATTGAGGGGCTGAACCTGGATGGATCGTAACTCAATCACTCAACATTCGGACAACGCCGTTTGCACCAGGACAAATCGAAAAAATCAGCACTGGTTTTACTCTCACTTTATGACGGCGCTGTTTGTCGGCGTTTTCAGCTGCTTGGCGGGCTCCTTTATCTCATCAAATCCCGCATCGGCCGAAACAAATTCGATCCCGGATAATGCGCATCCCAAAAAATATGGCGACGGTTGGGAATGCGATTTGTCCTATCGGTTGGATGGCGAAGAATGCGTTGCCATTGTCGTGCCGGGAAATGCCTACCCCACAAACAGAACCTACGGCTCAGGGTGGGCATGTATGCACGGCTTTGTTGAAGTTGGCGGCACCTCATGCACTGAAGTGATTGTGCCTGAAGGTGGATATCTCGATCCATCAGGTGAGAGGTGGCGGTGCCTGCGTGGATACACAAGAGTAGACGATAGCTGCCAGAAAATCGTGGTGCCGGATAATGCTTACCTGACGAATAGCACTTATGGATCTGCATGGCGTTGCAACCGTGGCTACGAAAAAAACGGAGAAGCATGCGTGGCAGTAGCGGTGCCGGAAAACGCTTTTCTGAACGCATCAACCAGCGGGCGTCCCTGGACGTGCGAGCGTGGGTATTTTGAGCGCGACGGACGATGCGATGCCGTCTTTGTGCCTGAAAATGCTTTCTACGATGACGCGATCCATGGAGTTGGATGGAAATGCGAACGTGGCTACGAGGCGTCCGGTGATCGCTGCAATGCAATCGAGCTACCGGCAAATGCCCATATCGACCGATCCGGCAATGGGTGGCAATGCCACAAAAACTATCATCGATCAGAAGGGCTGTGTGTTCTGAACCAGTGAGAATTCAGACAGAAAGCCCACTTTCCCAAACTTCACAATTTTTGCCCGTCCTTACCAAGGACGCGCGTTTCACAATCTAAAAAGGAACAAATATGAAACCCGTACCCATTGCGTCGGATGCCAAGCAGTTCATTGCCAGCGATGCGCAAAAGCTGCCGCCTGAACAAGCAGTTTTTCCAGAGCTTCACCGCAAGACACTTGTGACAGATACACCGACTGCAATTGTGTATTGCGAAGGAAACTTCGCAAAGATCGATGGCAAGACGGCTAATGGTCTCGTTCGACATTCACAGGCCTATCGCGTTCTTTCGGTGATCGACAGCACGTATGGCGGTTGTGACAGTGGCAAAGTGCTTGACAATGTCGCAAATCAGGTTCCCATCTTCGATGATCTTGATGCCGCCGTCGCTAATGAAGCTACGATCCCGGACACGTTTATTTACGGAATGGCGCCGGCCAGCGGCAGAATGTCCCTTGAGGATCGCGAAGTTGTTGTGGATGCGATAACGCTCGGAATGAACATCGTCAGTGGGCTGCATGAATTTCTTAGCGATGACAAGGAGCTCGCCGGATTTGCCAAAATTCACGATGTCACGATACGCGACATTCGCAAGCCGCGGCCAAATCCCGACCTGCGCCTGTTAGATGGCAGTATTGGAGACGTCCAGGCGATCCGCATCGCGGTGTTCGGCACCGATTGTGCAATTGGAAAGCGTACAACCGCGACAATCCTGACAGGCGCACTTAACGCGCATGGGATCAAAACAGTTTTGGTCGGCACCGGCCAAACTGGTTTGATGCAGGGCGCCAAGTATGGTGTCGCGATGGATTCGGTGCCGCCGCAATTTTGTTGTGGCGAACTTGAGCGCGCTGTCGTTGCGGCATCCGAGGGTGAGCACCCGGATGTAATAGTGATCGAGGGCCAGGGCGCGCTAAGCCATCCGGCTTTTTGCACATCAGCCTTCATTCTGCGAGGCAGTCAGCCACATGCAGTTATTCTTCAACACGCGCCTAAACGAAAACGTCGATGTGATTTCCCCAACATGACTATGCCCGACCCTTGCGATGAAATCACCCTGATCGAGGCTTTTGCGAACACAGAGGTAATTGGCATGACGATCAACCATGAAGGAATGAATGATGTTGAGATTTCAAAGGCCATCACAGACTACAACTGCAAATTGTATCTCCCGGTCACTGACGCATTGAACCGTCCTCCAAAAAACTTGGTGAATATGGTTCTATCTGCCTTTCCGCGCTTGCAACCCGTACGTGCTACGACGATTGAATGAGCAAGCTGCGTATCGACGTTGATCTGGACAAAATTCGGTACAACACACGGTTCCTGGTCGACCACCTTAGACCCCGCGGAATTACGGTGACAGGTGTGACAAAAGCCGTTTGCGGTCATCCTGAGATTGCGAATGCTATGCTTGAAGGTGGCGCGACAGGGCTGGCGGACGCGCGGATCAGCAATATCATGCGTATGCGCGATGCTGGAATCTCGTGCTCCATATCCTTGATCCGAACGCCCATGCTGAGCCAGGTCGCGCAAGTCCTTGATAACTGCGATGTCAGCTTCAACACTGAGATGGACATTATCGCCAGCCTGGCCATCGAGGCGCTGGGGAAGAACATTACTCACAATATTATCCTGATGGTGGAAATGGGGGATATGCGGGAGGGCATCTTGCCTGAACACCTTGAGGGCACTGTGTCTCAAATTCTTAGAATGGAAGGGATTTCTCTGAAGGGGATTGGCGCAAATTTTGCCTGTCTGGGTCATGTGGCACCCTCTGCAGGAGCAATGGAATTGCTTTCGTCGCTTGCCGCCGACACCGAACTTGCAAGTGGACCCGCTCTGGAAACAGTGTCAGGCGGCGGTTCTGCAAGTTTGCCATGGGCGCTTGGCAAGGGGGCGACCGGAAAAATCAACAACCTGCGTCTGGGTGAGGCCATCCTGCTGGGTACCGATCCCGTTTCGGGGTACGCGATCGACGGGCTTTACACAGATGTTTTCACGCTTTGGGCGGAAGTGATCGAAACGAAGACCAAATCAAATCCAAATTCCTTGCAATTGAATTATCCTATACCTTCTATGCAGTGTGTGACTTTAGACAGTCCTTCGAAAACTCGGTCGATCCTTGGCATTGGACTCCAGGACACCGATGCAGCGGGTCTAATATTCCCTGCTGGCGTCACGTTCGTCGGAGCCACCAGTGATCATATCGTTGTTGAAAACACCAATTGTCTGCTTCGCCCTGGTGGCGAGGTAAAGCTGAAATTGAACTATAGCGCGCTCTCGCGCGGCATGGCTGCACCTGATGTAGCAAAAGTCTTCCATGGTGATGGCGCATTGGTTGACTGCACCCCAGCGAACACTGATCGCCCATATTCGAAGCGAAAGTAGCGCGCCAGGGTTGCCGCCGCCTCGGTTCTGCTTCAGCCACCCGTCTTATTCTACGGCTTTACGTAGTAAATGAGGCACCCAATCCCTATATTGGATGTAGCCGCATTCACTTTTCACACCCTATCTGGGCTCGTGGGTGTTGCGGACAATCAAAGGATCAAAATGATGTCTTTCAAAGACCTGACGACCAGAGCGGCTGCCGCACTGAAGGAAAACGATGCGGACGCGTCAAAAAAAGAAGTGACGTCGAAAGGGCAGGACGCCGTCCCCGAAAAATCAAAGCCTAAACCTCAAAACTGATAATACCCTGCCGGGAGCGGGTGGCTTGTTCTTGTTTACATCTCCGAGCGAGCGGTATCAGCAAAGGAGAACTACCCAAATGAACCAACTAATCAGCAAGACAATCGCAGTCTTTTCCAGGCCGTTTACTTTCCCTGGCTTTGACGAATTACTCCCGGCGGGCGAATACGACATAGAAACTGAGCTTTCCGCACCACCAGATTATTTGGATCCAGAAGCCTGGAAAGCATCAGTGCTAATCTTTCTGCTTCCACGGAAATCTCACCCCGGTCTGGCGCGAACCTTGACCGTTTCTCTTACTGATTTGGAGAGAGCCCGCGCAAAGGATAAATTGTCTTCAAAGCAGTTGTCGCAGTTCTTGCTCGACCAACTTTTGGCCGATCCCATGGTGCAATTGATTATGGAAGCGGATGGTGTGTCTGAGACTCAACTTCGGCACCTCTACTCGGAGTCGCTCATTTCTGAGGCAGACGACGGATCATCAGATCAACGAGCCATACCACGAGGATGCGCAAGCGGTTCTCGGTATGCTTTCGCTGTCCAAGCTGCTGAGAACGAAGGAATGCCAGTTCGTCCTATTAAAACCCCTCGGATTACAGGCCGTCCCATCGGACAGTCTGAACCAGGCAGCTCCTTTAATCTCAAGGCTTAGGGCTCGGAACTTTCTTTTCCAGTCGCTGTATAAACCAAAACAGAAATCGAGGCTAAGAACTGATGGAAGACTTCGACAACGACGCAGATACGATCATGGCTCGCGCCCACAATGACGTGCCGCAAGAACGCCCGTGTCTTCGTTGCAGAACGCCATTCTGGAGCGAAGGGTTCGGAGAGCGGATTTGTCGACGCTGCAAGGGGTTGAGCGCGTGGCGAAATGGCGTATCAGTAAGCCCTGGGTTAGCTCGGCGTCGCTGATAACCTGACGCCGGTCTTACCAGCTTTTCTGATCATATCTCATTTTATCTTATTGGTGCTGACCCGGGCCTTTTAACGTGGAACCCGATCGGTAATCGGTGCTGAAGACGAAGCGTACGCGCGGTTTGGACTCGAACCGTTCTTATGCGTAGTGATATGGGCTCAAGCCGCCTAATGCACACACTTAAACCATGCCAGTATTCATAATCGGACAGCAGGCATTCACGCCGCTTGTACTATTCGGTGGTCAGCGCGGTGCTGTTGCTTGGGTGCGGAGGGTGGATCGGAGTGCAAAATATGCCAAGAGTCCAACTACCTGCAGTCACCCCAAAACCCAGAGCTTGGAACAAGGGGCGGATCATCGGTCAGAAACGACCGCTACTCCCAAAACAGGTCTGGGCGATCCGTGCCCGGCTCGAACTTTCTGGAAATCTGCGTGATCTCACAATGTTCAACGTCGCGATTGATAGCAAGCTACGCGGCTGCGATCTGGTCAAACTCGCTGTGACCGATCTTGTCAAAGACGATCGCGTCCGTGAGCGTGTTTCGGTGATCCAGAGCAAAACCAAGCGATCTGTTCAATTCGAACTGACGGAAAACACGCGAGAAACTGTATTGGTATGGGTAAAATCACCGGAAATGTTTGCTAGCCGGTTCATGTTTCCAAGCCGATTCCATGATCGACCACACATCTCGGCGCGCCAGTATGGCAGGCTGGTTCGAGACTGGGTGACCGCAATCGGATTGGAACCGAGCGGATATGGCACGCATTCGCTTCGCCGAACCAAAGTAGCTGAGATCTACCGCAAGACAGGAAATCTCCGCGCGGTCCAACTTCTGCTTGGGCACACAAAGGTCGATAGCACCGTGCGATACCTGGGCGTTGAATTGGAAGACGCGCTAAGCATTGCAGAGCGCATAGACATCTGAGACAGTTTGGCGAGCGGCGCTGTCGGTCGCCAATCCATAGTGGTTCTAGTTCTTTTACGCAGGAGTGGGACGTAGCGTGCCCTGAGCGGAAGTGTCAAAATCTTGTTGCGTACGCTCGCAGCACAGTTTTCTCGGCTCAGGCGCAATTTACAGGGTGCGGGACCGAGCGGCCATTTGATCACGCCGCGAGTACTTGTGCAGAAGCGGCGCGAAAATCGCTGCGTTGCAGCCAATGTTATCAGGCCAGTCATTCATAGTCACGGGGAAGCCTTGATCACATACTCCTCTTTCGCCGCACTCAGGCCAGACAATTTCTTTCGGTAGTTCACCAAGGATCTTGGTCACCGGCAGTTTCAAAAACTACCTGCCCTGGCGGTACTTGCATTGCGACAAGGGAAACTTCCTTGACTCTATTCTGGCTAAGGACCACAAAAGTGCATTGGTGAAAGTTACTCGTCGCCGCGATGCTGCCGGCTTCGATGATCCAATGGCCTTCAGAATAACTGTAGCATGTGCCCCAGCATAGGAACGGGTTTCGCTGGGGTCTTCGCTATGAGCTCGTTCCTCGCAAGCATTCGCAACTGTCACCTGACAAGCCCCAGTCATCGCGTGAACCATGAAAGAAGGCGCCGTATGAACTGCACATGGCTTATAAATTGCGTGTTTGATGCCCGATAGATCAGGTCTCAGGCTCCTTTTCAATCAGTCATTCATCGTGTTTACGCGCTGCATTCTTTGTTTGATCCCGACACTCTTGGTGTTGCTCTCCGGAACGCAGCTTCCCGCCCAGGTCGCGGGCAATGCCGATGGGTCTGTTTGTGACGAAGGTTTCGAAAACAAGAACGGATCCTGCCAAAGAACAGACGTACCAGAAAACGCATATTTGACGGGTAGCTCCTATGGTAGCGGCTGGGAATGCAATCACGGTTTCCAGAATGTCGGAGAACTCTGTGAGGAAATAAGAGTTCCTGAAAATGCCTATCTTGCATCAACCGGAGATCAGTGGGAGTGCAATCGGCTGTTCCAGCGTGTCGGGGAACTCTGTGAAGAAGTGATGGCACCTCAAAATGGGTACGTCGAAACCCGGTTTGGCGTGCAGGAAATACACTGCAACTGGGGATTTCGTAAGGAGGATCAGGATTGTGTTGCGATTAATGTCCCGAGCAACGGCCGCCTGACTGACAAAAACAGCGCGGATGGTTGGGTGTGCCTCAGAGGTTACAGGGCAGCGGAGAGCGGTTGTGAGCCTGTGGCTGTTCCACAGCATGCATATCTTGCACCTGAAACGTATTCCGGATGGAAATGCGAACGTGGTTTTCGCGCAAACCGGGACAGGTGCGTTGCGATCCTTGTCCCTTCAAACGCTCACTTGAATCGAAGAGGTGATGGTTGGGAATGTAATCGGCCGTTTACACGACAGAACGATAAGTGCACCGAAAATGTGCCGCGACAATAGGTTGGTGGGAACCAATACCGCCTGACATATCCGGAAGGACGAATCCGTGAACCATAACTCGATTGACGAAAACCTGGGTAAAATACTCAAAGCCGAAAAGGCGCAACGCTGGTCCTACAGCATAAAGATGTTTGTCGCATTGGCGGTGATTGTTGCGGCCATAATTGTGGTGGTGTTTCTCTGATGCGTAAAAGCACCCCTCAGGTTAGCCTCCGACACCCAAAATCGGCAATTCGCGACCTAGAACAAAGAGCATTTCAGGAACGCAGTGTTCGTAAGTCGCGGAACGCTGACGTAGCCGGTGTGATTGAGGAACAGTTTGGCAAGTACTTGATTAAGGCCGGCATTCTGAGCGGTAACAGCGTTGCGCGCGCATTCCCCAAGCCACCAGCTAAAACGCAGGCAATGATTGCCGATGCAGTTGGTGAAACACCAGAGTTGGCCATTGAAGCCTTAAAAGGAATTCTCGAAGAACGAGACAGGAAACGTAGCGGTCAACGACGTTTGGAAGGAAACTCCGGCACGCTCGTTCCCAGTGCAAGAGAATATGCAGAGGCATTGCGCCAGATCAGGCTCACCCCTGCGCAGGTCACAATGCTCAAAGCACTTACTATCGCAGGTAGGGAAGGTCTGACCATTGGTCACTTGTCTCAGGCAGCCGGTTACAAATCACGCGAGGCCTCCATCAAGGTTTTCAAGAAAATCGGACTATTGATCGCAGAATATCTGGAACTGGACCTACCCGAAGCCGGATCGGTACAGAATGATGGCGCCGCTCAGGTCCTGGCATTTTCTCACATCGAAAGTGACGATGAGCCAGCAACTTGGATTATGCATCAGGAACTGCGCGACGCTGTTCGTTCGGTTCTATGACGTACGTTCCAGCCCCCGCTTTTGTAGAGAACTCTGAACCGGAACAAATGCACGAAAGGTTGCACACGTAGCTTATGCTGGAGAAGAAACCATACCCGCTCGACCTGATCTATGTACCTGTGAAGCGTGCAAAAACACTTGATCAGCAAAAAGTCCTGACGCTGGCCGAAGATATTCTGAAGAACGGCCAGAAGACCCCGATCCAGATACGCGCGGACAACAAGAGGTTCGTGCTGATTGAAGGCCTTCACCGACTAGAGGCCATTCGCGCCCTCGGCGGTGATACTGTCGAAGCCTTTTTGGTGCGCGCCAGGCTACACTAGATGCCTATTGGAATTGGCGTTCGACAAAGCCTCGGAAAAAGTCAGCAGACGTTGACTTTTTTCATCCCAAAGATGCAATCGTGCGCAATGAAGGCTCTCATATAGAGTAATACGCTGGCAATTTTCCAACTCGGAATGGTCACGCAATACCTCGTTTAGCCGATAAAACGGTATGCGGCTGGCCAGGTGGTGAACATGGTGCACACCGATATTGGCAGAGAACCACCGCAGGATGCCTGGCAGGGCGTAGTGAGAACTTCCATAGAATGCGGCGTTCTGAAGATTCCACACTTCTTCCCGCTCCCAAGTCGTGTGTTCAAACTGGTGTTGAATATAGAAAAGCCAAATACCAATCGATGATGCGACAATCATGGTTGGCAGGAAAACATATACCAACACCTCAAAGCCTCCGGCCCAAAAAACCAGAGCCAATATCCCTGCAATCGCGACGTTTGTTCCCATCGCACTTGCCCAATACAGCCAGCCCGACCGCATGAAACCAAGAGGTAAGCGGTTTTGAAGGAAGAACGTATAGACCGGCGCAACACCGAACAGGAAGATGGGCTTCCGGGTCAGACGATAAGCGGCACGCCCGAACCACTTCCGCTTCAGGTATTCTTCAGTGGTCAATGTAGGGATGTCACCCATACCACGCCGATCAAGGTTACCGGTTGAGGCATGGTGAATCGCATGGCTTTGCCGCCAAACGTCATAGGGTGTCAGCGCAAGGACACCCAAAACCCGGCCTGTCCAATTGCAAACGGTACGGTTTCTAAAGAAGGATCCATGACCACAATCATGCATAATGATAAAGATACGGACCAGAAATGCGGCGTTCAGGATGGCCAATAGAACAGTGACCCAGATACTAAGGGATAGCGCAAACCACGCTGCGCCCCATAGCGCGAAAAAGGGGATGACAGTGATTGTCAGTTCAAAAACACTGCGCTTCGCATCGGCAACACGGTATTGCGCGAGCGCCCGGGTCAATTCCTGCTGTTGCAACTGACTTGTTCTCCAAGGGCTTTTAGCAGCCCATTGTGCAAACGGGCACCCCATAAGGGTGCCCGTAAAAGGTCAGGCCAGTGCCAGATTGGCGGCGCTGTCGCGCCCGTCACGGCCAGCTTCGACGTCAAAAGTGACCTTCTGGCCGTCCTTCAATTCGCTGATGCCGGAACGCTCAAGTGCTGAGATATGCACGAACACATCGCGCTTGCCATCTTCAGGTTCGATAAAGCCAAAACCTTTGGTCGAGTTGAACCATTTTACTGTGCCATTTGCCATGGTGGAAGTCTCCTAATACTTGCCGCCCGCATTATTGCGGCGACTCGGCGTGGTCGGTCTGAATCGAAAGACTGAACGCCGAGTTTGGGAGACAGCAGGTCGAAAAAGAAAAACGTAAGCCCTGTGTATATGGACTTCGAGTACACACGATACAAGCCTTGATACAACGGAAAGCAACAGAAGATCTAAGTCTGCCCAGCCCAATTTGGGACAAAGATAAGCAGAACCATTGCTCTGTGGTTCGGAAATCAGAGGTCGGCTTCCGATAAAACCTGCCGAATGCGTATGCAGCAAATTGATTGCTCAGGCACGGCAGGTAGGGCTCACTGTCCGAAATCGCCGCGTGCTTCAAGAACACCGCGGCAAGGCACAAATGTTCATTGAGTGATTGAAACATTGCTAAATCAACGAGTTGACCTCTCTAACGAACGGTAGATTCTGCGCGGCCCGAATCTTGGGTCATGCTGCGTTGGCATAGGGCGACTGCGAGCCTCAAAGTGCCATTAGTAGGTCCGTATCTGCGCAAGCATCGGGCAAGAAACGTTCCCGATGTTACAGTTGGCCGTAAGTTCATTCAGGGCGGCCTCCAATCGCTTAAGTTCGATTATCTTCATACGCACATTGGAGATATGAAGCTCGGCCAGTTCCTTAACGGATTGGCAATCCTCGCTATCACCTTCGGATAGGTTGAGAAGCACCTTTGCATCGGCAAGCGAAAAACCCATGTCTCGGCACTTCCTTAGAAAACGAAGCCGTCCAACATCGTGCGCGGAGTACATGCGTCGATTATTCGATGCCCTTTCTGGTTTCGGCACGATCCCTTCGCGTTCGTAGTAGCGGATAGTATCAATTCCGACACCGCTTTGCCGGGATGCCTCCCCAATCGCAAACATGTGAGATTTCCTGTCTTGATCCTGTAGTGGCTACAGAAGTTAAACGAGAGGTTGTTGTCTCTACAACTCCGCGCGACGTAGTCCATCAGGGAAACAGAATGCAGAAGTACCTTAGCCTCAGCTATTTGGGATCGCTATCAGCGCTTGGCGTCGCGACTTGCTGCGTTTTGCCCATGACGATGATGTTACTGGGGCTGGGTGGCAGTTGGTTGGCAATCTTTGGGAAGGTTGCCGCAGCGAGTTACTATGTGCTGACGATGTCAACGGCGTTCGTCGTGATATCATGGATGGTATCTTATCGGCGCGGTTCCTTGCCGACGTTGAAATGGTGGCTTGCAGGAACGACTCCAATCACCGGCGTGGGTTGGGTCGTTGTGTTTAACGAGGCATGGATTAACGATTACCTGATCATGCAGATGTGAGACTATGACAAAACAAACTGTAGTCCTAGAAAGCACCCTGATTTGCCCGAAGTGCGGCCACAGTGAAACCGAGCAAATGCCAACGGATGCTTGCCAGTGGTTCTATGAATGCAAGTCGTGCAAAACAGTTTTGAATCCGTTGGAAGGCGACTGTTGTGTTTACTGTTCATATGCCACGGTCCCGTGTCCACCAATTCAGCTAGGCGATAGCTGTTGCGGATGAAGTGAAGGACGGTTTTGTTGAGCGAACTGTGAGCCGCCGCCGCGAGCATCGCTGCTATTTGCATGAATGACAGTTTTTTCCGCTGCTTGGCCGCACAAGGTATTCGGCAGTTGCAGTGTCGTTACTGCTGCAAGCGCATGCAGCAATAAAATCCAGGGTACAGGTTGGGCTCGGAGCGGTTCTCTGTTTGCGTTGAAGTCAAGGGCTTGGGTTACAGGTCATTCGGGGTCGTGGTTCTCTCCGAGGTCGGTCGTGCCGCCTCATAATGGCGTCCGGGAGCTGATCGGCCTGAATGTCATTCGCGAGGTTGGAATTGTTCCACCTCTACCGCTTCAGACGGGCTTGATCCGCCACCGTCCCGAAGGACGCTGAACCCGCCCATGGTCTCTCGGGCAGGTATTCGTGGTTTCCGGTTAAGCCATACCCTCCATGCTTGGATCAAAAACGGTTTCATTGCGCCAGATGCAATGCATGACTACTGCGATCTTCCTTGCGGCTGCGACAGCGGCTTTTTTGAAGCCTTTTCGCTCGTTCAGGCGCGTAGCCCAAGTCAGCAATGGTGATGGCTTTTTGACTTGTGTGATTAAAGTTGTGGCTGCCGAGTATAGCAATCGCCGCAGATCACGGTCTCCGCATTTTGAGATCCGCCCCGACCAATCCATTTCGCCGGATTGATAGCGTCGCGGCGTGAGGCCAAGGAATGCGCCGACATCTTTTGACTTCCTGAACCGCGCGGCATCATCCAGTGTCGAGATGAAGGCCAGAGCGACGATGGGCCCGACGCCCGGAACTGTCATGAGGCGCGCAGCAAGACCGCTTCCTCGCGCAATCGCCCTGAGTTCAGCGTCCATTGCGTCGGCCGCAGAACAAAGTGCCAGATGGATTGGGTTAAACATGTCCACCATCACACCGATGGCTGGGTCGACGGCACCCGCCTTGATAAGTTGATCGCGAAAGCCCTGTCGCATGTTCGCGCGGTGCACGCCCGACATGCAGACCCCAAAGACTTTCAAAACACCTCGAACATGTCCTTCCAAATCCTTGCGCATCTGGATCAGGCGTTCACGTGTGCCGATCAGAACACGAATGCGTTCTGATGCCTCACTGCGGACATGCACCTGGCTGAACCAGCCGGTTCGCGCCAAATGAGCCAGTCCTTCGGCATCGCCACGGTCCGATTTGTTAATCCGGCCCGACAAGGCCTTGTGGGCTAATCGCGCATCAATGCAGATGACCGGCAGACCACGTTTCTCCAACTCGCGGGTCAGCCAGATCGACAGAATCCCACTTTCATGGACAACACGGGCTGCATCGGGTGCGTGTTCTGACACGAACGCCGCAATCTGATCGGGATCAGACGAAACCTCACCACGCGCTATGACGGCACCGTCGCCATCAACAACACAGATCGAGACTGATTTGACGGATACGTCGAGCCCCACATAATATGACATGGTCGTTCTCCTCTACGGCTTTCATTTGTGAGGCCAGTTTACTGGACCTCGTTCGCCCGAGGAGAGCGATCACCGCAAACACACCATGTCATTCGCTGCGGTAACTACGAACGTCCGCTTTCGGTGGCAGCCCCGATTTCTACTGCCCCGAAACTGACCCTATGCTGAGCGACCAAGTTCGTGCTAATATAGGTCAGCAATACTAACCTAACATAGGGGGTAACCATGGCTGGAAAAGGAAAGCCAGGTCCCGCGAAATCGCCAATTGGTCGACAAGTGCGAGCAATGCTAGATGCAAGGTGCGTTGAGGAGGCAGAAGGCATAATCGACGCTGTTATCTCTGCCGCCAAAGGTGGGGATATCTCGGCGGCCCAAACACTGCTGAACCGGATCTATCCCCCTAGAAGGGGATGCCTGATCACATTCGAGCAGTTTCTAGTAAAAGGTCCTGCAGACATCAGCCTGGCCTACGATCATTACGAGCGACTGGCGGCGGACGGAAAGATCAGTACCGATGAGCTTGGACAACTTACCGCTCTTGTTGAGCGGAAGGCAAAGGCGTTTGAACTGATCGAGCAGGAACGCCGCATTAAGGAGCTGGAAGATCAGATTTCTGAATTGAAAGCAGGGCTGATGCCAAGGGTCGCCTGAGATGGCAAAGCGAGACCGGCAACTCACTAAATTATCCGACGAAGTTGGGCGCGTCGGTAACCTAATTAAAGCGGTGGCTATGGAGGGTTACACCAGCCCGTCGCTTTGGGCTGCCAAGGCTTTGGGTCTTGAGCTGGACGATTGGCAAGCTGAAATCATGGAGGCCGATGCAAATCGGATCTGTGTGGTGGCTAGCCGCCAATCCGGCAAGAGTACCATTACCGCGGCTCGAGCGGCCTATACTGCTCGCACGAATCCGGGGTTTCGCATCGTGCTGGTCTCTCCAACTTTCCGCCAATCAAGCGCTATGCGAACGAAGGTTGTGGGCTGCCTTCAAAGGGCTGAAGTGCACTATGGCCAATCGAGAGAAGAGATCCGCCTCTTGAACGGCTCCAGCATCATTGCCCTGCCGGGAGATGATCCGGACAAAGTGCGCGGAGCGACAGCAGACCTGGTCATCATTGATGAATGCGCTTTTGTAAAAGAGAACGTCTCTGCTGCAATACTGCCGATGTTGACTTCAACAGGCGGCGATCTGATCGCTGTCAGCACACCAAATGGACCACAGGGACTGTTTCACGAGTTGGCGACAGACAAAGATGCGCACGTGATCAATGTACCGGCGGATCGCATTGCTCGGTTTGACGAGGACACGCTTTCCGATCTTCGCACGCGCCTTGGTCCCGCCCGAGCTTCACAAGAACTCGACTGCGCCTTTGTGGTGGCGAACCGTTCTGTTTTCGACGCCAACGCGTTGGCCGCGATGTTTGGAGACGGTGTGGCCATCGCTCCAGATTTAGGTGAGATCAAACTAGCCGCTGCGAAAGAAGATAACGATATCGCCGCCCAACAGGAATCGGCCAGCCGACGGAAGAAACATCACGAACTGAGCAACCGACGGCGTTCATACACGGATATGTGGGGGGTCTTCTAATGGCCCTGTCTGATCGGAAATCGAAGCGCGTTGCTTTCGGCAGGATTCTCACAGCTGGTGGGGGAGGACCCAACCAACCGGTGGTAGTGATCTGCTCGTCTAGCGTCTGGACTGCCGACGGGCAAAGCAAGGACGGCTTTGCTTGGACGCTGCAGCCCGCAACCCTTGTTCCACATTGGTGCGTCATCCGAGATGGCGATGCCTGCACAATCCGGGAGATCGTCGACGCTGATCTCGAAACATGGCGCGAGAGCCGCAATCCCTCGGCACCAGCTGTGGTTCTAAGTGATGTTGGTCAGAACCTTGCCGCATCTGATCTCCTAACAAGCCGCTCTGGCTGGGAAGATCCGACGACTTTCGCAAACGTCCTTGTCAATGGTTCGACATCTGATGGCACTGCGTATGACATGCATGGCCGACAAATTATCGGCGCCAGATTTCTTGTGTCATGGTTTGATCGAATGCTCTGGAAGAACCCAAACCGCGCCTCCCCACCTCTAGGGGCATTTGGTGCCCCATGGGTTCAGGACAGGATCGTCCTTGCCTTCGATGCGAACGAGTACTCGATCCCCAACGGTGGGCTGACGTGGGAGGCCGTCGGTCGCGGTGCAGCGTCCACCGAGGCCCTGATCCGACGCCCGGGCATCGGTGATGCGGATACACTAGCCGGCCTCTCGGCGGACGAAACCGTGGCGATTGCGCTGATGTTGCAATTTTGGGCGGCCTTTAATCACGCGCCAGTCAGTAGCTCTGGTCCAATTCATTACCGTGCCCCGCACCTGGTCTGATGATTGTTGCCGGTCTCGATCTTGCAAAGCGTTCAGATCATTCTGCACTGGTCATAATCGAAGCTGGTGAAAATATGAAGGTGACGCACGCATTGCGGCTACCACACCTACCTTACCGTGAGCAGATAGAACTTCTCATGCCAGCCCTGTCCGGTGTTGATTGCCTTGCCTTTGACGGCACGGGCGTTGGCGATGCCGTGGGCGAGATGCTATCGGACTTTAATGCAACAGGAGTGGTAACGACCGGTTCCAACTCCAAACCTCGGTTATCCGATGATGGTCGGATCATGATTTCCAAGCAGGCAATGATTGGCGGCATAGGCTGGGCTTTGGCTTGCGGGCAGCTAAGAGTTGCCTCCAACGCTCCGGGACGCGCAGACCTAGCTGCTGAAATGGCGGCTTTCGTAGCGATTCCCGGATCTTGGAAGATGGAAGCCCGTCAAGGTCATCACGACGATCTGGTCATGGCGCTAGGATTAGCGGTGTTGGCAGCATATTCCTAGCAAGACAAAAGAAAAAGGTTCAAACACTAGCCGCAGTTCATCGGCAGGGGTGTACTGCGTTTTTAACGTCGTTTTGTGGGGCAAATAGTGGGGCAAAAAACGTAAAACAAAAAATTACGTTTATAATCATTATATTATGTAGACGCTTTGGCTGGGGTGGTAGGATTCGAACCTACGATACACGGTACCAAAAACCGCTGCCTTACCACTTGGCTACACCCCAACGGTGAGGCGCTATCTACGATTGTTGGTTGGAGGGTTCAAGAGCTTTTCCGCGAAAAATACAGGCTTGGCGCAAATTTTATTTGTGGACCTTCTACGGTGATAAAAGCGTCGATTGAAAAGCGTCGGCAGAGGTGCTTTTGAAAGGGGGCAGCCCGCTGGCTGAACGCGCCAGAGTTCAGGTTCAATGTATATTCGGGCACTAAGCCGCGCATTGGAAACGGTCGGTAGCGGAAATGATTGAGGGCAGCAACTTGTTAATATTGAATAATAAGCAGCGCCCGATAGCACTGTGACTGACCGCTGAACTGGTCGAAAAACGGGACGCAGGGCCGCGGATGGCGCAGTGGCGTTGCTACTCGCGGATTTCAGATGGATCGACGCCCCACAGGTTCGACTTTTGTGCCCAGCCGCGATAGCCCCCGGCGGAGATGTGACACCAATCCACACTGCAACTGCCCAATCGTGCTACGACACCGGATTCGAATTGTGCTGCGATTTGGGAGTTGGAATCGGGGCCGGAGTGAACTGGCAGCAATTCGGATTCGATCAACACGGTGCGTACGCCCGACAGCAGCGCGTAATGTACCCATCCCCCGGCACCGTCGCGGTCCTGAACTTTACGCCAGTTGCCGTATTCGGCGGTGATCTGCAGCGGCATGCCACGCCGTTTGAATACCCAGTCGATTCGATGCGTGAGCGATGGACCGCGGCGCACGTTGCCCTCGGCGGCCTTCATCGAGACATACCGCGGTAGCGGCAGGTTGGTGACTGGGCCACGCTTTTCCTGTGCGCTCGCGGCCAGAGTGCCCAGCACGATAAGAAATACGGACGAAACCACCAGAAGGCGGTATTTAACCGTTAGAAAACCACTCACTGACTGTCTGCTCTTATGCCCGTTGATCTGGTTCAGAAAAAAGGTCGTCTCAATGCGATTGGGGTTCTTGTGCCCCGCCTTATCCTGCGCCACGATGCCATGGCGTGCGAAGCTTTGCAAAGCGATGGGAGGACGAACGTGCCAAGAGAACGTCTGAGTGTTGTCGTAACGCGACGGTTGCCCGAGGCAGTAGAAACCAGGCTGTGCGAGTTGTTCGACGTGCAACTGCGCGGCGATGATACCCCAATGTCGCGAGAGGAACTGGTCGCGGCGGTGCAAAGCGCGGATGTGCTTGTGCCAACCGTGACCGATACGATCGACGGTGGGTTGCTGGGGCAGGCCGGTGAAAATCTGCGTCTGATCGCCAACTACGGGGCAGGGGTCGATAACATCGATGTTGCCACGGCGCGGCAGCGGGGCATTCTGGTGTCGAACACACCCGGCGTTCTGACCGACGATACCGCCGATATGACGATGGCGTTAATTATTGCGGTTACGCGGCGCTTTCCTGAAGGCGTAAATATGATGCAGCAGGGCGATTGGTCTGGGTGGGCCCCGACTGCATTGCTGGGTGGCCGCATCGGCGGTCGGCGTCTTGGCATTTTGGGAATGGGTCGAATCGGCCAGGCTGTGGCGAGGCGCGCAAATGTCTTTGGGATGCAGGTCCATTACCACAATCGCCGCCGATTGCGCCCTGAGATTGAGCAGGAATTAGAAGCCACCTATTGGGAGAGCCTGGACCAGATGGTGGCGCGGATGGATGTGATCTCAATCCATTGCCCTTCGACCCCTTCGACCTTTCATCTTATGAACGCACGGCGACTAAAGTTACTGAAACCATCCGCTGTCGTCATCAACACCTCTCGGGGTGAAGTGATAGATGAAAACGCACTGACGCGTCTGATCCGGTCCGGTGATATCGCGGGTGCAGGGCTTGACGTCTATGAGCGCGGAACCCAAGTGAACCCGCGTCTAAGGAAATTGCCGAACGTTGTTCTGCTGCCCCACATGGGTTCGGCCACCTTGGAAGGCCGGATCGAGATGGGTGAAAAAGTCATTATCAACATCAAAACTTTTGAGGACGGGCATCGCCCGCCTGATCAGGTTGTACCATCCATGTTGTGACGCATCCGCGCCGCAAGAACAATTTTCAGGAGGACACGATGAGACGAAATCTGATTTCGGGATTGTTTGTGACGGCGTTGACCTTTGGCGGCGCGTCTTTCGCGCAGGAAACCGCGGATGCGGTGGCGCCCGAGGGAGCCTCGGATGGGCAGGTGCAGGGGCTGACCGACGAGGTGATCGCCTCGCTTGAGGCGAAGTTGGCTGGTCAGCCGGTCACATCTGAGAATTGGATGGTCGCGGCGGCGAATCCGCTGGCCGTTGAGGCCGGGGCCAAAGTGCTGCGGGCTGGTGGGTCGGCCGCGGATGCGATGGTGGCCGTGCAGGTGGTGCTGGGTCTGGTCGAGCCGCAATCCTCGGGCCTGGGCGGCGGCGCTTTTCTGGTCTGGTATGACGCTGCAACCGGCAAGCTGACAACGCTGGACGGGCGCGAAACCGCTCCGCTTGAGGCGAACCACCGCCTGTTCCACGACGAAAACGGTGAGCCGTTGAAATTTTTTGATGCGGTTGTCGGGGGTCTTTCGGTTGGCACACCCGGTACGCCCGCACTGCTGGAAGAGGCGCACCGGCGCTGGGGGCGCAGCCCTTGGCCCAGCCTGTTTCAGGACGGGATAACGCTGGCTGATGAAGGGTTCCTTGTCTCGCCGCGTCTGGCATCACTGGTCGAAGCAGATGCGGAACGGCTGTCGCGCTTTCCGGTGACGGCTGAATACTTCCTGCCGGGCGGTACGCCTTTGCAGCAGGGCCAGCGTCTGATGAACCCGGACTACGCCGAAACGCTGCGGGTTCTTGCCAGTGAAGGCTCGGCCGGGTTCTATGGGGGTGAGATCGCCGCCGGGATCGTAAGCACCGTGCGCAATGCGCCGGGCAATCCCGGTGTTTTGTCCGGTGTTGATTTGGCGCTGTATCAGGTGATCGAGCGCGAGCCGGTCTGTGCCACCTACCGCAGTTACGAGGTTTGCGGCATGGGGCCTCCGTCCTCGGGGGCGTTGACGGTTGGGCAAATACTGGGGATGCTGGATGGCTTTGATCTGTCGGCGATGGGGCCAGAGGATGCAAATGCCTGGCGATTGATCGGTGACGCCTCGCGCTTGGCGTTTGCGGACCGCGGCCGGTACATGGCTGATCATGATTTTGTTCCGATGCCCACACAGGGTCTGGTCGATCCCGATTACCTGTCTGAACGTGGTCAGCTGCTGGGCGGAGAGGGTGCCCTGACCGAGATCACACCGGGTAACCCGGAATTTGATCACGCGTCAAACTGGGCAGATGACATCTCGATCGAGCTGCCCTCTACCTCGCATATCTCGATTGTGGACCAATACGGCAACGTATTGTCGATGACCACGACGATTGAAAATGGCTTTGGCTCGCGTCTGATGACCAACGGGTTCCTGTTAAATAATGAACTGACGGATTTCTCGTTCAAAACCCACAGCAATGGGGTGCCGATCGCCAACAGGTTAGAACCCGGCAAGCGACCGCGCTCATCCATGAGCCCGACTATCGTAATGCAGGATGGCGCGCCGGTGCTGGCGATTGGTTCGCCGGGCGGCAGCCGGATTATCGGTTACGTCGCCAAGTCGATCATTGCCTGGGCCGATTGGGACATGGACGTGCAGCAGGCGCTTTCGCTGCCGCATCTGGTCAATCGGTTCGGTACATATGATGTCGAGCAGGGCACGGCGGCCGAAGGGTTCACGGACCCGTTGATTGAACTGGGGTTCGAGGTGAACCCGCGCGACCTGACCTCGGGCCTGCATGCGATTGAGATCGGCGATGTGCTGATCGGCGGTGCCGATCCGCGCCGCGAAGGTATCGCGCTCGGGGAATAAAAGGGGAGCCACATGGTGCAGGCAACGGCGTTACCGCGAAACGAGGCCGGGATTGAAACGGTTGTCGGCATCCTCAAGCAGAAATTCGGTGACCGCCTGCAAACTGGTCAGGCGACCCGCGAACAGCACGGTCACACGACGACCTGGATCAACAACCAGTCCCCGGACGCAGTGGTCTTCCCGCACTCGACCGAGGACGTGTCAGAGATTGTCAAAACCTGTGCGCGGCACAAAGTTCCCGTGATCGCCTTTGGTACCGGAACCTCGCTGGAAGGGCACGTGAACGCCCCAGCGGGTGGGATATCGGTTGACTTGACGCAAATGAACAAGGTGCTGGCGGTCCATGCCGGTGATCTGGATTGTGTTGTGCAACCCGGCGTGACCCGCGAAGACCTGAACACCCATTTGCGTGACCAAGGGCTGTTCTTTCCTATCGATCCGGGAGCCAATGCCTCGCTGGGTGGGATGGCCGCGACACGGGCGTCGGGTACTAACGCTGTGCGCTATGGCACGATGAAGGACAATATCCTCAGCCTTGAGGCGGTGATGCCGGACGGACAGATTATCCGAACTGGACATCGGGCGCGCAAATCCTCGGCCGGGTACGACCTGACCCGTCTGCTGATCGGGGCCGAGGGTACGTTGGGCATCATCACCGAACTGACGCTGCGCCTGCAGGGCGTCCCCGAGGCGATCACCTCGGCCCGCTGTTCCTTTCCATCCGTCGACGCCGCCTGTCAGGCCGTGATGATGACGATCCAATACGGCGTACCGGTTGCCCGGATTGAGCTGCTGGATGAGTTATCGGTCAGGGCCGCCAACGCGTACTCTGGCCTCACTCTGCCGGAGACACCGCTGCTGTTGCTGGAATTCCACGGCTCGGAAACCGGCGCCGTCGAGCAGGCAGAGACCTTTGGCCAAATTGCAGAAGAGTTTGGAGGCTCAGACTTCGCCGCGACCTCGACGACGGAAGAACGAAACAAATTGTGGCAAGCCCGGCATGATATGTATTGGGCTAGTCTTCAACTTCGTCCCGGCGCACGGGGGATATCGACCGATGTTTGCGTTCCGATTTCGCGCTTAGCGGAATGTGTGACCGCGACTCGAGCCAAGGCGGAAGAACTTGGCCTGATGGCGCCCATCGTCGGGCATGTTGGCGACGGGAATTTTCACAGTTTGCTGCTGATCGACATGGAAAACCCGGATGAGGTTGCCCGTGCGGACGGTTTTGTCGGATGGTTGAACGACTTGGCGATTTCGATGGAAGGCACATGTACGGGTGAGCACGGTATCGGACAAGGCAAGCGGCCCTATCTGGTCAAGGAGCTTGGCCCGGCGGTGTTCTATATGGAGGCGATTAAAAAGGCTCTGGACCCGGATAACATAATGAATCCGGGCAAGATTTTATCCGGTGAGGAATTCTAAGATTCCACGAAAATTCAGCAGCGATGTCACATGGCTGCCCTAATTTCCGTTTATCTACCGTTAATCTAGCAGTGATTGATTTTCGGATTTCAGATGAGCGCGATACGCATCTTTGGGTTGGTGCTGGTGGTGGTATTGGTCATTGGCGGCCTCGACTACTATCAACAGGTTCAAAAACACGAGGGCACGTTGTCTGCCAACGGTTATGTGGACGCGATCAAACATCGTCTTGCGCGCCAGCAGGACGAGCGCGACGCCAAGGCCGCCGAGCGAGACCGAAAGAAGCGCTGGAAAGCCGGGGCGAAGTCATTCCTTCCTGATGTAGGGGAAGAATGGGTGCGGTATGAGCTGACGGCGACCGACAACGAACCCGTCAAATCGGTGCTTGCGGGCTATGGTCCGACCCCTTTGGTCAGCTCCATTGCGAATCCGGCAGAACTGGCACGTCTTTCTGGCGGTGGTCAAAACGCGATACTGGGCAAGCTTGGTGAAACGGGCATGATCTATGCCAAGGGGGAGGATGTTGTCTGGTTCGACATCAGCCTGAAACCGGAATCGGCGCGGAATACGCTGGCGGGCATGGCTCTGTCACGGCAGCAGAATTTTATGACTCAGCTTTCCTTCAAAGAAGGATTTGCCGTGATCGACGGCGTCGCCTTCATGGAGATTACTCAAGATACACTGGACCCAACCGGGGACTTTCCGCATCGCAAAATCATCGGGCGGATCGGGATCGACGAAGAAGTGGTGATCCGAATGCACACCAATGCGGGTGACGCCACGATCCGCGATCTTTTGGAGGCCATGGACTATGCGGGCCTCAACGCGTTACTGACTTATCCATCTCCGGTCGTGGGGCGAGGGGACACGATCGCTCTCGACCGGCAGCCTGAAATTGCCGAGAGGATGAACCGTTTATATTCTGAGATGGTGGCCGTGCAGGAAAAGAAGACCACCGAAAAACTCAGCAATTTGGATGTTACGGCTGTGATGGTGAACACTATGACGTCCGTGGGGTTCAACGGTGAAGGCTTGATGGACATCACCGGGGGTGAAGTCTTCGAAAATCAGGATGTCTTGCAGATCGGCTATGGTCGGGCGCAAAAATTGTTGCTGGATTCGGTCCAGCGGCAGGCAGATTTGGCGCAAACCGAGGATGCCGAAGACGCAGGTGAGGCCCAAGGCTCAGGGTTTTTCTCCGGCCTCAAAGGCAAGTTGTCCGCTTTCGGCGCCATAGCAGCCATAGGCGGCGGTGCCAAAGACGCAAACGATAGCGCATCAGCAAAACCCGTCCGCGTACATAAGGGCGGGGTTGGGGCATCGTGTGCAAAGGTTGGCAGCAGCAAACGGTGTTCGGTCTCTGGGCAATAAGCCAACTCCCGCGATTCTACTGTCTGTATGCGACGTCTGGTCGTTTTTCTCATATCACTGGTCGGATGAATGTCGCGCCGGGCCCCTCAAATGCGCCATATGGTGTCAACTGAATTCAAGGGGAGACGCCCGGTTATGAAAACCCAAGTCAAAGCACTGGTCGTTGGCGGCGGCGCCGTCGGGACCTCGATTGCCTATCATCTGGCCAAAGCAGGCTGGGACGATGTGATGTTGATCGAACGGGACGAGCTGACGTCCGGGTCCACTTGGCACGCAGCGGGCCTGCTGCCGCTGTTCAACATGTCCTATGCGACAACGCACATCCACAAATATTCGGTGGACTTCTACAAGACGCTTGAGGAAGAAACAGGCCTGAACGCGGGCTTCGCCGTGGTCGGCAACCTGCGCATGGCGCAGACACAAGAGCGTATGGACGAATACATGCTGTATGCGTCCACCGCTGAAACCTGCGACGTTGCCTATGAATGGCTGACGCCCGAGCAGATCAAGGAACGCTGGCCGCTGATCGAAACCTCGGACCTGAAGGGCGCGATCTACCACACCGAGGACGGCTACATTAACCCTGCCGATGTGACACAGGCGATGGCAAAGGGTGCGCGTCAGCGCGGCGTTGACATCGTCCGCAAGCTGCAGGCCGACGCCTTCCACTGGAACGGTACCCACTGGGAAGTCACCTGCACCAAGATGGTCGAAAAGGGCGGCAACCTTGTTGAGAGCGACGAGCAGGTGGTGATCACCGCCGAGCATGTCGTGACCGCTTCGGGCAACCACGCGCAGCGCACCGCCAAGATGCTGGGCATCAAGATGCCTGCCATCCCGGTCGAGCACACGTTCATCGTCATGGACAAAGACCCTGAGCTGGTCAAATGGCGTGAGGCGGGCAACCCGGAACACCCCGTTGTGCGTGACGCAGACAACGAATCCTATGCACGCGAAGAGCGTGGCGGTTGGATTTTGGGCATCTATGAACACGGCGCACCGGCACGGTTCGAACACGGCGTGCCGGACAGCTTCCGCGCCGACCTGTTCCCGCTGGATCTGGACCGGATTGCGGACCAGTACATGGCGATGGCCGAACGTGTGCCTTCCTGCGCCGAATCCGGACTGAAAGACGATTTCAACGGTCCGATCTGCTATACCCCCGATGGCAACCCGCTGGTTGGTCCGGCTCCGGGCCTGCGCAACATGTGGCTGGCCGAGGGCTTCAGCTTCGGCATCACCGCTGCAGGCGGCACCGGCTATTATCTGGCTCAGATGATGGTCGATGGCGAAGCCGAGATCGACATGGCCTCGCTGGACCCCAAGCGTTACTCATCGAACTGGATGACCACCGAATTCGCGGCGCGCAAGAACGAAGAGTGCTATGAGCACGTCTACATCCTGCACCACCCGGATGAAGAGCGCGCAGCTTGCCGTCCGCTGCGCACTGTACCAGCCTACGACCGCCAGAAAGCACGAGGTGCACAGTTCGGCTGGGTGAACGGTTGGGAACGCCCGAACTACTTTGGTCCGGTTGATGCGCCGGAAAACTTCGACGAAGAAAGCCGTTCGTTCCGCCGCGGCAACTGGTGGCAGTATGCCGTCGAAGAAGCCAAAGCGATCCGCGAAGGCGTTGGCCTGATCGACGCGTCCGCCTTCACCAAGCACGTCGTCAAAGGCCCCGGAGCGACTCAGTTCCTGGATTGGTTCACCTGCAACAAGCTGCCCAAAGTCGGTCGTATCAACCTGACCTATGCGCTGACCTCGCACGGCACGACCCGCACCGAATATACCATCGTTCGCAATGGCGAGAACAACTACTACATCGTCTCCGCCGGTGCCTGGACTGAGTATGACGCCGACTATCTGCGCAAGGCAGCCGAGGACAAGATGGAGGAGTTCGGCTATATCGAAATCCAGGACGTGACCACTCAGTGGGGCGTCTTTGCCATCGCCGGACCCAAGTCGCGCGAAGTTCTGAAAGAGGTCATCAAAGACGCCGACCCGGAAACCGCTCTGTCCAACAAGCGCTTCCCGTGGCTGTCGGCTCGTCAGATCGAGCTGGGCATGTGCCCGGTCAACGCGATCCGTGTGGCTTACACTGGTGAGTTGGGTTGGGAATTGCACCACCCGATCGAGATGCAGAACTACCTGTTCGACCTGCTGGAGAAAGCCGGTGAGAAGCACGGTATGAAGCTGGTCGGTGCGCGCGCTCAGAACTGGCTGCGTCAGGAGAAATCCTATCGCGCGTTTGGCACCGAACTTGGCCGCGACGCGACCCCGCTGGAAGCCGACCTGCCGCGCTTTGTCGACCTGTCGAAAGACTTCTATGGCAAGGCGAAGCTGGAAGAGACCGGCGTGCGCGTCAAATGCTGTACCCTGCTGATCGACGGACCGGATGATGCCGACCCGTGGGGCCGCGAGGCGCTGTACACGCCGGAAGGTGAGCGTGTGGGTCGTCTGACCTCGGGTGGCTACTCGGTCGCGTTCGAGAAATCCATCGGCATGGGCTATGTGAAGCCCGAGCTGGCGGTCGAAGGCACAAAGCTGCAGGTCAAAATTCAGGACAAGCTTTGGGATGCAGTCGTCACCTGCGACAGCCCCTACGACCCCAAGAACGAAACCATCCGCAAGGACGGCTAATCCAAAGAACAGGCGGTGCGAAAGCGCCGCCTGTTTTTCATTTAGCCCGGCTTCTCGGCAATGAACGCCAGATTGTTCGCGGGCATCTCTACAGTTTCGATGACGGTCAGACCTTGCGAACGCATCAGCGTAGCAATGTCATCATCATTCTTACAGCCGATCTCGGGGTCCTGTTGGATGAGCGCATCGTGAAAGCGTTGGTCTCCGGCGCTCGTCAGCTCGCCGGATCTTTTGAACGGACCATACAAGATGAACCGACCGTTGGGCACCAACGCCTGCGCGGCCTCGGACGCCAGTATTTGCGTTTCCGGCCAGCTGATCAAATGTACCAAATTGATCAGGACGATCAGGTTCTGACCAGAAAACCCTTTGTGCCAGCCCTGAGCCGTCGCATCCAGCGCAATGGCATCGGCGACATTAGGCAAATCGGCGGCATAGGCGTCGATGCTGGCGCGCCGCTCGGCTTCGACTTCGGTCGGTTGCCAATGGAGGTCAGGCAACGACCGGGCAAAGGCGCTGACATGTTGGCCGGTGCCACTGGCGATCTCAAGCGCCTTGCCCTTGTTAGGCGCCCAGTGCAGCAGCAGGTCACACAGCGCATCGGCATTGCGGGTGGCTGCCGGGGCGACCAGCCGCCCGTCCTGACCTTCGATGGCGACGCTGGCGTTTGAAGGAAGTTTTCGTTTGCTCATCTGCGTAACCTCGTTGGGCTGAGGGCAGCGATGGTCTTGTGGTCCAGCTCGGAGGCCGTGCCGACAGTCAGATCCGCAACCAGTTGCGATGCCGCCGGAGAGGTCTGGAACCCGTACCCGCCCTGACCGGCAGACCAGATAAAGGATGGATCGATTGGATCTGGCCCAAGAACCAATGTCCCATCGGGCGTAAAGCTGCGTAAACCGGCCCAGTTTGTCTCAACCCGCGTGACCGGCTCGGTGACCATCTCTTCGTAGCGGGCCAGCCCCTCGGCCAGCACCATGTCGTCTGCATAGGCGTCATGCGGCGGCACTGGGTCGGCCTCGGATGGCGATACGATCAGCTTGCCTGCATCCGGCTTGGCGTACCACGCTTCGCCCACGCCAAATAGCATGGGCCAGCCGCTGACATCATGCCCGCCCGGAGCAGGCAGGCGCGCCATCGATCTGCGTTTTGGCGTGATGTTGATCGGGTCGATCCCGGCCATAAGGGCGATTTCATCCACCCAGGCTCCGGCGGCATTGACCAGATTGCGGGCTTCAAAGACTTCCCCAGCCACGACGATCCAGTGAGGATTCTTGTGGATGCCGGTAACCTTGGCTTTGGTCACGACCTCGCCGCCATTATTGCGAATGACCCGGGCAAAATCCTGCAGCAGCCTGTCGGTGTCGATGTCGAACGCGGACGTGCTGACGGCTGCATGGGCAACCCTATCGGGGTTCAGGATAGGCACGCGGGCAACCGCCTCGGTCGCAGGAATGACCTGCATGTTCAAGTCCGCAGCGTCCTGTTCAAAATCCGCGCGCTGATCTTTGCGGCCCACCAGCAAAATGCCCCGCGGTGTCAGATAACCACCATTATGCAGATACGCGGCACCTGCTTTATTCAAAGCAACCACCGAGGGCGGACCATAGCTTTCTTCGAACGTAGCGGCAGAGCGACCCGACGCATGATAGCCCAGTGCATCTTCGGCTTCGAGCAGTATCACGCGCCCGTGAACGGAAAGCCGGGCACCGGCGCTTAGTCCCGCGATGCCGCCACCGATGATGAGAAAATCAATCATATGTACCCTTTTGCCCGGGCGTCCCATCGAGGGACGATAGTATCTGAACATTGTCGGCAACTTTAAGCAGGCTTGAATTTATGCATCAACCCATCCAAAGAGGATCAAGCAGAAACAGGAGGGCAGGGTGAGCACCGCAGATTTACACCCGATGGCCACGGGGCATATTCCGTCCTATGTGACCCAGGCGGACGGCAGCGATTTTCTTTTGACATTCATGTTTGTTTTTACCGTTGTGGTGATCATTTTGATCGGGGTTGGATATTTCACCCTGCATTCGATCCCCGAGAAAATCGCGCATGAATCCAATCACCCTCAGTTCCAGTTGGTCGGCATTCTGGCCCTGCTGGCACTGTTCACGCATAATGGATTGTTCTGGGTCGCCGCCATTCTGGTGGCTGGGTTCCAGTTCCCCGATGTAGCCGCCCCACTAAGGGCTATTGCGGACGCAATCCGATCTTTAGGTAATCAGAATCCGCCCGAACCTGCGGCCGTTGAACCTTCCGAACCCACCGCGCAGCAGGAGCAGTAACACATGCTTGAGACTTTGATGTGCGCGCTGGTGACGGTGCTGCCCGACTATCTGTTCCGTCGTTATGTCCAAGGCAAACGGATCGGACATGAGATCACGCTGTTCACCATGTGGTACGAGCTGCGCTGGGGCCTGACCACCTGTGCCATTCTGGCGCTGACAGTGATCACCACGCTGTTTTATTTCCACCCGGCCAGCAAAACGGCGGCCTCGTATTTCCGCACCGTGACGATCCTGCCGCAACTGGGCGGGCGTGTGTCCGAAATCTATGTCCGCAACAACGAATTGGTGACTGCAGGGCAGCCGATTTTTCGGATCGAGGATTTTACCCAGACAGCCATGGTCGAAGCTGCACACGCCCAGATCGCACAGGTTCAAGCTTCGCTGAAAGTGGCCGAGACCGATCTGGCCGAGGCCGAGGCCGGAATAGCTGGCGCACGTGCCGCGCTGGATCAGTCGCTGGAAGATCTGGAACGCAACACCACGCTGCGTGACGAAGGCTCCAGCGCCGTGCGACTGGCCGAGATCGACCGGTTGGAAAATCTGGTTGCTGAACGCGAAGCTCAATTGCGCGCCGCCGAGTCCCAACGTGCCGCAGTCGTACAACAGATCGAGGAATTGATTCCCGCTCAACTGGCCAGCGCCAACGCGCAACTGGATGCGGCACTGACCGAGCTGGACAAGACCGTGATCAGTGCTGGGGTGACAGGTCGGGTCGAACAGTTCGGGCTGCAGGTTGGTGACTATGTCAGTCCTTTGCTGCGCCCGGCAGGCATTCTCGTGCCGTCACACACTGGTCACAACCGATTTCAGGCCGCGTTCAACCAGATGTCGGCGCAGGTCATTAAGCCGGGTATGATCGGGGAACTGGGCTGTATGACCAAACCTTTTACCGTGATCCCGATGGTCGTGGTTGAAGTTCAGGATGTGATCCCGTCCGGCCAAATCCGCCCTTCGGACGAGCTGCGGGATGTGCAGACGAACCGCGTGCCGGGTTCGATACTCGTTTATATGGAGCCGCTCTATAAGAACATGGCGGATGACATCCCGCCCGGAAGCAATTGTCTGGACAATGTCTATACCGATAACCACGAACGGCTAGAGCATGAAGATCTGGGCTTTTGGCAGTCGGCGGTTCTGCACGTGATCGATACGATTGGCGTTGTCCACGCAGCGGGTCTGCGTCTGCGCCTGATCCTGATGCCGGTCAATACTCTGGTCCTGACGGGCCACTAATACTGTCTGGCCGCGCACTTAGTCCGGGGTGCGGCCAGAGCTGCCACTTTCAGTCAGCGAAGCGTAGGAATAAGCCAGAACAAAGGCCGCGAAACCTGCGACGAAACTAAAGACCCAAGTATATGAGGCGGTAAGGGCGTAGACCGAACTGCCCAAGGCCATACCGACGGTGCCGCCCAACAGTTGAAATGTCATCGAAATCCCGCTGGCCTGCCCGTGCAGGTCTTGTGACACGGCAGTCATTATGGCCCGCCGGGGCGGGACAAACAGGAACGGCACGCAACATCCCCACAAAACGAATCCTGCGTAAATCAGTGCCGAAACGCCAAGGTGCATTCCCACAGCGACCGACACGATGGCCATTGTTCCCAGTGCTGTGCCTGTCAGAGACGGCCCGCGTGTACCAAATTTGTCTGCGACTTTGCCTGCTATCGGGGCCACAAATATTTGCGGGAATGCAATAGGTAACAGCGCCGCCCCGGCGGCCAGAGGTGAATAGCCGAGTTCTGCCTGAAAGTAGGACGCCCCGAAGACAAAAAGTGCGATCTTACCGAACTGCGCGGTGAATAGGATCATGTTCGAGGCTGCGAAGCCGGGATTGGAAAACAGGGATATGGCAATCAGCGGTGTTTGAAAACGTCTCTCAACCCGAACAAAAAGTGCCAGAGCCGCAATGCCTGCGAGCAATGCCAGCATCACCTCGGGCTGGGTCCAGCCGCGATCCGGGCCTTCCATGATCCCAAAAACTAACGCGGCCAAGCCAGGGACCAGCAGCGCTAAGCCACGCCAGTCAAACCCAAGCTCTGGCGGGTGCGGCGGATCACGCCAGAAGGTCCAGGCAATCGCTGCGACCACCAGAACGATCGGTGGATTGACCCAGAATATCCAGCGCCATGACAGGTATTCCGTCAGCAATCCGCCAACCAGTGGCCCAAGTGACAGGAAGACCGTCCCAATCCCTCCGTAAAGACCCAGTGCAAGGCCACGCTCTGATTCATCGAAGGATTGGACCAGAATGACCAGCGACAAAGGAAAGATTAACGCTGCCCCAAAGCCTTGGATTGCACGTGCTGCCAAAAGTGTGAAACCGCTATCAGCAAACCCGCCCATCACCGATGATACGCCAAAGATAAACAGACCCGCGCCCAGCAATAGGCGAATGCCCAAAATGTCGCCCAATCGGCCCGCAGCCCCGGCAAAGCAGGCCAGCACAAGCAGATAAATATTCACCACCCAATGCGCGTCCAGCTCCGAAAGCCTGAGGTCATCCCGAATTGTGTGCAGTGCCACGCTGACCACTGTTTCATCCAGCAGAATAACGCCAAGAATTGCCCCCATTGCACCAAGCAGCCACCATCGACTGTGGTCTTGTGCCTTGGTCTGCATCGGGCTTTTGTTCGGATTGAGGTTCACGGATTCTATCAGGGCCGGAGTGGCTCTATTCGTCAAGTTTCTAAGAAGCAAAAAAAGGGCCAGCCAAACGGCCAGCCCCTCGATGCGAATGCAGTTTGGCTTACTGCGGAATTTCGCCTTCCAGCCCTTCGACGTAGAAGTTCATGCCCGCCAGGGTGCCATCGTCGGCCACGTCACCCTCGCCCAGCCAATCGCTGCCGTCCTGCTTTTTCAGCGGGCCGGTGAACGGATGGTACTCGCCCGCAGCCATTGCGGCCTTCATCGCCAGCGCTTCTTCTTTGACGTCGGCCGGAACCGCGTCCGAGATCTCTCCGATCTCAACCATACCTTCTTTGATACCGTCCCAAGTGTTCACGGTTGCCCACGAGCCATCGATGACAGCCTGGGTACGCGCGATGTAGTAGGGCGCCCAGTTGTCAATGATCGAAGACACACGCGGGTGCGGTGCATACTCGCTCATGTCCGAGGCCTGCCCGAAGGTGATCACATTGCCTGCTTCTTGAGCGGCTGCCTGCGGCGCGGTCGAGTCGGTGTGCTGCAGGATCACGTCTGCACCCTGTTCGATCAGAACGGTGGCGGCGTCAGCCTCTTTCGCCGGGTCGAACCAAGTGTAGGCCCAAACGATCTTGAACTCGACATCCGGGTTCACCTTCTTGGCGTGGATATAGGCCGAGTTGATGCCACGGATCACTTCCGGGATCGGATAGGAACCGATGTAGCCGATGATGTTCGACTCGGTCATTTTACCGGCAATGTGGCCCTGAACCGCGCGACCTTCATAGAAGCGGGCCGAATAGACCGACACGTTGTCAGCGGTTTTATATCCGGTTGCGTGCTCGAACTTCACATTCGGGAATTTCTTCGCCACGTTGATGGTCGGGTCCATGTACCCGAACGAGGTGGTGAAGATCAGATCGGCCCCTTCCAGCGCCATCTGAGTCATGACACGCTCGGCGTCCGGGCCTTCAGGCACCGATTCAACGAAGACGGTCTCGACCTTGTCGCCAAAGTGGTCTTCCACGGCCAGACGACCCTTGTTGTGTTCATAGGTCCAGCCACCGTCGCCCACCGGGCCGACATAGACGAAACCGACCTTGGTCTTGTCTTCGGCCATGGCCCCCGAGGCCAGACCCAGCGCCATGGCGGCACTTGCCAGAAGTGTAGTGAATTTCATGTGTTACTCCCCAAGTTGGTTCAGTTGGCCTCTAGTGCGAGGCATGGAAGGTCCGGCCCAGTGAGGCAGGTGCGCTGCTCTTGTCGGCCGAAAGGATCACAAGCACAAGGATCGTGATGATATAGGGCGACATTGCCAGATACTCGACGGGAATGGCAACGCCCGCTGCCTGCAAATTAAGCTGCAACACGGTGATGCCGCCGAACAAATAGGCGCCCAGCAAGGCCCGCCAAGGTTTCCAGCTGGCGAACACCACCAGCGCCAGCGCGATCCAGCCGACACCGGCGGTCATCCCTTCGGTCCACTGCGGGACGCGGATCAGGCTGATATAGGCTCCGCCAAGGCCCGCGCATGCGCCGCCAAACAGGATCGCCATGATACGGATCTTGATGACCTTGTAGCCGAGCGCATGCGCCGCATCGTGGTTTTCGCCCACCGCGCGCAGGATCAGACCGACGCGGGTGTATTTCAGCGTGGCCCAGACGGCCGCTGTCAGGGCGATGCCGACATACAGGATCGGGTCATGCTGAAACAGGATCGGGCCGATCACCGGAATGTCGCTGATCAACGGAATATGGATGTCAGCCATATCAGGCGGTTTCACACCGACATAGCTTTGTCCCATCAGCGCGCTGAATCCCAATCCGAACAGCGTCAGCGCAAGTCCACTGGCCACTTGGTTGGCCAGCGCCACCTGCGTCAGCAATACGAACAGCAGCGACAGCGCAGCGCCACCAATGGCGGCTGCGATAAAGCCCAGCCATGGCGAGCCGGTCTCGACCGAAATCGCAAAGCCGCTGATCGCGCCCACGATCATCATGCCCTCAACGCCGAGGTTCAGGACGCCTGCTTTTTCGACCACCAATTCTCCGATTGCGGCCAACAACAGTGGGGTTGCGGCCACCATCAGCGAGGCGATCAGAAGGACGGGGTTAATTTCTCCAAGGTCCATGGTTATGCCACCTCGCTACGGGCCGCACGGATGCGGTAGTTTGTCAGAAGATCGAATGCCAGCAGGAAGAACAGAAGCATGCCCTGGAACACCTGAATGGCTGCGGCAGGCAGGCCTAGCTGAGACTGGGCGATTTCACCACCAATATAGGTCAGCGCCATCAGGCCACCGGCCAGCAGAATACCGACCGGATGCAGGCGGCCCAGAAAGGCCACGATGATCGCGGTAAAGCCGTAACCGACGTTAAAGTCGATGCTGACCACGCCCGAGGGGCCGGAGACTTCGAACATCCCCGCCAGCCCTGCCAGCGCGCCGGACAGACCCAGACAGAACAGGATCAGACGCGCCGGGTTCACACCTGCGAACTTGGCGGCCCTTGGCGCTTCGCCCGTTAGGCGGATGTGGAAACCCAGCATGTGCCGGTTCAACAGGACATAGGCAAAGATCACCGCGATCAGCGCGGTCACGACGCCCCAGTGCATCCCCGATCCGGCAATTAGTTCGGCGTTATGCGCGCTGTCATAGGATTGCAGGTTGCGTGAGCCAGGAAAACCGAACCCTTCGGGGTTTTTTAGCAGGCCCAGCGAAACCGAGGCGAGCATCTGCTCGGCGACATAGACCAGCATCAGCGACACAAGGATTTCGTTGGTTCCAAAGCGCACTTTCAGAAAAGCCGGGATCATTGCCCACAGCCAGCCGCCGAACGCGCCCGCGATCACCATGATCGGAAAGATATAAAATGCGTCTAGCGGATAGAATGCCAGGCCGGCTGCCGCGCCAAAGATAGCGCCCATGATGTATTGACCTTCGGCGCCGATATTCCAGATGCCGGCGCGAAAGCCCAGCGACAAACCAATGGCAATCAGCACCAATGGCGCGCCTTTCACCAGCAATTGCGGGCGATAATAGAATGCGAATTCGCCAAACAGTGGTTCCCAGAAAATGGTGCCGATGGCCTCAACCGGGTTCTTTCCTAGAAGGGCGAACAGAATGCCGCCAAAGGCCATCGTTGCAAGCACCGCAACCAGTGGGGTCGCGTAAGACCACGCTTTGGACGGCTGAGGCCGTTTCTCCAACACAATCATCTGCTCATACCCCCAAGTTCTTCGTCTTTTTGTAAATACTCTCGCCGAAGGCGACGGTGCAGGTCACACATGTGCCACCTCCATGCCATGGGCACCGCCCATCATCAGTCCGATCTCATCAACGGTCAGACCAGTGGTCGGACGCGGAGCGCTTAGCCGTCCTTCGTTCAGGGCCGCGAAGCTGTCCGAAATTTCCATCAACTCGTCCAAGTCCTGAGAAATGCAAATCACCGCCGTGCCCTTAGCCGCCAGATCTAGAATGGCCTGTCGGATCGATGCCGCCGCGGCGGCGTCCACACCCCAAGTCGGTTGGTTCACCACCAACACGTCTGGGTTCTGCAGCACCTCTCGACCGATGACGAATTTCTGCAGATTGCCACCGGACAGAGAACGCGCCGCATTTTCCGGTCCCGGCGTGCGGACGTCAAAGGCGCTAATGATCTTCTCGGCAAAGCTCTTGGTCTCGGCCCATTTCAGGAACCCGTTGTTTTCCAGCCCTTCGCGCACCGACCCGGTCAGCAGGGCGTTCTCGGTCAGACTCATGTCTGGCGCCGCCGCGTGGCCCAGCCGTTCTTCGGGGGCGGTGAGAACGCCTAACTTCCGACGAGCAGTCGGGCCAAGCTTTCCGATCCGTTGCCCGTTAAACTTGATCGCGTCGGCGGCTGTGATGATTTCCCCGGACAATACTCCCAGCAATTCGTCCTGCCCATTCCCGGCAACGCCGCCGATGCCCAGAACCTCTCCCTTGCGGACGGTCATATGGACGTTCTTCAGCGCGGTGCCGAATTCTGAGGGCGAAGGCACCGACAATCCGCTGACATCCAGCGCAACCCCACCGAACTCACGGCCAGAGCGTTCTGGTGTCTGCAGGGTAGACCCCACCATCATCTCTGCCATATCCCGCGCCGAGGTCTCAGAGGGTACGCATTCGCCTACATTCTTGCCCAGCCGCAGGATAGTGGCGTGGTCACACAGCGTACGGATTTCTTCCAGCTTATGCGAAATATACAGGATCGACGTTCCCTCGGATCGCAATTTGTTCAGCGTTTCAAACAGGATATCGACTTCCTGAGGGGTCAGAACCGAGGTCGGCTCGTCCATGATCAACAGCTTGGGGTCTTGCAACAGGCAACGGATGATCTCAACCCGCTGACGCTCACCGGCGGACAGATCGCCAACGGTGCGGTAAGGATCGAGCGGCAGGCCATAGGTTTCAGACACTTCGCGAATGCGCGAGGCCAGATCACCCATCGGCGGCGGGTTCTCCATCCCCAGTGCGATATTCTCGGCCACATTCAGCGCATCAAACAGCGAGAAGTGTTGGAACACCATCGCGATCCCGTCTGCGCGTGCGGCGCGGGGTTCGGGTGGCGCAAAAGGCTGACCACGCAGCAGCATCGCGCCGCTGTCGGGTTTCACCAGACCGTAGATCATTTTCACCAGCGTGGATTTCCCCGCGCCGTTTTCGCCCAACAAGGCGTGTACTTCGCCTTCACCGATGTCAAAAGACACCTGATCATTGGCCACGACGCCGGGATAGGCTTTGGTCAGCCCTTGCAAGCTTAAAAGTGGAGTGGTCACGCGCTCAGGTCCTTCTTCAACTCGTTCTGTTGGGCCGGGCGCAAGAGCTGCGCGGCGACACCAACTGCGATCATCTGCGGGTGTTTGCCCAAGCCGGGATCACCGATTGGACAGGTGATCCGGCTGATCCGTTCGGGTGAATGCCCTAGGGCCGCCAGCCGCGACCGGAATCGCGCCCATTTCGTAGCCGAGCCGATCAGGCCAGCAAAGCGGAAATCGTGCGAAAGCAGCCGGTTGCACAGCTCTAAGTCCAGAGTGTGTGAATAAGTGAGCACAAGATGCTCGGCATCGCGCGGGGCATGGCGCACCAACTCCGAAGGTTTGGCTGCCGGAACCACGGTCACTCCGGTAGGAACCGCGTCGGGAAACCGCTCGGGCCCGGTATCGACCCAGGTGATCGCAATATCGGGCAGGGGGGACAATACATCCACCAGCGCGCGTCCAACATGGCCAGCGCCCCAAATCCACAGGTTTCGCGTGGGCTTGTGGACCGGCTCAACCATCCAGCCGTCGACCAGTTGCGGTTCGGGCGCAATGCCCTGACCGCGCGCTGACGTCAGCAGGCGTTTAACCGACAGGGGCATGTCGCCGCCCGACGGAGACCGAGCGATAACGAGATCGTCGAGCGCATCCACGGCCTGTTGGTCATAAATCTCGCTCAGCAGCGAGACTGCGCCGCCGCAACACTGGCCCATATCCGGGCCGAGCGCGTGGTGGGTCAGGCAGCCTTGTACCGTCTGCGCCCGTGCGGCCTCAGCCGCTTGAAACTCCAGCGTGCCGCCACCGATGGTTCCGCTTTGCCCGTTCTCCCAAACCAGCATTGCAGCGCCAACTTCGCGTGGGGATGACCCCTTGATCGCAGCGATGACCACCCGGGTGACTTTCCCGTGGGTTTTGACCGCCTCCCTCAAAGCCTCTCGATCAAATCCCATCAGATACCTCCCTTCATCCTTTGGATGCCGCGCCAGACTTCCTCGGCCGTGGCAGGAGCGTTCAGCGCCGGGTAACTGTCGCCACAAGTTGCGACGGCGTTCGACAAAGCCAGCCACGCTGATATGCCCAGCATGAACGGTGGCTCACCCACCGCTTTCGAGCGATAGATCGTATCCTCACGGTTCTCACCATCCCAAAGTGCGACGTTGAAGATGTCGGGCCGGTCCGAGCAGGCGGGGATTTTGTAGGTCGAGGGCGCGTGCGTACGCAGATTACCCTGATCGTCCCAGACCAGTTCTTCAGTCGTGAGCCAACCCGCGCCTTGGACGTAGCCGCCTTCGACCTGACCGATATCCAAAGCCGGGTTCAGCGAGGCCCCGGCGTCATTCAGGATGTCGGTGCGCAGGATGCGATTTTCGCCGGTCAGAGTGTCCACGGCGACCTCGGTGATCGCGGCGCCGTAGGCGAAGTAAAAGAACGGACGGCCCCGGCCTTTGATCCGGTCCCATTCAATCTTGGGCGTTTTATAGAACCCCGTCGCCGACAAGCTGATGCGCCCCTGATAGGCCAATGCGGCGGCTTCGGCGAAGGTATAGCGTTCCTCTCCGACCGAAACGTATCCGTCCGCAAAGGTGACCGCTGATGGGTCGGCCTGATGGCGTTCAGCCAGATAGTTGGCCATTCGGTCGCGGATCGTATCGCAGGCGGCTTTCACGGCCATGCCATTCAGGTCGCTGCCCGAAGAGGCCGCTGTGGCCGAGGTGTTCGGCACCTTTGCGGTGTCAGTGGCGGTGATCTTCACCATCTCTAGCGGGATGCCAAAGCGCGAGGCCGCGACCTGCGCGACCTTCTGGAACAAGCCCTGACCCATCTCGGTGCCGCCATGGTTCAAGTGGACCGAGCCATCCTGATACACGTGCACCAGAGCGCCCGCTTGATTGAGGTGGGTCAGCGTGAAGGAAATTCCGAACTTGACCGGAGAAAAGGCGATGCCCTTCTTGATCACGCTGTTTTCAGCGTTCCATTTTTTAATAGCTGCCTTGCGCGCGGTATAGTCGCTGGATTTCAGCAGGGTCTCTGTCATGCCGTGCAGCTCGAAATCGCTGACCTCCATACCATAGGGCGTGGTGTTGCCGCCTGCGGGCAACGGGCGCACCGGGGCGTTACCCATTTCCACCGCACCGCGGCTGGTCAGGTCTTCGTGGGGGTCGGGGTGGCCCAGTGGTTTTTTCTGCGGTGTCCGCTCGGCCACCGGATGCGCCGGTTCATAATAGTTGCGACGGCGCAGCTCGACAGGGTCAAGCCCCAGCTCATGTGCGGCGTGATCCATCACCCGTTCGATCCCAACCATGCCCTGCGGACCGCCAAACCCGCGATAGGCGGTGGCGGATTGTGTGTTGGTCTTCAGCCGATGGCTTTCAATACGGGCATTCGGCAGCAGATACGCATTGTCCGAATGCAGCATCGCGCGGTCGGCAACGGGCAGGGACAGGTCCTGCGCCCAGCCGCAGATGGCGTGGTGGAGGAACGACACGCCCTGTATGTGGCCGTTCTCGTCAAACCCTGCTTTATATGAAATACGGAACGCATGACGCTTACCGGTGATGATCATGTCATCGTCACGGTCATAGCGCATCTTGCAGGCTTTGCCGGTCGCACGCGCTGCGACGGCGCAACCGACGGCCAACGCGTTGCCCTGACTTTCCTTGCCACCGAACCCTCCGCCCATCCGGCGTGTCTCAACCCGAACCGCATGCATCGGAACGCCCAACGCATCGGCCACCTTGTGCTGAATCTCGGTCGGGTGTTGGGTTGAACTGTGCACCAGCATATCCGCGCCCTCATTCGGCACAGCCAGAGCAGCCTGACCTTCCAGGTAAAAATGCTCCTGACCGCCGAGTTCGAATGTGCCTTCGATTACATGCACCGCGTTCGCGATGGCCGCGTCTGTGTCGCCTTTGGCATAGATACGCGGGCCGTCCTCAAACCGGCTGTCGGCGGCGAGGGCTTCTTCGACTGTCAGGATAGGGGTTTCCTCGGCATAGTCGATCTTGCCCAGGCGCGCTGCCTTGCGCGCCGCCAGGTGGCTGGTGGCGACGACCAGAAATACGGGCTGTCCGATATAGTGAACCGTGCCATCCGACAGCAACGGTTCGTCATGGATCGAGGGCGAGACGTCGTTGGCAAAGGGCAGATCATCTGCGGTCATGACCATGACGACACCTTTGGCGGCTTTCGCGGCGGACAGGTCCATCGCGGTAATTTTGCCCTTGGCAATCGGGCTCAGGCCAAATGCCAAGTGTAGCGTACCCTTGGGAGTAGGAATATCGTCCACATAGCGCGCGGTGCCAGATACATGCAGAGGCGCGGCGTCATGAGGAAGGGGTTTGGTCACGCTCATGCCGACACCTCCAGCACGTTGGTCACCTCGCCTTGGTCTTCAAGGAAATAGCGTTCCAGCATCGCTTTGGCCGTTTCCAACCGGTACGTGTCTGAGGCGCGCATGTCCGTCATAGGGGTAAAGTCGTCTGCAAAACCTGGCAAGGCGGCCTTAACGGTTTCGAGAGTCCACGGTTTTCCGACTAACGCGGCCTCAACATGCGACGCCCGTTTGGGAATCCCGGCCATACCTCCGAAGGCGATGCGTGCTTGCGAAACTTCGCCATCTGAATCAGTAATGTTGAAACACCCGCAAACAGCCGAGATGTCCTGATCGAACCGTTTGCTGAGCTTATACGCTTTCAGCCGGTCGGCCTGACGCGGGAAGCTGACGGCTTCGACGAATTCGCCGGGCGCGCGGTCTTGTTTGCCGTAGTCAAGGAAGAACTGTTCCAGCGGGATCGAACGGCGTGCATCGCCTTTGCGCAGATGCAATGTTGCACCCAACGCGATCAACGCAGGAGGGTTGTCTCCGATAGGAGAGCCATTGGCGATGTTGCCGCCGACGGTGGCCGCGTGGCGGACCTGCACGCTGGCGTAGCGACGGATCATCTCTTCGTAGGAAGGATGCAGATCGGCCAGCGCCTCTCCCATCCGGTTCATGTCGACCATGGCTCCGAAACGGATTTCGTCATCGGTGATTGTGATCTGTTTCAGGTCTTCGCAGCGGTTGAGGAAAATCACCGGGTCCAGATCGCGCAGTTGCTTCGTGACCCACAGGCCCACATCGGTCGCACCAGCGACCAGAGTTGCATCCGGGTGTTCGGCATAAACCGCCGCCAGTTCGTCGGACGAGCCGGGCAGCATTGACGAGGTCGGCGTGGCAATCGGTTTGTCCTTTACCCAAACTGGGACCGGTTGTTTTTCGGCGGCCTTAGCCGCTCGGATAATCGGTGCGTAACCTGTGCAGCGGCACAGGTTTCCCGCAAGTTGCGTATCATGGTCTGTCGCACCGTTCGCATGGCTTGCAACCATCGACATGACAAACCCCGGCGTGCAGAACCCGCATTGTGATCCGTGCAGGTCGACCATTGCCTGTTGAACCGGATGGGCCTCACCATTCGGGCCGCTGGCCCCTTCGACGGTGCGAACCGCTTTGCCATGAAGTTGCGGCAGGAACAGGATGCACGAGTTCAGCGCCTTGTGGCCGCCCTCATCCGTCACCATCACGGTGCAGGCCCCGCAATCGCCTTCGTTGCAGCCTTCCTTGGTGCCGGTCAGGCCGCGATCTTCGCGCAGCCAGTCCAGCAGGGTGGCTGTCGGATCAACATCCGCCAGTTCCACTGTCTCTCCGTTCAGAAGAAACGTGATGTTCATTCGAGAAACCCGTCGCCTTACCCGGTTGCGCCCCTTGGTGCTCTCCTTCGATGCGACGTAGAAAGAGTGCGGGCGGATAGCTTGCCTTCCGATGTTAGAAACTCCGCAGCTTCTCTGGCAAGAAAAACTGCCTATATTATGCATCATTACCCCTGCGTTACGTGAAAATGCAGGATGTCGATAACGTGCATGCGGCTGAAATTAAACCGTTTTTCCATTGTTCGGTGTGGTCGACCCCGAAGCACCTTCTGAAAAAGCCGAATAATCCGCGCTGATTTTTTAGGCGCATAATGGCGTCGGTTCTCGCTTTTGCGCGGCTGCGGGCTGGGATAGCGTAGGCTGTATGAGCTGTACTCCTCGATTCATTCACCTCCGCGTTCACACCGAATATTCTCTGCTGGAAGGCGCTGTGCGGCTGAAAAAGCTGCCCGCGCTTTGCGAGAAGATGGAGATGCCCGCCGTTGCGGTGACAGACACCAATTCGATGTTCTCGGCCCTGGAGTTTTCGGTGACGGCCAGCGGAGCAGGGGTGCAGCCGATCATGGGCTGTCAGGTCGATCTGACCTATCTGCAGGCGCAACCCGGCGAAAAGCCAAAGCTTCCCGCGCCGTTGGTGCTGCTGGCGCAGTCCGAAGTCGGGTATGAAAACCTGATGAAGCTCAGCTCATGCCTCTATGTGGACAAGGGTGGGCAACTGCCGCAGGTCACCTTGGAGGAGTTGGCAGATCGTTCGGACGGTCTTATCTGCCTGACCGGCGGACCGGACGGGCCAGTCGGGATGCTGCTGCAACAAGGTCAGCGCCCGGCGGCGGAGGCGCTGGTGGATCGGCTGGCGGTTATGTTCCCGGATCGGCTCTATATTGAACTGCAACGTCATCCCGGCGAGGCGGGCCAACCCGAAGCGGAACGTTTGACAGAACGTGGCCATGTCGAGATGGCCTATGCCAAGAACCTGCCGCTGGTTGCCACCAACGATGTCTACTTCCCAACATCGGATATGTACGAGGCCCATGACGCCCTGATCTGTATTTCAGAGGGTGCCTATGTCGACCAGCAAGAGGGCCGCCGTCGCCTGACTGCGCAGCACTACTTCAAGTCGCAACAGGAAATGGTGACTCTGTTCGCCGATTTGCCTGAGGCAATTGAGAACACGGTTGAGATAGCACAGCGTTGCGCCTTTATGGCCTATCGCCGTGATCCGATCCTGCCGAAATTCGCCGATGATGAGGTCGCCGAACTGCGCCGCATTGCCAATGAAGGCTTGCAGAAACGTCTGGCCGTGATCCCGCATGCGGTGTCGCCCGAGGAATATCAGCAACGGCTGGATTTCGAGCTGGGCATCATCGAAGGCATGGGCTTTCCCGGCTATTTCCTGATCGTTGCGGACTTTATCCAATGGGCCAAGGATCACGACATCCCGGTGGGGCCGGGGCGCGGGTCGGGTGCGGGCTCCTTGGTGGCCTATGCGCTTACAATCACCGACCTTGATCCGTTGCGCTATTCGCTGCTGTTCGAACGGTTCCTGAACCCTGAGCGGGTTTCGATGCCCGACTTCGACATCGACTTCTGCATGGATCGCCGCGAAGAGGTGATCCGCTATGTGCAGCAGAAATACGGGCGCGACAAGGTGGGGCAGATCATCACCTTTGGTGCGTTGCTGTCGAAGGCCGCAGTGCGCGACATTGGCCGGGTGCTGCAGATGCCATACGGGCAGGTCGATCGCCTGTCCAAGATGATCCCGGTCGAAGGCGTCAAACCCGTTTCCATCGAAAAGGCGCTGAAAGACGAACCGCGGCTGCGCGAAGAGGCGCGGAATGAAGAGGTGGTGGACCGCCTGCTCACTTACGGCCAACAGGTCGAAGGTCTGCTGCGCAACGCCTCAACTCACGCGGCGGGCGTTGTGATCGGGGACCGCCCGCTGGACGCGTTGGTGCCGCTTTATCAGGATCCGCGTTCGGACATGCCTGCGACCCAATTCAATATGAAATGGGTCGAACAGGCTGGGTTGGTGAAGTTCGACTTTCTGGGTCTGAAAACGTTGACGGTGATCCAGAACGCGATGGACATCATCTTCAAGTCAGGTCGCCCTTTGCATGTGGCTGCTGACGGCACCGAGCTTTATGAGCCAGCCGAAGGGGCTGAAAACCAGATTAACGCCATCCCGCTGGATGATGAGGCGACGTACAAGCTCTATTCAGCAGCAAAGACGGTGGCGGTGTTCCAGGTAGAATCCTCGGGTATGATGGATGCGCTTAAACGCATGAAACCCACTTGTATCGAGGATATTGTGGCCCTTGTGGCGCTGTATCGCCCCGGTCCGATGGAGAACATCCCGACCTATTGCGAGGTCAAGAACGGGCTGCGCGAGATCACATCCGTTCACCCGCTGATCGACCATATCCTTGAGGAGACGCAGGGCATCATCGTTTATCAGGAACAGGTGATGCAGATCGCGCAGGTCATGGCCGGGTACTCGTTGGGTGGCGCTGACCTGCTGCGCCGCGCGATGGGTAAGAAGATCAAAGAGGCGATGGATGCCGAACGCCCAAAATTCGAAAAAGGCGCGGGTGAGAATGGCGTAGATGCCAAGAAAGCCTCCGAGGTGTTCGACCTGCTGGAGAAATTCGCCAACTACGGCTTTAACAAATCCCACGCCGCAGCCTATGCGGTGGTCAGTTATCAGACCGGCTGGCTAAAGGCGAACCATCCGGTCGAGTTCATGGCGGGTGTCATGAACTGCGATATCCATCTGACTGATAAGCTGGCGGTTTACTTCGAGGAAGTCCGCAAGGGGCTGGAATTACCCTATGTGCCGCCCTGTGTGAACCGGTCACTAGCGACCTTTGATGTCGTGAACGGTGAGCTTGTCTATGCGCTGGGCGCACTCAAGAACGTGGGCGTCGAGGCGATGAACCTTGTGGTTGAAGGGCGTGGAGACAAGCCGTTTGTAAACCTGTTCGATTTCGCCCGCCGGGTTGATCTGAAGAAGGTCGGCAAACGGCCAATGGAAATGCTGGCCCGAGCAGGGGCGTTCGATCAGCTCGACAAGAACCGGCGCCGCGTGTTCGAAAGCCTCGATCCGCTGGTGCAGTATTCGGCGGCGATCCACGATCAGAAAAACTCGAACCAGGTATCTCTGTTTGGTGAGGCCGGTGACGACCTGCCGGAACCCCGCCTGTCGCCCACACCCGACTGGTTGCCTGCGGAGCGTCTGAGTGAAGAATTCAAGGCCATCGGCTTTTACCTCTCCGGCCACCCGCTGGATGACTATATGCCCGCGTTGAAACGCAAAAAGGTGATGACACTGGACGAGGTGACGGAAAAGGCGCGCTCGGGTCCGTTCATCGCCAAGATGGCCGGTGTAGTTTCGGGTCGGCAGGAACGGAAATCGGCCAAGGGTAACCGCTTTGCCTTTGCGCAACTGTCTGATCCGACCGGGGCTTACGAGGTCACGCTGTTCTCGGAAACGCTGGAGAAATCGCGCGAGTTTCTGGAAACAGGCGCTCAGGTGGTCCTATCTGCCGAGGCGACGATGGAATCCGATCAGCTGAAACTGCTGGCCCGATCAGTGGGGCCGGCGGACTCGGTCGTGGCCGAGGCGGGCGCGACGGGCTTGCGGATCTTCGTGGACGTGCCCGAGGTGTTGCCAACCGTTGCCAAGGTGCTTGAAGATGCCGCCGGAGCCGCCAAGCGAGCAGCCAAGGGGCCGATTCACATCTGCCTGCTGGACCCTGGCCTGCCGGGCGATGTCGAGATGGACTTGGGGCAGGACTTTCCGATCAACCCGCAGATCAAGGGCGCGATCAAATCGCTGGACGGCGTGACTTTGGTCGAGGAAATCTGACCCACCCGTTTGTTGCCACAGCGTTTTTGCGCCGCTAGGCTGAGGGCATGCCCCGTTGCGGGGCGTGTCGCGGGAGAGCACAGATATGGCAATTTCAGCTATTGGTTTGAGAACACTGGTCGTCGCAGTAACGACATCGCTGGTTTTGGCATCGGCCGGATGGGCGGATGACAAAGACGACAAGAAGAAAAAACAAACGATAGAAGGCGCTTTGATCGGCGCTGGCGTGGGCGCGTTGATAGGTGATGGCAAGGGTGCCGCAATCGGTGGCGTTGCCGGGGCCATAATCGGACATAACTGGAAGTGAGTGCGATGCGGTGTTTTAGTCTCAGAATGTCCCTTTGCGCTGCAATCCTTATGGCGCCGTGTGTGGCGACTGCCGATGACGCGGCCGATCAGATGGTTCAGGACGCATTGCCTTTGATGCATTATACCTGCGCCTCGATCGCCGAAGAGGCGGACGGGGACGAAGCTTTTGTCGTGGCCGTTGTCGAAAAGTTGACAGCTCTGTCGCTGTATAATCGCCAGATCAATATCGAAGATCACGCGACCACTGACGAGGAAAAGGCCCAGCTGCGTGAAACCTTCATAGCCGCGCTGTCTGAAGGATGCGCCGCAGACAAGGATGCCCTTTTGGGTGGCGTGGTCGACAACGCGGTGAAGACGACTTTGGGTTTGTGACTGGCTTGCGGGTTGGGCGTGCTAGAGCGTGCCCACCGCGCAGCGGACCAGCCCCCATCCCTTGTCCATCCCGGCGGATTTGAGGCCAGTGACAAGGCGATCCGACAGGAACAGCAGTGAGGGCACTTTCGGGTCCAGCCAGATATCCGGGCCGTTGAGGACATCGGGGGCTACAACGAGTTGGCCCTCCTTGTGATGGCTAGGTAAATAGACGACACCGTTTGCGATACTCGTAAGAGGCGCATTAACTTCACCCTCCGGCGCAAGCGCCTCGTAGTTACCCATCGACCGTTTGTTGCCGACATTCAGAAGGTAGTAGGGCTCGGACGTCGTCAGTCGCGTTTCATCTGAGTCCATGAGTGTGAGCGGGTGAAAGACTGTTTCTCCCAGTTCGAACCGTTCAAGAACAGCTTTCGCGGTTTCCGAAATCAAGGGATAGCCACCTCCTGAGATGAACGGAGGTGGCGTATATTCGGGATGGGCGTTGAAATACCAAAGGTCGCCAACCTGCTCTTTGGTCAGGATTTCCCCGCGCTTCCAGCCGAGATCGGACTCGCGCACCATCCTCTTGGACCATTCGACCACTTCTGGAGTTTGCTTCAAGCGCCAGTCGCTGTACTCTTTGCGGAGTACTGCCTGAACAGCATTGATGCTGTTTACAGTCGTAGAAATCCACACACAGGGCTCAGCGCTCGGGTCGCTCGCCATCCGTCAAACCTCAATAATGCGGCGGGCGTTCGTCTCCGAAGACGACTCCGCCCGATCCTTCCTGCGCCCGTTCGGCTTCGCGCTGCAACAGCATCTCGACCCGGCGGGTCAGGCGGTCGATCTCGCCCTGCTGGCGGGTGACGACGGTGTTCAGCTCTTCAACTGTGCGGGTCAGATGGGCGATCTGTTCTTCCAGATGCTGCATGGGGGACTCCTGTGTCTTGCGCCGGTCATAGCGACCCTGTGACGCCAAGGCCAGCGAAAGCGCGCCTTGCCCCGATGCGGGCCATGGGATAGACCGCGCGCGGAACATGAAAATCCCAAGGACGCCCCACATGGCCAAGCCCAAGAAACAGCCCCGCCCCAAGGCAATTACGCCCAAAGGGTTCCGCGACTATTTCGGCCAGGAAGTCTCGCAGCGCACCGAGATGCTGCGGACGATTGCGGGTGTTTATCATCGTTACGGGTTTGATGCGTTAGAGAGCAGCGCGGTTGAAACCGTCGAAGCGCTGGGCAAGTTCTTGCCCGACGTGGATCGCCCGAACGAAGGCGTGTTCGCGTGGCAGGAGTTTGACGAAAGTGGCAACGGTGACTGGATGGCCCTGCGCTATGACCTGACCGCGCCTTTGGCCCGCGTCTATGCGCAGCACCGCAACGATCTGCCGACGCCTTATCGCCGCTATGCAATGGGTCCGGTCTGGCGCAACGAAAAGCCGGGGCCAGGGCGGTATCGTCAGTTTTATCAGTGTGATGCGGATACTGTCGGCACGGCCTCGATGGCCGCAGATGCCGAGATCTGCGCGATGCTGTCGGATACGTTGGAAACCGTTGGCATTCCGCGCGGTGACTATCTGGTGCGCGTCAACAACCGCAAGGTACTGAACGGGGTGCTCGAAGCAATGGGTCTGGGCGAAGACGCCGCCGCTCGGGACAACGTTCTGCGCACCATCGACAAGTTCGACAAGGTGGGCGAGGCCGGCGTGCGCGAGTTGCTGACCAAGGGCCGCCTGGATGCCTCGGGGGCGTTTATTGACGGTGTGGGTCTGAGTGACGATCAGGCCGAGCCAGTGATCGCCTTCCTGACCTCCAAGGCTGCTGACACTGCCGGAACGCTTGCAAACCTGCGCGCCGCGGTGGGCGACAGCAAGACCGGCGCCGACGGGATTGCCGAGTTGGAACAGATCGGTTCGCTGCTGGATGCGGGCGGTTACGGTTCGGACCGGATAGAGATTGATCCGTCCGTTGTACGTGGTCTCGGTTATTACACCGGCCCGGTTTACGAGGCCGAACTGACCTTTGAGATCTTCGACGAAAAGGGCCGTAAGCGGCAGTTCGGGTCGGTTTCGGGCGGCGGTCGTTACGACGATCTGGTCAAGCGCTTTACTGGGCAGGAAGTTCCTGCAACTGGTGTGTCCATCGGTGTTGACCGCCTGTTGGCCGCCCTGCGCGAAAAGGGCAGGATTGCCGCGCAGGCGACGGGTCCGGTTGTTGTCACCGTCATGGACCGAGACCGCATGGCCGACTATCAGGCGATGGTGGCGGAACTGCGCAACGGGGGTATCCGGGCCGAGGTCTATTTGGGTAACCCCAAGAACTTTGGCAACCAGTTGAAATACGCAGACAAGCGGAACTCGCCCATCGCGGTCATCGAAGGTGGCGACGAAAAGGCCAACGGAATCGTTCAGATCAAGGACCTGATCCTGGGCGCCAAGATCGCCGAAAGCGCCACCCTGGAGGAATGGAAAGAGCGCCCCAGCCAGTTCGAAGTGCCGCGCGGTGATCTGGTCGCCAAGGTGCGCGAAATTCTGGACAGTCAGGACTGAGCCATGGCCAACCGCTCCCAGATACAAGCCCGCGCCGCGATGATGCGAGTCCGGTTCGAGGCCGCAGGCGCACAGGTTGTCGATCCGCCTCTGTTGCAGCCAGCTGAAACGCTGCTGGACCTCTATGGCGAAGACATTCGTGCCCGTGCCTATGTGACATCGGATGCGCTACGCGGTGAACAGATGCTACGCCCGGATTTCACTCTGCCTGTGGTGCAGATGCACATGAGCGAAGGTGCCGAGCCTGCACGTTATACCTATTCCGGTGAGGTGTTTCGCCGTCAGGAACACGACCCGGATCGTTCGAACGAATATATTCAGGTCGGCTATGAGGTCTTTGACCGCAAGGACCCTGCCGGTGCCGATGCCGAAGTGTTTTCGCTGTTTGCGCTGCAGTTGCGAGGGCTGCCCTTGCGTGCTGCGACAGGTGATATCGGTATCCTGACTGCCGCTGTTGCCGGTTTGAAAACGACTGAGCGTCGTAAAACTGCACTGATGCGGCATCTGTGGCGCCCACGCCGGTTCCGGGTTTTGCTGGATCGTTTTGCCGGTCGAAAACCAGCGCCCGAGGGACGTGATGCCCTGCTGGACGCCAAAGACCCGTTGGCCGTTGACGTTCCCATGATCGGCAAGCGCCGCGCGGCTGAGATCGAGGCGCGGATCGAGGCGTTGCGCGAAGACCGCGATGCCGCTCCGATCTCGGACAACGAACTCGTCGGGTTTGAAACGTTGTTGAACGTCCGTGAGACCATGCCCTTTGCGCTGGAACAGTTGCGAGACGTGGCGGTGGACCTGCCGCAAATCACTCCGGCATTGGATCGGCTCGAAGCGCGAGTCGCCGCATTGCAGGCACGTGGCGTGGATGTTGAGCGGTTGGATTTCGAGGCGTCCTATGGACGGACGTCGATGGAATATTACGACGGATTTGTGTTCGGTTTTTATGCCGAAGGGCGCCCCGATCTGCCCCCGATTGCCACTGGCGGTCGCTATGATGCATTGACCCGGCAGTTGGGCAATGGTGCGGAAATCCCGGCGGTGGGCGGCGTCCTGCGTCCTGACCTGATGCTGGAAATCGAGGAGGCCGCACAATGAGCCTGAAACTGGGCGTGCCCTCGAAGGGCCGGTTAATGGAAAAGACCTTTTCGTGGTTCGAAAAGCGCGGCATCACACTGTCGCGCAGCGGATCGGATCGGGAGTATGCAGGCAAGGTTGAAGGCATCGATGGGGTGTCGCTGATCCTGCTTTCCGCCGGGGAAATCCCGCGCGAACTGGCCGCTGGGCGCATTCACTTGGGCGTCACTGGCATCGACCTGGTGCATGAGAAATTGCCGCGCTGGGAACAGCAGGTCGAAGAGGTTTCGCAGCTTGGTTTCGGCAAGGCTGACCTGATCATCGCGACACCTGCCTGCTGGGTTGATGTAGACACGCTGGACGACTTGGATGCAGCGGCAGCGGCCTTTCGCAAGACTCACGGTCACCGTTTGCGGATCGCGACCAAGTACCACCGGCTGGTGCGAGAATTTCTGACCGATGCGGGGGTGGCGGATTACACCCTAGTCGACAGTCAGGGTGCGACGGAAGGCACAGTGATGAACGAAACCGCCGAGGCGATCGCGGACATCACCTCGACGGGTGAGACCCTTCGCGCCAATCACCTGAAAATCCTGGCCGATGGCTTGGTATTGCGGTCGCAAGCAACGCTGTGGCGCAGTCGGGTGGCCAGTTACAACGCTGATGACAAGGCGGTTTTGTCTGATCTTCTGGACCGCTTGGGCTGACTACAGCACACCGATTTCTGCCAACGCTCGGTTCAGGTCGTCGGGCAGGGCATCGTCCTGCTCGCGTCCTTTGGGGAGGTCGGCGGGGGTATCCTCGGGTTTTAGATAACGCCAACCCTGGAATGGGCGTTTCAGGGCAGTCTGTGTGCGATGCACCTCGGGGTCTAGCACGATAGCGCAGCGGCGGATGCCGTCTTCGCCGCGCACCTCGTCCAAACGCAGGATGCGCTGGCGGCACTGGATGACGCCCTTGATCACCCAATAGATTGATCCGCCGTTTAGAATCTCGGCCTCGCGCTTCGGCCACATGCGGGTAACATGGCGCGGGTTGCCGTCCTCGTACAGCGGTTTGCGGCTGTCCTGCCACGCGATCAGAGTGTCGACGCTTTCCGATCCGACGGAGAGTTTTATGAGATTTACGAACTTATCCACAGCTTTCCCACAGAGTCGTCCCGAGGCGTATCTTTATATTGTAGCTCGTGAGGCGACGCTATCAAGGTGTTGTGGTGCGGGTGTGATTTGGGGTAGTCTGGATACCTCTTTCAATACAGGGAATCACCAATGAGCCGCTTTGCCGCCCCCATCGCCGAGCAGATCTGGGACATGAAATACCGCTTTAAAAAGGCGGATGGCACACCCATCGACCAGACGGTCGAGGACAGCTGGCGGCGCATTGCCCGCGATCTGGCGCGGGTTGAGAAAGACCCAGCGCATTGGGAAGAAAAATTCTATGAGGCGCTGGAGGATTTCAAATACCTTCCCGCTGGGCGCATCACAGCCGGTGCGGGCACCGCGCGGCAAGTGACCCTGTTCAACTGCTTCGTTATGGGCACGATCCCCGACAGCATGGGCGGCATTTTTGACATGCTGAAAGAGGCAGCGCTGACCATGCAGCAGGGTGGGGGGATCGGTTATGATTTCTCGACCATCCGTCCGCGTGGCGCGGATGTGCATGGGGTTGCAGCAGATGCCTCCGGCCCGCTGAGCTTCATGGATGTGTGGGACGCGATGTGCCGCACAATTATGTCCGCGGGTTCGCGCCGTGGTGCGATGATGGCGACGATGCGCTGCGATCACCCTGATATCGAACAGTTCATCACTGCGAAATCCGACCCGGCCCGTCTGCGCATGTTCAACATGTCGGTGCTTGTGACTGATCCGTTCATGGAGGCGGTCAAGGCCGACGGTCCGTGGGAGCTGGTGTTCGACGGCAAGATTTATCACACCGTTCAGGCCCGTGATCTTTGGAACAAGATCATGCAGGCCACCTATGACTATGCCGAGCCGGGCGTGATCTTCATCGACCGGATCAATCAGGCCAACAACCTGAGCTATGTCGAGACCATCGCCGCGACAAACCCGTGTGGCGAGCAGCCTTTGCCGCCTTATGGTGCCTGCCTGTTGGGCTCGATCAATCTGGCGCGGCTGGTCGCCGAGCCATTCGATAAGGCGGCCCATCTGGACGAAGAGGCTTTGCAGGAGTTGGTCGCGACCGCTGTCCGGATGATGGACAACGTGGTCGACGCGTCGAAATTCCCGCTCGCAGAACAAGAAGCCGAGGCGCAGGACAAGCGCCGGATCGGGCTGGGTGTGACGGGGCTGGCGGATGCGCTGCTGATGTTGGGGTTGCGTTATGGCTCGGACGAGGCGGCGCGTCAGACCGAGCGCTGGTTGCACGCGATCGCCCGCGCCGCGTATCTGGCGTCGGTGGACTTGGCAAAGGAAAAAGGGGCGTTCCCCTTGTTCGACGCCGAGAAATATCTGGCCAGCGGCACAATGCAGCAGATGGACGAGGATGTGCGCGACGCAATCCGCGCGCACGGCATCCGCAACGCGTTGCTGACCTCGATTGCGCCAACAGGGACGATATCTTTGTACGCAGGCAACGTGTCTTCGGGGATCGAGCCGGTCTTCGCCTACGCGTATACACGCAAGGTGCTGCAAAAGGATGGATCGCGGACCGAGGAAGAGGTCGTGGACTACGCCGTGCAAATGTGGCGCGACAAGTTCGGCGACAAAGACCTGCCGGAGTTTTTCGTTAATGCGCAGACGCTGTCTCCGTCCGATCATGTGAAAATGCAGGCCGCGGCGCAGAAATGGATCGACAGTTCGATTTCGAAAACGATCAACTGCCCCGAAGATATCAGCTTTGACGCGTTCAAGGACGTTTACATGCAGGCCTGGGATCAGGGTTGCAAGGGATGCACAACCTACCGCCCCAACGACGTAACCGGATCAGTATTGACTGTATCGGAAAGCGACGACAAGGCGCCCGGCGAAAGCGCCACCGCCCCGCACGAGGTTGATGGAGGCGAGGTCGTTTACATGTCCGAACCGCTGGACCGCCCGCAATCGCTTGAAGGTTCGACCTACAAGCTGAAATGGCCCGACAGCGAGCACGCAATCTATCTGACCATTAACGATATTGTGATTGGCGGTCGTCGTCGTCCGTTTGAGGTGTTCATCAACTCAAAGAATATGGAGCATTACGCTTGGACGCTGGCGCTGACCCGGATGATTTCGGCCGTGTTCCGTCGGGGCGGGGATGTGTCTTTTGTGGTCGAGGAGTTGAAGGCCGTGTTTGATCCGCGCGGCGGGGCCTGGGTGCAAGGTAAGTACATCCCTTCAATTCTGGCCGCGATTGGCGGCGTGATCGAGCAACACCTGATCAACATCGGCTTTCTGGAAGGAGAGGGTATGGGGCTGAAATCGGACCCTCAAGCTCAGGTCGTCAATATGGACGCGCCAAGAGGTAAAGCCTGCCCATCCTGTGGTCAGTTTGATATGGTGATGATCGAGGGTTGCATGACCTGCCGTAGCTGCGGCCATTCCAAGTGCGGATAGGTGTTGAAGAAACGATCTTGTTTGGGTGGGCATAAATAGCCCATAAGGTTGATTTTTGCGCCCAGTTGAACGGTCTTTAATGCCCACAGATTCTTAAGGCTTTGAAATAAAATAAAAAAGATTACTGTAGAGTTTTGAGACTGTTCTGCGTTGGGCGACCATCGATAACATTCGCGCTATTGACCAAAACCTGAAAATCTCAAGACTATGGCCATGGAACCAAATCGTCTCATACGCGTCACACGCAAAAGCTGACCAGAATGTTGTACTTGCCCAGCAAAACCGCTCGGGCAGTTCCATGGCTATCGGATACCTAATTGATGAAAAACAAATCGCCTATCGAGGAGTCCCCTCAATACTCCGAATTGAACGCTCGATTTTCCCGTTTTCTCCTGGACTTCCGAAAGGAAAAACTCGCGCAGCAACTTGCCGGAGACGACAAAAACCGTGACGAGATTACTCGCGGAGACTTTCAATCATTCAAAGCGCGGATGACTGAGGGTTTAGAACTAACCGATTACGATCTAGATCGTATTCACCGCCGAGTATTGTCTGTACTTCTCCGCCCCGAAGCGGGCTCGGTGCTACAAGACGAATGAGGCCGGAAGGCGTGAAACTAGCGTGTAGACCGATCCGCTTTGACAATGATCCAGTCCTGAATCTCACTTGAGCATCTGCGGTCACGTCACTGTGCACTCTCCAGTGAAACAACAAACACGTTGTTCTAAGCTAGGACTCTTATGCAGGATCACGCAGGTTGACTTCCGTAAAGACCATCCTCCCTTGCGTCACGTTTATGGCTGACTTCGAATAATTCGGGTTCTAGTGCGTAATGGAGCACCCGGTATTCAGGGCACGAGTTAGTCATTCTCTGCGGTACTCGTGATTGGCTGATGGCAGCCCAAACCAGACATTCAGAGTCGGACTTTGCAAAGTCCGACGGAAGGAATAGGCGGACTTTCTTGCCTATTTGAAGATCATGCAAACTTCATTCAACTTGAGAACCGGTGTGGTAGCTTGGTCGAGCGAGTTCATAAGATCAGATCAGTCCAATTGGAGTACGACCATGCGTCATATCGAGCTATTTCGGATATTACCAAAAGCGACCATAGCCTTTGTGGCTTCAGTATCGATGGCCTGGGGATGCACTGGCATCATGTTGACAGGGCAGGATGGAAGCATCGTTCGCGCAAGGACCGCCGAATGGGGGCCGTTCGATCTTGAGACAAAGATCAACATTATTCCGCGAGGTTTCACTTATACCGCAGGCGAAATGCCAGATGAGCGAGACGGAGCAAACTGGACCGGCCGATTTGGAATGGTCGGTATCAGCATGTTGGATCATGGGGCTCCCGCAGATGGCATCAACGAAGCTGGGTTGACCGCCGGGTTGTTTTATCTGCCCGGCTTCACCGAGTATCAGGAGTACGACCCTGACCTTTCCGGCAACACGATTCCCGGCGATTTGCTAGCCAGCTATGTCCTTTCCCAATTTGAGACAGTTGAAGAGGCTGCCACCGGGTTGGCGAATGTCCGTGTTGTCGGGGTCGTAGATGAGACTCTCGGATTTCCCTTCCCATTTCATATGTTGGTTGCTGACCGGTTCGGCGGAAGGATCGTTGTCGAGTACATTGACGGTGAACTGACGATTTTCGATGCTCCGCTTGGCGTGATCACCAATTCGCCAAACTACGATTGGCACATGACGAACCTTAACAACTACGTAAACCTGTCGGCCCTTGGGCTTCCGGAAGTTGAGGCAAGTGGCGTTACTTTCGCGCCCCTTGGCGCTGGGAGTGGAATGATAGGGCTGCCAGGCGACTTCACACCCCCATCCCGGTTCGTCCGCGCAGTCGCCTTTTCTCAGACGGCGCGGGAGACGCAAGGTGGCTATGACACCGTGCGCGAGGCGTTTCGCATTCTGGATAATTTCAACATTCCGGCCGATGCAGCGGAGGGCGCTCAAGACGATGTGCAGTCGGACGACCTGCTTTACAGCGCAACTCAGATCACGACCGCTGCGGACTCCCTCAACCTCGTCTACTACTATCACACGATGTACGACAGAACGGTGCATATGGTCGATATGAAGCAGATTGACTTCGGAGCTATGGGAGACGAGATGATCGTCTTTGAAACCAGCGGTGATCGCGAACCAACGTTAGTCGATGTGACCCCAACGAACTGACGTTTTACCACGTGGGCCGTGGCGGCATCACCGCTGGCTGCGGCCCAATAAAACTTCGGAATGGAGGGTTTACCGCTCCAGCGAATTACCGGCGCTAGGCTCGAAGCCGCGTTCACCACTGTTCGCACTAGTGACTGGAGGCAGCCCGAAGCGGACCTTCGCAACCAAGCTTTGCTAACTCCGAAATACACAACGAAACGGCCAGTTGCAGAGGTTGTATCGGCGGTGGCAACCAACCATTCATGTCGTCGACTAACCTGTTCAACGTCGCACTACAACTTCTCCGAACTGATCCCACGAGGACCTAATCTTCGAAGCGTTCATTTGGCTCGACCACATTTACTTGCTTCGGAACTTGGTCGGTGTCATTCCGGTCTGACCTCGGAAAAAGCGAGTGAAATGGGACTTGTCAGAATAGCCGAGCATCAGTCCGATCTCTGCAATTGTCATCTGGTTTTGTTTGAGGTGCTCCTTGGCGACATCGATACGCAGCCGTTTGATTTCGCGCGGTAGCGTTGTGCCTTGTTTTTGAAGCGCTTTCAGAAACCGTTCCGGTTGTATTCCCAGCATTCCAGCCACCATCTCTGGTCCCAAATCGGTTTCATCCAGTTTGTCGCGTAAGACAGATCGCAAAGCTGCCACCACGGTTACTTCTTCATCTTGTCGAAGTGATGCTATGGGCTTGGCAGAACCCTCAGAGACGTGGTGCAAAAACAACCATTCCACAGGAAAACTAATTTGCATTCCGGGATCAGTCCCAAGGCCAACCTCGATCCCTTTGTAGTCGATAGGCAGCCCATTGATGTATCTGCTTTCCCATCGCACACGGGAAGAGTCCCAGGACTCTCCGACGACGGTCTGCAATAGGCGTACATAGATTGCGGCACCAAAACCGGTCACCTGAATGGGTGGGACGGTTGGTTCCTGTTGCCTCTCGATACGATAAGTCGCTTTGTCTGCTTCAATGACAAGGCTGTGCCGCACAGAATTGGACTCCTGCGGCACGAGCTCAACAAAGCGGGTAAAAAACTCGAACAGCGTTTTTGTAGATTGCAAGGCTTGAGCGAAGGGCGGCCATCCTTGTAGGTCAAACGCTTCCCCTACATTCAGTCCTAGGTATCGATCCCCTGATACTTCTGAGAAAGCATTTACCAAGCCGTAAACCAACTCGGAGTGAACGTACACGGATGGGTTAGTCATCAGTTCAGCTTTCAAGCCGACCTGATCCAATGCTGGTTGCGGATTGATCTTACGTTCGGTGAGATATTGCAGAAAGGGAGCGGCTAAAGAGAGGCGAACAAAGCCCTCGCTATGCTCTCGGGAGGTGGAGTTGAAAGGCAAGCTCATAACCCTTGTTGGATTAGCTTTAAGAAGTGGCCATTTTTGCAGTCACATTCGTACATCCTAATTCAAAAGGGGCAACCGAGCCAATGAATTCCAGACTATAGTTGGCAAAACATGAATATGAAGGGAGTACTTATGTCCGGCTTACGAATGTCTCTTTGCTCGACGGCAATTGTCGCGGCAGTTCTTTCTTTTTCGGCGACCGCGCAGGCTCAGGATCAAGAAGAACCCCAAACGCTGTTTACCAACGTGCATGTCTTCGACGGTGTGAATGAGCAACGCATTGAAAATGCCAGTGTTCTGGTCGAGGGCAATCTGATCAAGTCCGTCTCAACCGATGCCATTGATGCGCCGAGCGCGACGGTTATCGACGGCGGTGGGCGCACTCTGACACCGGGCTTTATAGAGAATCACGCGCACCTGATGCTCATGGGGCCATCGATTGCCGAAATGGAAACCAACTCGACCTGGGAGGATTTCGCCATCCACGGGACCCGGATGGCCGAAATGTACCTGATGCAGGGCTTCACGACCGTTCGCGATGCCGGGGGCGCTGGCGGCGGGCTGCGGCGCGCAATTGACGCCGGCCAGATCGTCGGCCCCCGCTTTTATCCTTCCGGGGCATTTCTCGGAACACGTGGTGGTCACGCCGATTTCGCATCCTTCACATCTCCGCCGGGTGGGGTGACCAACTTTGGGACTCTGAATATGGCCCAACAGGTCAACGGTGTTGACGAAATTTACATGTATGGCCGCAACAACCTGCGCATGGGTGCCACGCAATTGAAGTTCATGCAATCAGGTGGGGTGATTTCGGCATTCGATCCATGGCAGTTGCTCGCCGGTTCGAAAGAAGAGATCGAGGCCGCTGTTCAGGTTGCCAACGAGTACGGCACCTATGTCATGGCACATTCCTACCGCAAAGAAGCGATCATCAATGCCCTGAATGCAGGGGTCAGAACCATTGAACACGGATTTCACTTTGACTGCGAGATTTCTGCTTTGATGAAAGAAAAAGGAGCGTACATCACGACGAACATCACAGCATTTGATCCAGGCCTACTTGATGTTCCTTCCGTGAAAAACAACCCCAACAGTTTGAGGAAGGCCAAATCGGCCTCGGCGACCTTCGAAGCCTACATTCCAAGTATGAAGGAATGCCCGGCGCCGCGCGGTTTCCAAACCGATTGCGTCGGCTCGGTCGAAGCGTGCAACATCCAGATCGCCTACGAGAAACATCTGAATAACCATTTCTTCGGCCCCTATGCGTCGATGGTAACCCTAACTTCGGTAGGTGGCGAGATCGCGGCACTTAGCGGTGATTTCATGAACCCCTATCCGGAAGGCAAACTGGGTGTGATCGAAGAAGGCGCCTATGCCGACATCCTGCTGATAGACGGCAACCCCCTCGAAGACT
>NZ_JBQGAN010000019.1:0-71502 GCF_056542865.1 Ruegeria sp. AA6
GCCGAGGCGATCATCAGCGATGGGCTGGGCAACACGCTGACCCTGCTCGGTGTGGCCGAGGGCACGCTCGACGCGGGCGATTTCATCTTCTTGGCGTGACCAGGGAAACTCTGCCAAAACGCCGTCCGGAACTTGTGAATTCCGGGCGGCGCATCTACCCGGAAAAGGGTTGCGATTTCACATAGAAATTCGTGCGCATCGGAAGCGGCAGCTTGTCCGGATTGACGACCTTCAACGTCGCCACCCCGGCCGCCCCGAGATACGCTTTTACCTTTTCCCTAAAATAGTCGTTGACCACTGGCACATCGTAGAACTGGATCGAAAAATCATTGTCCCGCATGCGTCGTTTCAACTGGCGATAACTGTGCAGCGCGCAATGCTGTGGCGGTTTCAGGAAATCGAACATGCGCCGCACACCGTATGTGGTTGACCAGCGCACCATCTCGAAAGGGATATTCGTCCACTTGTTCGGAGTTTGCAAAAGGTAATACCCGTCGGACTTCAACACCCGGCGTACTTCCCCCAAGTGGGCGTCCGTATCGGGGATATGCTCGATAACGTCGAAACTGAGCACCATGTCGAAACTGTCATCGGGAAATGGCAGTTCGCTGCCGTCCGCCAATCGCACGTCCAGCCCGGCGGGTGCTGCATCCACAACCTCCTGGCTGACATCGATTGCGACGACATCATGCCCGTCTTCTTTCAGCTTGAGCATCAACTGGCAGCGTCCGCAGCCGATTTCGAGAATACGGCGTGGAGAATCCAAGAGCCCGGTTTGTTCCAAAAACTCGATATTCGAGGCCAGATTGCCCCAGTTCACTCGATCACAAATCACGGCCCACTCTCCTCCGCCGCAGCTAATAAGGTCCTCGTGAATGACAATTGACCTGCCGGTAAGATACCCGATTTCCGGCCAACGATCCACTTTTTGCGGGCGGAGCCCCGCGCCCGAACCGCCATCCGGGGTGTCAGCCCCGGGTAATTCAAGCACCGGGACCAGTCAGGAGGAATACAGCGCCCGCATTCGCATAAAACTGCTTCCAATGTCCGCGCGGGCTGGCCGCCGGACCTCAATAAAACAGGAAATCGCCCGCACCCACCTGATCCAAGATTATCCCTTCCAGCAGGATCGTCCCAAAATCGCTGAAAATTTCAGTTCCATCAGTGGCTTGCGCAAAAATCAGGTCCGAAAAACCAATTCCACCGGAGATTTCGATGCGATCCAGCCCTGGCTCGAAATCTAGTACGCGGTCCTGCCCGTAACTTTCCTCGAAGACAAAAACATCCGCGCCGGCCAAGCCGCGCAGCACATCGTTGCCGGCACCGCCATTCAATGTATCGGCGCCGTCACCGCCTCTCAGATCGTCATGGCCATTGCCACCGTGAAGCCCGTCATCGCCGCTCCCGCCCCAAATCTCGTCATCGCCTGCGCCACCATTAATCACATCATGGCCACCAGCCGCATAGATCGTATCATTGCCAGCCCCCGCAATGAGCAGATCGGCCCCTTTGCCGCCAGCCAGGTTGTCGTTGCCGTCACCGCCAAAAACAGTGTCGTCTCCATCGCCGCCCCAGACCATGTCATTTCCGCCATCGCCAGCCAGCAGGTCATTTCCCGCGCCGGCACCAAGCGTATCGTGGCCTGTTCCTCCATAGAGGGTATCGCTGCCCGACCCTCCCCAGAGTTCATCCCAGCCGCCGCCGCCATCAATCAGATCTGCCCCTGCGGCCCCACCGACTGTATCACGCCCCCAATCACCATGAACTGTATCATCGCCACCACCCGCCCAGATTACATCGTGACCGAACCCACCATCCAGGCTGTCCTCGCCTGCGGCCCCTGAAACCGTGTCATCACCCCCTTCGGCAAACAACGTGTCCCGGCCCTCGCCGCCACTCAGTGCCTCGGCATTGCCGGACCCCACGATGGTCTTCGGCACCGGGATAGTCTCAGGCAACAGGCGGTCCGGGCCCGAAAAGCGGCCGGCAAACCAGATATCGCCCACATCCAGCGTATCCTTCGAGGCGCTGTTGACGATCACGCGAAAGGCCTGAAAGGCAAGCTCGATTCCGTCCGACAGCGGCGTAACAGTCAGTTGCGACGCAGACCGCAGCATCGGCAGTAGCGACAGGTCCAGCCGGTCCAGCCCAGGCTGAAAGTCGGTGATCCGTTGCGGGGCATCGGTCGCGGCCAGGACAAAGATATCTGCCCCGTCACCGCCTTGAAGCACGGACACTCCGCCCCCCGAGATCAGGATGTCATCCCCCGCGCCGCCGATCAGGGTCGCCGCCCCGGTCGCAGGTGCCATCAGGATGTCGTCGCCCGCCGTACCCTGCAACCAGGGCGCAGTACCGTTCTGCACCTGGCCCAGTTCCTCGATACTCCAGGAAAACTGCGACAGGCCCGGCAGGCCTTCGGAGGCGACAAAAATCTGGATCTCGTTTCCGATCACCCCTGCCTCGATCGCGGTGATGTCATTCAGCCCAAGCCCCTGCGCGTCAGCCAGGCTCTGCCGCAGCACCAGACGTCCGTTCGGCAGCAGAGAAAAAACCGACAGCCCGTCATCGCCGCCGCCGGCAAAGACAAAGACCTGGCCTTGAGCCTCGACCACAGCCAGCGCCTGCACGTTGCCAAAGCGAGTATCCAGCGTATCGAGCACATGATCGGTTGCGGTTAACTGCCCATCCGGCGCAACGCGCAAAACGCTCAGCGTATTGCTGCCCGCCGATCCGACAATCACCCAGGATGCATCAAAGGCGGTGATACTCTCCATGGCGGTGGGCGCCGCAAGCCCCAGCCCCTCGGCCGGGCCGGTTCTGTCTACGACGTCCATCGTTCCATCCTCAGACGAAGCCCGGTAACTGACCAGACCGGGAACCAGCCCCCCCTCGACCACAACCAGAACCAACCCGGACGGGGTATCGACCGTCGTCAAAAGGCTGCCTTCGGGCAGCACTCCTGCGGCCACGGCCACGGGCTGCACACCCTCGCCCCCCATCTCATAGGCGCTGACGGTTCCTGTATTCGGATCGATGGCATAGAACCGGTCGTCCCCGGGGTCTTCCGCAGTCCAGGCGGTCAGGTCGACGCCCGCCAGCCCGGCAGCGCGGGCCGCATTCAGCCCGGCATCGGGGTCTAGTTCGAAATAAACCAGGCTTCCGCTGCTGCTGGTTCCAATGAACAGCGCGTCTTCGCCATCAACCGACATCATGCCAAGCCGGATTTCGGTCATCCTCGCAGGCAGGCTCGAGAAATATGCGGTGTCCACCAGTTGAACCGCCGACCCGGGTGCAATCTCGTAAACGCTCATACCGCCGGATTGCCCGGTCCCGGTATAGAGAACTGCACCTTCTGCTCCGAAGACCAAATGCATGTCGCGCACGTCGCGATCCAGCACGTCATGACCGGACGCCAGCCGCGCCTCGAATTGCAGGACCATTTCCCCCGCCCCCAAAATATCACCCGGTTTCAGAGTGGCGGACCGATCCGGCCTGCCCCGGGGTCCATTTGTGTCGAAATCGGGAAGATTACGGAGGAAACATCTAAAATTCGCCTGACCTTACCAACGAAATAGACCAGGGCATCATGTGGCAATAAGATCAGGCCGCCGACGGAACAAAACCGCCGTCGTCCTCAGCTTTCGCCGAGAAAGGCCGTCAGCTCCGGCTGGCTTTGCAGGTCAGGCGTCCAGCGCTCATAGTCGATCACCCGGCACCGGTTGGGATGCGTTTCACCACAGCTCTGGTAAAAGGCGTCGATGCTTTCCAGGCGATCCGGATCGTTCCTGCAATCCGCGGCAACGTCGGCATGCCTGCGCGCCACGAACAGAATCTGCGCATTTTCGAAATGCTCCAGAAGGAAAGTCACATAGCGTTGCAGAATGCCGGTATAGTCGGGCACCAGTGTGGTTCTGAACCCGGCGACCCGGGTATCGGCCTCCGGTTTGAGAATTTTCTGCGCGAAGGCTGCGGCCAGCGCCCGTCCATACTCCCGCGGGAACATCTTTTCGGCGCCATATCGGGAATCCGACGCATCGGTCGCCTTGCCCGACTGACGCCGTTCGGTCATCTCCGGATCGTTCGCAATCGCGTTCCTTGCGCGCATCAGATGCAAAACCGTGTCATTGATTTCGCCCCGGATGCAGTAACCGGGCAGAGCGTTAAGCGCTTTCTGGACGCTGCCACCGGCCTCGGGGCAGTAGCTGAATACAAACACATGCCGTTTGGGTGCCGCCACCGCGGCAGACGCCTCGGCGGCCAGCCGGACAGGCCGAAACGCGCCACGACCGGCGCGCAGCCGCGCCATGCCTTCAGCGTTGATCTCATCCAACCGGGCATAAAGCCTGTAATCTTCTTCGTAGAAAGCCCGGACCTCTTCCTCCAACCCGGCTGGCAGACGCTCGGTTTCCTGAATGCGGCTGACATTCGTACGCGGCAGGGCGTGGGGAATTTCAAGGGCGGCGCAAATATCGCTGAACATGCTGCCCAAACGGTCATAGGGAATGATCACATCCGCCATGAGCTGCCCGTCGCGCCCGAGAAACATGTCGCGCTGCAGGTGCTTGCTTCCGTCCCCACGCAGGATGTTCCAGTCCTTTCTGGCCCAGAAATCGGCAAAACTCATGCCCTCGGGCAGCGGGCTTTCGACTTCGTTTCCCAGCCGATAGCGATACCAGGACCGAATCCAGTCAAGCGGATCCCGCATCACGCCGAACTTGAAAAAGCTATCCGGCCCGTAATCGGGCTGCGAAAACAGAAAACTGTACGCCGGGAATATCTCGGGCAGAGCGATATGCTTGCGCGGCGACGACCCGGTCCGGAATATATCGGCATGCGGCATCAGAACCTGCTCCAGCGACGTCGAAGCGGTCTTGGTGCTGGCCACGAATACAAACCGTTTATCAACCCCGATCAACATTCCAAATCCGTTCCGTGCAATTCATTTTGTTGTTTCATACCCCCCTGGACGACAGTTGAACAGCAGCGAACTGCACCCCCATACAGCCAGCTTTCGATGAAAGATGTAAACGGATGGTGACAGGGCCGGACGCCCGCTTAGTCCAGATTTCACTACAATCGCGCAAGGCTCCGCAGACCTATTCGGACCAAGGGGATTCCTTCATGACGCAGAACTCGCCAAATCTGGACCTGCCGTTCCTGCAGCCGTCACAAGCCCAGAAGCACGTCACCCATAACGAGGCGCTGCGCCGTCTTGATATCGTGGTGCAGCTACGCCTGCAGCAGACCGGCGCGACCATCCCGCCCGCCACGGCGGAAGAGGGCGAAATCCACGGTCTCGGCAGCGGCGCAACGGGTGTGTGGGCCGGGCAGGATAACATGCTGGCGGTCTGGCTTGACACAAACTGGCAATTTCTTGAACCGCAGACCGGATGGCGCGCCTGGGACGCGGCGGCACAGCAGTTGCTGGTGTGGGATGACTCTGGCTGGATCGTCCCGCGCCCCGAACTCGACAATCTAGATGGCGTCGGCATCGGGACCAGCGCAGATGACGTCAACCGCCTTGCGGTCCGGTCCGACGCCACCCTGCTCAGCCATGACGGGCAGGATCATCGGGTGAAGATAAACAAGGCCACCGTGGATGACACTGCCAGCCTGCTGTTCCAGTCCGGCTGGACCGGCCATGCGGAACTGGGGCTGGCCGGGCAAAACGCGTTCTCGGTCAAGGTCTCTGATGACGGCACCGCCTGGACCGAGGCGTTGCGGCTGGACGGCGTAACCGGCCATGCCACGGGCCGCGCGGTGCAGTCCTATGTCGGGGACGACACGGCGGGGCGGCTGATGACAGTCGGCGCCTTCGGGCTGGGTGAAAGCGGGGCCGTCCTGCCGATCCCTGATATCGCGGCGACGGACACGCCCGCAGGCTCGTACCGTTACATCTCCACCACGCCCGGAACGGAAGATTTCCCCGAACAGCTGCAAAATAGCTACGGCGTCATCCGGATCGAGCGCAACAGCGGCACGCTGCTCAGACAGACCGCCTGGCGCAACAATTTCGAGCACGGCATCTGGACCCGCGCACATATCAGCGGTGCCTGGGGCAACTGGCGGCAGATCTACGATCAGACAACGATCCTCGGCCCGGTCTCGGAAACCGACGGCACCCCCACCGGAGCCATCATCGAACACGGAGCCTCGACCGACGGAAACTATGTCCGCTTTGCCGACGGCACTCAGATCTGCACCCGGTTTTTCGAAACAGAAGACACAAGCCACATCTGGAGCTTTCCCGCCACATTCGCCTCGACCGGGGGCCTGAGCCTGCAGACTACGGCCCGGCACCCCACCGCGCCGCGCATCGTCACCGAGCATGGCGATCTGAGCGCCGCCGGCGTCACGCTCAATGTCTGGGACAGCGCCGGGGCCGCAGCTCCGGCCGCCGTGCACGCCACGGCGACGGGACGCTGGTTCTGATCTGACGGCCCAGCCCCGTTACCCAGGGCAAGTGAGTAACGGGGCCGATCACACCGGTACCTCCGCCGATAAAGGCCATACACGGCACTACCATGTTGTAATCCCGCAGCCGGTCTGCAAGAACTCGGGTAACTCCTGTTTTTCAGACAGCAAGCGGTCGTATTTTATGAACATTCTTCTCGTCGGAGCCGGCCTTTCGGGCGCAGTGATTGGGCGCCGCCTGGCCGAGCATGGGCACAGCATCACTATCATGGAAGGGCGCTCGCATGTTGGGGGCAACTGCCATACCGAGCGGGATGCGGACACCAATGTCCTGGTCCATGTCTACGGGCCGCATATCTTCCATACCGACGACGAAGAAGTCTGGAACTACGTCAATTCCTTCACACAGTTCCGGCCCTACAAGCACAGGGTCATGACCACCTCGCAGGGTGCGGTCTATTCGTTACCGATCAACCTGCATACGATCAACCAGTTCTACGGGCGCACTCTGCGCCCCGCCGAGGCACGCGCCTTCATCGAGGAACAGGCCGACACTTCGATCAGCGATCCGCAAACCTTCGAGGATCAGGCCCTGCGGTTCGTCGGACCCGATCTCTATGACGCCTTTTTCAGGGGTTATACGGAAAAGCAGTGGGGCTGTTCACCGACGGAACTGCCCGCCTCAATCCTCAAGCGCCTACCGCTGCGGTTCAATTACGACGACAATTACTTTTTCCACCGCTTTCAGGGGATGCCGGAAAATGGCTATACCCCGATGGTCGAAAATATTCTGGATCACGCCAACATCACCGTGCATCTGGACACGCTGTTCGAGCCCGGCAATGAGACCGACTATGATCACGTGTTCTGGTCCGGGCCGCTGGACGGCTATTTCGACTGCCGGCTGGGGCGGCTGGGCTACAGGACGCTGGATTTCGAACGATTCAGCGATCAGGGCGATTATCAGGGCTGTGCGGTGATGAATTACGGAGACCGCGACACCCCCTGGACCCGGATCACCGAACACAAGCATTTCAGCCCCTGGGAAAGCCACGAAGGCACCGTGTGCTACCGGGAATTTTCGCGCGAGTGCGGCCCCGACGACATCCCCTATTACCCGATCCGCCTGGTCGAGGAAAAGGCGCTGCTGGCCGAGTACGTGGCATTGGCCGAACGCACCCCCGGCGCCACCTTCGTGGGCCGGTTGGGCACCTATCGCTACCTGGACATGGACGTAACGATCCGCGAGGCGCTGGACACCGCCCGGATGTTCCTGACCCATACCGCCGAGGGCACCGCGATGCCGGCCTTTGCTAAATCGCCGCTCTGAGATCGGTTCAGCCCCGGACAGCTGCGGATACTTCAGGCGCTGGAAAATTCCACATAAGCGCTGTAACTCACATTCAGAGCTTCTCTGTCTTCTTCCGATCGAGGTCGCATGGCACTCAAAGATTACAGCTATATCTTCATCGTGACCTACGGCCGATCTGGATCGACCTTGCTGCAAAGCCTGCTGAACTCGTTGGAGGGCGCGCAGATCTGCGGCGAAAACTACAACGCGCTGTTCCATCTTTTTCAGGCCATCCGCACCGTCGACAAAACCAAGAGACTGGCGCGCAACCGACTGGTATCGAACCCGGACGAACCCTGGTATGGGGCCGGAGATCTGCGCCCGACTGTTTTCCGCAACGCCCTTCTCAATGCATTCGTGACAAATGTGCTGCGCCCGCAGGAGGGGAAAACACTGCTGGGCTTCAAGGAAATCAGGTATGTACCGGCAATCATGGGCGACGCACAGTTCACCGCCTATATGGACTTCCTGCTGGAAAGCTTCCCTGATGCCAAAATTGTCTTCAACACGCGCAACGTCGACGATGTCGCTAGATCGGGATGGTTCGCCCAACAGAATCCGCAAAAGGTCAAAGCCAAGCTCAAGGCCTGCGACGACCGGTTTGCCCGCTACAACGCGTCATCCGACCGGACCATCCTGATGCATTACGACGATTACGTCGCCGACCATTCCCGGATCCAAGAGCTTTTTGCCTTTCTCGGGCATGATTTTGATGCTGACGCTGTCTCTGCCATATTCGCGAAACCATTGGATCACGTGAGGGCACGATAAAGCCCGGAAAAACCCGGTTCAGGCGATAATGCTCACCCGGAGAGCTCTCACGTGCTGCCTGCCCTGACCAGGCGTTTTCACGAAGCGACGCGGTCGGGCACGGACGAGGTGACAATCTGGGGCACCGGCGCGAGCTCCTGCATATCGACGACATGGCCGAGGCCTCTCAGTTCGTGCTCGCCCCGCCAGAAACGGCCTATGAGGCCAATATAGAGCCTATGTCGAGCCATATTATCGCCGGCTGGGGCACCGATATCAGCATTCTGGAACTGGCACAGCTGACCACCCGGAGCAGTCGCCCCGAGTGCAGCATCTTGGTGCCGGGTCGCGCTGACGGGTCGAGCAAAGCTTGGCTTTTGGGCCCCGTTGGCACTATCACATTCAGACGACGCCAGCCAGAAGACGGAACCGCCAACCATATGACAGCACAGAAGACCCCGACCTCCGCGCGCCAGACCCCGGAGATTTCTGTCATAGTACCCGTCCACAATGTGCAGGACCATATCGGCGATTGTCTGGCCAGTCTGCGCGACCAGAGCTTTACCGAATTCGAGGCGATCGTCGTCGATGACGGCTCGACCGATGACAGCCTGGCCCGGCTGCGCGCCGCAATCGGCGAGGATTCGCGGTTCCGGGTCATTTCGCAGGAAAATCGCGGCCTGTCGGGAGCGCGCAACACGGGGCTGGACGCCGCACACGGCAGCCTCATCGCCTTTCTCGATGGCGACGACCGATATGATCCGGATTTCCTTGACCACATGCACGCCGCCCTGACGAACAGCGACGCCGACTGGGTCGCCTGCGGGCTACGCAACATCCATGCCGATGGTCGCAGCAACACCCATTCGGCCCTTCATGACAGCCCGGATCTGGAGGAGGGCACAGCGCCCCGGCTGTTTCCGATGACCAGCTGGGAGGACGCAATCGCGCATTTCCCATCTGCCTGGAACAAGCTTTACCGCCGCTCTCTGATTGAGGGGCTTCGCTTTGACGAAGGCACCTGGTTCGAAGATCACGCTTTTTTTCTGCGCACCGCAGTCCGCAGCAGCGCCCTTCTGCACCTGCCGGAACCGCTCTATCTGCAAACCCGAGGCCGCAAAGGACAGATCACTGCCTCCGATTCCGATCGAGCATTCGAACAGTTTACGGTTCTCGACACTCTGGTGAGGCTGTTGGCAGGGCCGGAGAAGCCCGGCGGGCAGACCGCCCTGCCCCGCCTGGCACACAGACTGATTCATGAACGCAGCACCGCCCTGCGCACGCCGGACCGCCGGGCACGGTTCGTTGCCACCGCGCGGGACTGGCTGGCGCGGACCGACCTGCCCGGCCTGCCCGGCCCGGACCTCCCTCCCAGCTGGGCCCTGGAGTTGGGCGGCACCTGCCCCCTCAGCGTGGTCATACCCTGGGATGGGCAGGACGACCCCCTTCACGTCACGCTGGAGGCGCTGCGGCGACAGACCCAACGCGGGTTTGAAATTCTGATCGTGGCGGATGACGCCAAAACTGCCGAACGCGGGGCTGCGGCGGCGAAACAGATCGGGCTGTCCAACACGCGCGGGCTGACACCTCCTCATGCTGGCGCGGGTCCGGCCCGCAATGCGGGGCTGCAGGCCGCGCAGGGCGAAATGGTGGTCTTTGCCGACGCCGGAGACCGGCTGCAACCGGCAGCGCTGGCCCATTGGACAGACACGATGCTGCGCGAAGACGCGGATTTCGGCATGTCGCAATTCCGCGTCGGGCTGAATGAAACGGACAAGGTGCATCAAGGCTTTCACGACATGACGCTATTGGGGGCAGAGTCGCCTGAATCCGGCCCCCTGCCTCTGGATGCGGACCAGGCCCTGCTGCTGCACTGTCATCCCACGGCCAAGATCTTTCGCCGCAGTTTTCTGGCCGACAATGATCTGCGGTTCGGCACGGGGCCACGGTCGGACTGGCAAATCTGCATCGGCGCTGCGATGGCCGCGCGCCGGGTGCTGTATTTCGCATGGCCCGGGGCTGAAATTTCGGAATCTACAGAAACCCGGCGGCTCTGGACTGCGCCGGTCACGCCCGAGGCGTTGGCCGGAATGCTTGAGGACGCCGCGGCTTCGTGGTCATCCGAAATCCGCGCCGCGATGCCCGATGACTGGGAAAGAAGGCTCTATGCAAGGGCTTTATGGGAGGTGTGGTGCTTTGCCGGACTGTCGCCCGCCGCGCGCAGCCGCTTCCGCCTTCAGGCTATGCGGTCGGTGCGCAAACGTGGCTGGCACAAAATGTCAGGCCCGCTTGATCCCTATCTCAGCCCACCTATACCCTGGTTGGTGAGCCAGCGCCGCATAACACACTGATTCAGTGTTGCATCCCCCCCTTGAGCCGGGCAAACACTTTCTAACGCCCTTGCCTCAGGTCTCGCCCGGAATGCTGGTCTTTTCCACAACGCTTTTTTCAAACCTTTCCTTTCGTGCAGACTTTGTCCGGCACTCGTTTGCCAATATCTCGTTCTTCGACGCCGAACGCAGCCATATCCTGTTTCACCTGTCGCTGCGCGCCGACGAGGCACTGGCAGTCTGCAACCGCCGCGGTGAGACATCCGCAGACTGGGGGCGTGAACAGAAAAAACCGGTCACGCTGAATGCGGAAGGCAACCGCATCGATATTCATTTCGCCCCCCCGCGCGTAACTGTGCGGGTGAACGGGGAAAAGGTTTTCAGCTTCGGAAACATGATTGGACGGCAGCGCTTTCCCAATCTGGGTCAAATCGCGTTCGTGGACTATCAGGGCGGCATCCAGGCCAGCACGATCAATATGGAATACAGGGACCTTGGCGGTGCTGGCCTGACCCTGTCTCCCCGGCTGGACCTTCGCGGGAGGCTGGACCGTCGGTATCAACCCGGTGAGTTACATCTGGACATTGGCGGTGTCAGCCCAGCCCCGGCACTTATCATCTCCACAGATGCAACGGGCACAGTTTTGCGGTCGATCCTGCCGGGCCGGATCTGGCAGGGATGTGCAGATAATGCCGCCCTGTCGTTGCGCGTGATGAAAGACGACACAGTACTGGTTGAGCAGAGTCTGCATCGCTCTGACCTTCTTGAACAGGTGCGAGTGGCGCTGACGACCGGCGACCTTGCGGGGGATCCGGTGCTGGCTACGCAGATCATCGAACACGCCCGGTTTTCCGGTATCGCCGCCGAACTCGACCCACCGCTGCGCAGCCAGTTGATGCATCTGGCCAATCAACTGGAGCTCGCGCGGTACCTTCCCCCGGACACCCCGCCTGCTCCGGACGCGCAACCGCCGGACCAAACCATCCTGCAAGAGGCTCTGGCCACCATTGCTCAGGCTCTGAACAAAGGCAAAACGCCCGATGCGCTGCCCGGTCTGCTGGATGAACTGTTGCCGCCCTCGGGGGATATGCGCTCTTCGTTTTATATCGCGCTGACCGAGCCGTTCTGCCAGCGTGATGCCTTTGATCTGCTTCATGCACATGCGCGGGCGCATATCGACACGGCCGCACTGCCGGTCGGTGACAATGCCTGGTTCAATTCCGGGCTGCTACCCTATCTGTTGCGGGATGGGCGGATCACGCGGCTCTGCAAGATTCTGGCACAGCTGGCGGAAAGACCAGGCGGCTGGATCATGACGCCACCGCTGGCCTGGACCGTTCGCGCCGCTTTGGCTGACCCGGCAGTGCCCAATACGGCGCGCGAAGAGATCATCGCCGCCTTTCTCAGGTTTCTTGAGCGGCGCGCCGGAGATTACTGGCAAAGAACGCATTGTACCCAGTTGACCGAAGCCGCTGTCGCGCTGCTTGCGGACGGTCCACGCCTGCCTCCCCGCCTTGACCGCTGGATCGAAACAACGTTGCTGCAGGCCCTTGGTATGTCCCGCCTGTTCTGGACACGGGTTGCGGAACGCAACGTCGCGCTTTCGCCACGAATGGCCGCGGCAAGGAACGCATTCGCAGTGATAAACGATCCCGATGCCCCACCAACTGCGCGCGCTGGCGGGCTGACATTGTTCGAACGGGTTGGGTGCCCCGACTGCCAGCGCATCCGGCGTGATCTGTTCGGCCCGGCCGGACTGCCTGGCCCCGAGACACCGGCCTTGCCGGCACTGCTGCAGAGCGGGCTTGATTCAGCAGAGGCGGCGCTGCGCCACCTGGCCGCGCCCGACAGCGGCCCGGCAGACCCGACGTTGGAGGAGATTGTCCGAACCAGACAGGTATGTCTGTCCGATCTGGTCGATCGAGCTCCCCGCTACACCTTGCAATGCGCCGTCAGCCGCAGCGCGATGGACCTGCTGGCTGCGGCCGCAGATGGAAACGATCCTCTGGAAGGTTGTGCCGCATTGCTGCCGGATCTCAACCGCCTTGCAGATGCATCGGACGCTTGGGTCGGAATCGGAGCGGCACTGGGACTGTTGAACGGATTGCTTGACGCAGGTGCAACAACGGCTGCGGATTGCCTGACCGACTGGATAAAACAGGCTCTAAACAGGGCTAAAACGGCGGAAGTGAACCCTGCCGACCCGGACCGAACCCCGGCTCTGGCAATGCCGCTGCAGGCCCTGCTGCAACGCGCGGCATCAGGTCAGGCCAACGCCGTGGCCGCCCTGACGACGCTGGGGATCGGGATACCCGCCGCAATGGCGCCTCTGCCCCCCCTGCCCGGGCCGGTTAATCCGCTGTTTGACACCGTGGTTATGGTGTTCTCCTGCCGCGCCCACCTCGACAGCCGTATCCCGGAACTGCGGGCGGGCTGGCTGTCGCGACTGGCCGCGCTTGGGGTGCCTTACGTCATCGTCACCGGTGATGGTGATGGCACATTGAACGGCGACATCCTGCATCTGGATGCGCCGGACGATTACGAGGGACTGCCACAAAAATCTCTGGAGGCGATCCGCTGGGTGCACGACCAGACCGGTTTTGCGCATATGCTGAAGATCGATGATGATTGCTTTCTTAACCCCAGAGAGTTTTTTCATTCACTCAGCTTCCGCAAATTCGACTATTACGGCCGGACCCTGACCCGGGTGCCGGGCCAGATGGACCGGGCCTGGCACTGCGCCAAATCCACCTCAGACCGTGGCCGTCTAGAGTTCGACAAATCGCCCGAGCCCTCCACTTATTGCGATGGCGGATCAGGCTATGCACTCAGCCGGCGTGCCATGGCGACCCTGCTCGAGACGGCCTCGGAAGCAACCGGTCAGGCCCTGATTCAGGTATCCTTCATGGAAGACAAGCTGGTGGGCGATCTGCTGGCTTTGGGCGGGATCTCTCCTGCAAACGAAGATTACCATATCTCGATCCGCCGCAGGGCGCGGCCCGGTGGCATCGCAGTGTCGCGCTGGCTCAACGGGTTCGACGCCAGCCTGACCGCTCCGGTCAAGCTGGTGCATCTGGACGATTCCGCCACACAGGCCCGCGCCAACCGCCACCTGGACGAACCGGGGCTGTTTCCCAAAAAGATCTGGCCCAGCTATCAGAGCGCCAGACTGGGTGAACAGACCAATGCGCTGGAGATGGTGACCGGAACCAACCGACTGACTGCCGCTCGCGACGCGCCGGTGGCAGTGGTCGCAGCCATGCGCAACGAGATGTTCATGCTGCCGCATTTCCTGGCCCATTACCGCAAGTTGGGGGTCGAAAGCTTTCTGATCGCCGACAATTGTTCGGATGACGGCACGCTGGAATATCTTGCCGATCAGCCGGATGTGGCGCTGTTTTCCGTCGACACGGACTATAGCCAGTCGCAATACGGGGTCGCGTGGCAGCAAGCCCTGATGGCGCATTTTCGCACCGGGCGCTGGTCGCTGGTCGCTGATGCGGACGAATTGCTGACCTGGCAGGTGCGACAACAACAAACCCTGCCCGACTTGCTGCGCCAGCCCGATTTCGACACCGCCGAGGGTGTGCGCATCTTTATGCTCGACATGTATCCGCAAGGCCCGCTCGAGCAGGCCACCTTTGCCAGCGGCAACCCCTTTGCCGAGGCCGGGTTCACCGACCGCGACCCGTTCCTGCGCGATTCATTCGGGCGCGGCCCCTACTCCAACGCGCCAACCTGGACCTCGGCGCTGCGCCACCGCCTGATCCCCGGATCGCGCCGGGAACTGTTTGTCGCCCAGAAGATCGCGCTGCTGAAATATTCCCCCTTCATGCGGCTGTCGGCAGGGTTGCACTATGTGGCTGGGGCAAAGCTTGCCGCGCACGAACTGCTGTTCGGGCATTTCAAATACAATGCCGATTTCCGCCGCAAAGCGCAGGACGAAGTGGCCCGCCGTCAGCATTTCAACGACGCCGAAGAATACCGCAAATACCTGGCGCTTATTTCAGAAGGCCGCGACCGTATTTACAATCCGGACATCTCGGCCCCGTGGACCGAGACCGAATTTGTCAAAGCCCGGTTGAAGTAACTGCCGTCTTCGCCTTACTGACCGGTTTTTCCCCTTTATAGAGCCTGTTCAGCTCTTCCAGGTGCCGCTCCATGGATTGCGGTGCCTGGGCATTTTGCCAATAACGCACCATATCCACCCTGCCCTCAAGCAAGGCCTGGATGCGCGCAGCAAAGCTTTCAGTGTCGCCAGCGGCGAACACCATATCCGGGTCGCCTGCCAGTTCCTGCGCCCCGCCCATATCGCTGGTCAGCAACGGGATGTGGCGGGCATGCATCTCGATTGCGACCTGAGGGAGGTTATCCTCCCACAACACCGGGACGACCCCCACATCTACGTCGTGCAGCAGATCGTCCAGCCCGTCATGGCTGTAGCCGTCCAGATGCGCCACGCCCCCAAGCCGCACCCGAAGCAGTTCCAACCGGCGCATCGCCTCGGCCTCACCTGTTCTGGCTGCCACCACCAGACGCACTTTTGCGGCCAGTTCGGGCGGCAGCGCCTCAAGGGCTTCCAGAAGGAAAAAGAAGCCCTTGTCCCGACGCATGTACCCCAAATATCCCAGTGTTAGAGCCGTTTTTGTCCGGGGCACGGATTCTGCGGGCCGGGTGTCAGGGAAAAGCGCCGCCTGCTGGGTGCCGATATAGCTGGTGCGCAGAATGCCAGGATCCATGCCATAGGCCTGAGCGATTTCACGCACACGTTCAGATACGCACAGCACCAGATCGCAACCCCCATTGATCTGCCGGATGAATGACTGCCGTCGCTCTGCAAAACCGGCTGCAGTATTGCCACTGGCAATCGCCTTCTCGGGGCGCACCCCTCTTCGCAGACGGCCAAACGCGCGCCCGGCCCGATGGGCAATCCGCAGCATATTGCCGAACAAAAGGTCAAAGCTGCGCGTGCCCGGACGAATGCCCGCACATTTCAGCCGATACGCAACCGCATTGGCTATGCGCACGAGGCGCTCATCATGTTTGTGTACCAGGCAATTTTCACATTTGGCACCGGCCTCGAAATCCGTGCAGGCGCGCTTTTCCTGATGCCACAGATTCACCTGCGGACAGACCGGATAGTAATTGTGCAGCGACAGGATCACCTTTGTTGCCGGACAGCGCGCCTTGATCTCCAGCACATCCGCGGGCAGCCCTTCAAGATTGTGGAAATGGATCACGTCATACGGGCCGGTCTGTTCGACAAAGTCAAAAAACGCGTCACGCGTTTCGGCATGTGTCATCTGCGCCGGATTGCCGAAGGAATGATGCGATGGCGAGAGCACCCCGGAATTGACGATCTCATACCGGTTCTCGCGATTTTCTTCCGCCCCGTGACGCATCCGTTCCCAGCGGGGGCTGCGGGATATCAGATCATAAGAAATACCCGAGGACAGAAAGACCGGTTTAACCTGCCGCTGCGCCCCAAGCTCGGTCATCAGATTACAGAGATAGACCGACACACCGCCGCCGCGTTTTTCGTCGTCCAGGTAATCTACCCAGTTGTAAAAAAGAATGCGCATAGCAATCCCAAAAATATGAAAATATCAGATCTCTTTATCCAACCACTTCCCGCGCCCCAGCTTTCTGAAATAGGCTTTGATCGGGCCGGGTTTCTGAAACCGCTCTAGAATAGAATTTGCGCCCTGCTTCACCAAGGGGCTTTTCATCTCCGGGTCGAAATCGACACCCAGAAAATCGCACAGACGCTGCTCGAACCCCTCTTCGAACATCTGGCGATACTCCAGCTTCCATTTTTCCTGCGGCAGTGTGCGGAACCATTGCGTGAACAGGAAATCAAAGGTGGCGAATTCATGCCACTTCTGGCTGATCTGAAAAGGCCCAGCACTGATTTTCTCTTCCACGTAGGAATCCATTTTAGACTGAGCCCAGCGTTTCGACTTGGCTGCCTTGATGAGTGAAGCGATCTGCGCCAACTTGTTTTCCCGATGTACGTAGATCAGTTTGTAATCCGTCAACTCGGGCAGATACCGCAGCATGCGGATATTGTGCCCGATCATGAACTTGTATCCTACACTTTTGTGCCCGCTCTCTGCATGCGAGGAAAAAAAGGTATCCGAGTGCAAACGCGGATTGGCATCCCTTTGAACCAGTTCGGAATATTCCTCGGATTTGGTATCGGCACTAATAATGGCATATGGGTTGAACTGCTCACCCGCACACAGAATATCCCGGTGGGCGTTCAATAAGGTCATCAAATATGTGGTGCCGCTACGGGGAAGACCTATAATGAGGAAGCGCTGTGGTTCAGGGGTCGCTGAAGAAGATTCCATATTGTGTTCGGGCCCGTATTTTTTGAACTAATGCTGTAATTTTTCAGGCTTCATTGCAACAATTCCAGATGCAGCGCAATGGCCTCATCCAGATCGTCAAAATAAGTAATCCGACCGCCCGCCAACACAATTCCGGCATCGCAAAACTGTCGCAACTGGGCCATCTCGTGACTGACCAGAATAGCGCTGGAATTACGCATACGCTCGGCGAAAACGGCTCTGCTTTTACGGCGAAAGACGGCGTCACCCACGGCAGTCACCTCATCCACCAAATAGGTGTCGAACCGAATGCCCATCGACGCGCCAAAGGTCAGCCGCGACCTCATGCCACTGGAGTAGCTACGCACCGGCATGTGAAAGTATTTTCCCAGCTCAGCGAAATCCTCGACAAAGGCCATCAGGCTGTCGGTATCCACCCCATAGATGCGCGCGATGAAGCGGATATTCTGCGCCCCGGTCAGATCGCCGTGGAACGACCCGCCAAACCCGACCGGCCATGAAATGCGACCATCGCTTATGATCCGTCCGCTATCCGGGCGCATCGTGCCTGCCAGCAGCCGCAACAGGGTGGACTTGCCCGCTCCGTTGCGCCCCAGAAGCGCCAATGACTTGCCCGTGGGCAAGGTGGCGTTCAGATTGTCGATGACAATCCGGCGCTCGCCCTGTACCCGAAAACTTTTGGTCAGATTTTCAAAGCGGATCATTGCAGGCCCTGCTCCATCCTGATGCGCCGCCCTCAGCCACGGTCCCGAATACTGTAATAGATCAGCGCCAGGATCGACCAGAACATCACCAGGAACACCACCGCCAGCCCAAGCAGGATAAACCGCCGCGGGAACTCGGAACTCTGTGCCATGGTCGGTTTGATATAGGTGGCCAGATAACGGCTCTGCCGTGCGGCATTGTCCCGCGCCACGTCCAGCGCCGTCAACGCCACGCGATAGGTCTCTTCGGCGAACTGGCGGTCGACGCTGAGGCTTTCGTATTCAGCGATCAGCGAGGGGTAATCCTCGCCCACCGCACCCAGCTCGGTACTGTCTGACGCAAACGTCTGCCGTTCCGCTGCGATACGCTCGCGGATCACGTCAATGCGGCGCTGCGCGTTGGTCAGGCGGGGGTCCGCGGCAGCCACCGTTTCGCGTAGCAGATCATATTCGATCAGCGCCTCGGCCAGCGACTGCTGCAGATTATTCATCACGCCCATGCGACCCTGAATATCGGCTTCTGGGTCGACGATGCGTGTCCGAGTGCGAAACCGGGTCAGTGCTTCACGCGCGGCCTTGAGTTGCTCGATCGACTCCTCCAAATCCTCGCGCGCATAGCGCATGGCATCCTCGCGGGCCTGTTCATTCAGCGCATTGATTCGGTCCTGGCTTTCGCGCACGATCTCCTGCGCCACGCGTTGCGCAAAGTCAGGCTCAAAGGCCAGAACCCGAATTTCGATCAGCCCCGTCGACTGATCAAATGAGATTCGTACGATGCGCTGCCAGAACCAGACCAGGTCCTCAAGCGTGGCGTCGGGCCAGATCGAAAACATCCAGTCCCGCGGCCAATAGGTATCGTAGTGTTCCCGCAACCCGAGCTTGGCCTCGATGGCCTCGACGATCTCTTGGCTTTGGATGAACTCATACAGAATATCGCTGTCGACCCCGGTGCCTGAATTCGCGAACTGTGCCAGCCCGCCCAGCAGTTCCGATGCCGATCCACCTTCTTCTGAACGCACCGTGAAGGCGGCGGTCGAAGAATACTGATCCTCGGCTTGCGTCCAGAGATACCAGGTCAGCCCGACCAACGGCAGCAGCACGATCAATACAAAGCTGAGCATCAATCCCCAGTGCCGCCGCTTCATGCTGGCGGGCTGCGCCAGCGGTTGCACAGTGACCGTTGGTACGGGCCGCTGCGCCGGGTTCTTTGCCCCGGGACGCCCCTGTTTGCCTGCCCCCCCTTGTTTACCCGGACCGCCTTTGCGCTGCCCCGCAGGCTTACCCTGCCCCGGCTTTGCTTCCGGCCCCTGATTGGAAACTGCCGCCAGCTGTGGTTGCCCAGCAGCCGCAGATTGACTTTGCGCCTTTTTTTGGCCTGGTGTTTCGGCGTTCTTTGCCGCCTCATCCACAACCTTGACCGCTGGTTTGCCCGCATCTGGTTTTTGAGCCATACGCTTCCCGTTCCGTCTCAAAGACATTTGAATTTCATATCTGATTCTTACATAAACAGATCGGGACGCACAGACTAAAACGAGACGATGCGCATATGCATTCCCCCTTGGACACAGGACCTCATGTAGTGGAACCGGGAGGTGGCACAGCCCAACGGTGGACTGCGCCGCGTACGATCACGGCCTTGATTCTGCGCGAGATGTCGACCCGCTACGGACGCAACCCCGGCGGCTATGTCTGGGCCATTCTCGAGCCTCTGGGCGTCATCGTGATCCTCAGCTTTGGTTTTTCCCTGCTGATGCGCAGCCCGTCTTTGGGCAACAGCTTCCTGTTGTTTTATGCCTCGGCCTATCTGGTCTTCAATCTGTATCAGACCTTGTCTCTGACCGTTGCCCGTGCCATCGCTTTTTCACGCCCGCTGCTGATGTACCCCGTAGTCACGTGGGTCGATGCAGTTCTGGCCCGGTTCATCCTCAATCTTCTGACCGGCCTACTGGTCACCTATGTGCTGATGACCGCCATTCTCTCTACCGTCGACAGCCGGGCAGTACTGGAAATTGGCCCCATTGCCGAGGCGCTGGGACAGGCAGCATTGCTGGGTCTGGGTGTAGGTACGCTGAACTGCGCCATTGGTGGCCTTTTTCCGACCTATGAACTGGTCTGGTCGATCGCGACACGTCCGCTGTTTTTGGTTTCCGGCATTTTCTACATTTACGAGGACATGCCGATCAGTGTTCAGAACGTCCTTTGGTACAATCCGCTAATCCATATCACCGGCCTGATGCGGTCCGGTGTCTACCCCACTTATCACCCGCATTATATCAGCGAGATATTCGTTCTGATCGTCAGCCTGTCGACTCTGCTGATGGGCCTGATCCTGCTGGGCCGCTACCACCGGGATATTTTGAACCAGTAACCCCCCCTCCGGCCAGCACCAGAACCTCTCCATGAGAGAGGTCTGTGTTCCGCAGAACTGCATCCCGCAGCGCCTGTCGCAGGAGACGTAGGTAGAGGGGTTTAGCCGCTCCATAGCGCGAGGATGCCATGCGCCACTTGAAACCCATAAGTGGCAACAGAAGCCAGAACAGCGCAGGGGCCGCCTTGCGGTACATCAGCAGCCGGTTTCGGCAGAAATAATAGACTTTCCAAATGGGTTGGATGATCTGAGATCCCTGCGCTTGAAAGGTGCTGAAATCATGCTCGAAATGCAGCGCAGGGTCGAACAGGATCTTCAGCCCCCGCCGGCGCAGGGTCAGCGTATAAATCACATCATCGCCATACAGAAACAATCCGGGATCGGGATAACCGGTCTTTTCAATGGCTCGGCGTGACAGGAACAGCCCGACAAACGATGTCAGATCGATGGGGCAGGGGGACTGCGCCTCATACGCCGCATGAGGGATATGATAGCCGTCCCGCCCCCGGATCAGGGAGCACAGGAACAGGCGGGCATTCCAGAACGGATTGACCGAAGGCCGGTTCATCTCGCAAATACGGCCGTCAGGGAAATACACGGCCGCCGCATATGCTGTGTCATCCGGGCGTTGGATGGCATGGAACGTGGAAAGCGCCCGAGGCGCGGGGCGGGCGTCGTCATCCATCACCACCACCCAGTCCGGGTTGAACCGCTCCATAGCGTGGCGCATTCCCAGTTCGAACCCGCCTGCTCCGCCCAGATTTTCGCGACTGGCCACCACCTCCAGCCGGGGTTCATCCAGCGCGGCCAGCCAATCGGAGGTGCCATCTGTCGAAGCATTGTTGACCACAACAACCGCCTGCAAATGCACCGGATCGGCGTCGAACAGGCGGTTCAACGTCGATCTGAGCTTGTCCAGACGGTTATGGGTCACCACCACGGCCACAAGGCGCTTATGCTTGGATTGGGGCGCGGTGGTCACGAAAGAGAACTCCTATTCGGGTCAGGTCCGGGGGACGCCTGACTCCGAATGTTTCGCACGCGAAACATTTTGGCAAGGATCATAACGAGCGCAGCCAGTCCTGCAGTGCTTCGGCCAGTTGATCCGAGACCGCATCGCCAACAAGTTCGATACGGCCCTGATCCGGGGTGAACTGCATTTCGATACCTGCGGTCACGCGAGACACAATCCGTTCACCTGTTGCTGTTGTCGGGCCAGCTGATCGCAGGCGTGGCCGGGCGGGAAGGGCTGGATCTGTCGGTGGGGCAGGGGGCTGCTGCCTTTCGGCCAGAGCGTCGGACAGAATCTGCATCTCGGCCTCGGCACTGTCGCGCGGGCTGTTCTGCATCCGTTCTTTCAGCGCATCGGCAAAGCCCGCATCGCGCCCCATCTCGCGCGCCAGCGCCAGCCCCAGTTTTTCGCTGATGGCCGAGGGGAAATAGAGCACCGCGTCAAAGGCCTCGACCAGTTGAATGAAAGTGCCGATCTTCGACCGTTTCGATCGCGTAGCATTCCCAAACAGACCCTGAAGCGCGGTTTTCTGGGTGGGATAAACCCCTTCCTTCATAGCCCGCACCGCAATCCGCGCACGTTCGTAATGAGAAAGGTTCACCCGGATCTCGTTTTCTTCAACCATCGCCACATAGGCGTCCTGCGCGGTGTCGGGTGTGATCACCATCGCCCGCACGGTGGCGAATTTCGCATCCCCCGTGTCCCGGAACAGCCGCCTGAGTGCGGTCAGACGGCGCCAGCCTGAAATCAGACCATGAGAACGACCTCCGGCAGGTGATGGCAGGGCCACCACCTCGATCGGCATCTGCTGGCCACGGGCGCGCAGGCTGTCCACCAGCGCGGTCATCTCCTCTTCGTTCTGCTCCAGGCGATCGCGGACCAGATGCCGCTCATCAATCGCCTCCAGTGGCAACAGCTCGATCATCCGTCCCTGGGCGCGAGCGCTGTGCAATTCCTGCGCCACCTCTTCTAGCGCTGCCGTTGCCGAAGCTTCGCCCGCCACCTGAGCAATAGGGGCGGCGCTGAGCGGCATCGCCTTGGTTTCGGGGGCCCGCTGGTTCGGGACAGGTCCGTCCAGATATGTCGGTTGCGCCGGGGTCAGTCGCTTGCGTTTTGCCATCTCTGCTCTCCTCCTGGCCGATTATTCCGCAGCCTGCTGCGCTGCCAGTTCTTCCCGCCGCCAAACACCCAGCAACAGGCGCTTGAAGGCGGCATAGGTGGCATCAAAGGTCTCGCGGCCCCTTGCATAGGTCTCGCGGTTGAAATTGCGGTAATCGGCCTCGTAAATGCCGCTGACCTGCTCACCGGCCTGCCCGATCAGCGCGGTGAAATCCTGCCGGTGCGGTGACAGCGTCTTGCCCAGATAGGCCTGCATCAGCGCCGAAAGCTCGCCCTGCTGTGCCCCGTCATAGCGGGTGATGACCGCACGTACCGCATCCCATTCAAACGCCATCTCGGGGCGACCCAGGGCTCGGGCAGCGACATTCTCGCCTTCCTCGATGGACTGGAAGGTGGAATGCAGCATGTCAAAGAAGCGGCCGGTGGAATCAAATTCCAGGAACGAGGCTCCCATGGGCACCAAAAGAATATCCGCCGCCGCCAGCCCGTTGATGGTCAGATAGCCAAGGGCAGGGGGGGTATCGATGAAGACAAGGTCATAGTCGTCCAGCACCCCATCCGCTTCGAGCCGGTCCGTCAGCGCGTCCCACAGCTTCCAGCCGCGCGCCTGCATCCGCCAAACGGGGATTTGAAACTCGGCCCAATAAAGGTTCAGCTGCGCACCGATCAGGTCGATATTGGGCCAGTGGGTGGTCTGGATCAGATCGCCTGCCGTCATCTCCAGTGCCGCGCTTAAGGACTCATCCAGCGGCTGGGGCGGGTCGCCCCGGTCCAGACGGCGCTGGTTTTCGATGCGCAGATACTCTCCGTAATGGCGCGCCAGCAGCGGGAAGGCGGTTTGCCATTCATCTTCGACCCGGCCCCCGAAGATCGAGGTCATCGAGCCCTGGCTGTCCAGATCAATCACCAGCACCCGATAACCGTCTAACGCCGCCGACATTGCCAGATGCGCCGCCGTGCTGGTTTTGCCGACACCGCCCTTGAAGTTGGCCACCGCCACCATCTTGGCGGACTGACCGGCGGGACGATAGGGCAGGTAGTTCTTGGCCTTTGATCCCTGCGCTCCGAAGAAGGCCCGCAGGCGCAGCACCTCATCCAGGGTGAACCATTTGGCACCGCCTTCGGTCTCGGACTGGCCTTGCGGCAGGTCGGGGTTCTGCTTCAGCACGCGGCGGAAATGGGCCTGTGCAACCGGGATCAGATAGCGGGTGATTTCCCAGGTTGAAAACAGACGCAGGGATTTGCGCCCTTTCTCGTCCATACCCCGACTGGCCAGATCACTGCGACCGCGGGTGCAGGCTTCGGCAATGGCGGCAAAGCCATCGGTGCCTGTGGGTAAGTCGAGATCCGCAAGCGCTGCATCGGGATCGATATTGAAATAGGGGGGCAGGGGGGTGCTGTCCTTCGCCATGATAAAACCGCTCGATGTGTTGTGTTTTCCCCATGATACCGAAAAACAGAGCACATGGAAGCAAAACGCGCACAAGAGGCGATTTTTCTCAGCAAATTAAGGGGATGCTGCTGCGAATATAGCGCATTTTCTAATCGGCTGCTTTTTTTTAAGTGTTAGATTTGTGTTATTTATAGTTACGGAAGACATTCAACTCGAAAAATAGTTTTTAAAAATAAATAGTTGTACCTTTTTTTAAGACCCTGAGTGACTCTGAAACCCCGATGAAATGACTCTAAACCCCCGATAAGGTGACTCTGAACCCCCGATTGAAATCCACCAAAATCCGTTGTGCGGGCTTGTGGATAACTCTAGGGTGGGTGTCACTAAAACCACGAAAGAAAACGAGTCGGATACCGACCGATAACAAGGCACCGAAAGAGGGCCATGGGCAGGACAGTAACAGGCGGACCAGCGGGGCTTTTGCCCGAGCGTCGGCAACAGGGCGATTTTTTCGTCTGCGATATCTTCGATGCGATCCCCAAGGATGACATCGCCAGCATGGAGCATCCGCTCTTTTCGTTGGCGACCCGTCCCGACCGGCGGATTCTGGAATACGAACATAACGGGGTGCAGATCACTGTGACGCCGTCGGTCAAGGGGCTGGCGACGATCCATGACAAGGACATCCTGATTTTTTGCATCAGCCAGCTGATGGCGGCGATCAACACGGGGCGGCAGGTCAGCCGGACAATCCAGCTGAAGGCGCATGATCTGCTGGTGGCCACCAATCGTGAAACCTCGGGCGATGCCTATCGGCGGCTGCGCGAGGCGTTCGAGCGGCTGGCCGGCACCCGCATTACCACCAACATCGTCACCGGTGAAGAAGAGACCACCACCGGTTTCGGTCTGATCGAGAAATGGGAGATCGTGCGCAAGACACGCGGCGGGCGGATGGTCAGCGTGGCGGTGACGCTGTCCGACTGGCTGTACCGCGCGGTGCTGTCTAAATCTGTGCTGACGCTTTCCCGCGATTACTTCCGCCTGCGCAAGCCGCTGGAGCGGCGCATCTACGAACTGGCGCGCAAACATTGCGGTCGTCAGCCAGGCTGGACGGTGTCGGTGGACACGCTGCTGAAGAAATCCGGTTCGGCCTCGCCGCGCCGGGTGTTCCGCAAGATGCTGCGCGACATGATCGAGGCCGGGCATCTGCCCGATTACGAGATGCGCGAGGAACCGGGCGACCTGATCCGGTTCAGCCCGCGCGCGGGTCTGATCGAACCGAATGTGCCGCCGCCGGTCCTGAGCGCCGAAACGCTCGAGGCCGCGCGGGCGCTGATGCCGGGCGCTGATGTCTACGGGCTGGAAGCGGAATGGCGGGGCGTCTGGGTCCGTTCCGGCGCACCCCGTCTGCGCAAGCCCGACGCCGCCTTCCTGGGCTGGGTGCGCAAACGGGCAGGGGGATGATCGTTTCTGCTAACCCTCAGTAGAGCGCGTTTACGCATCAGAAATCCCCTGAAGTCTTCAAAACGCCACGCTCAACCCTTTTCAATCAACTTCCGAAGCCGCGCGCGAAGCGCATTCGGCAAAGGTGCAGACGTGATCCACCCTTTACTTGGCCTGATTTCATGGGGCTGAGTCGTTATGTTTGAGATTCCGCATGCGTAATCATGCGTTCAGCCGCTTTTGCCGGTTTTGGCCCAGGTTTCGACCGGTTTCACCCGATCGCGTTTGCGGGTCGCGAACAGGATTCCGCCGACCACAGCCTGAAGCAGCACCATGCCCAGAGCAATCCACGCCAGCGAGATGGCCTCGGCCGCGCCGACGCCAAAGGCGCCGAACAGGTAGACGAAGATCTGCTCGCGAATGCCGATCCCGTTCACCGAGGCAGGGATCATCATCACAAAAACCGAGACAGGGATGATCCCGAAATAGATCAGCGCTGGCAGGTCAATTCCGACGGCCAGACCGATCAGGTAATAATGCAGGACCACATTGGCCTGAAAGATGACCGAGATTGCCATACAGCCATAGACCGCCCTCATGCGCGAGGCGAACATTCGAGAGGTTTCGGTAATATGTTCGCTGATCAGACCAAGCTTGCGAAAGCCGGGCAGGGACCACAGCGGACCGCTGCGTTGCCGCCGCATCGCCAGCAACCCCAGGCAGGCCGCCAGCAGCAGGGTGGTGACCACAGCAAGAATCCAGCCAATGCCAGTCTGGCCGGTGATCTCCCAGCCGATGATCGGCAGGGCAAGGAGTGCCAGCACCAGCAGGCCGAACATTCCGGTCAGCCGCTCGACAAACAGGATCGTGAAGGACCGGGTATAGGATGGGACCCGGTCGGAAATATCATACGCACGCATGAAATCACCGCTCATCAGGCCGGGCAGGAATGCGTTGAAGAAAATCCCGATCGTATAGGCGCGGATCAATTCGATCAGAGGTACGAAGAATCCCTGTGCCCGCAGCAGGATCTGCCAGCGCCAGGAACACAGCAAATAGCCCGCCACATTCAGAGAGAAGGCGAAGGTCAGCAATTGGGGGCTGGCCTGGCCGATTGCACTCCAGATTTCGTCCATGTTGTCGATCTGGGTGTAAAGCAGCCAAGCCAGCAGCCCGGCACTGATTGCTGCTTTGATTGCTAGGGTAATGACTGGGCGCCAGCGGTTCTTAGCAGCCGTATCAGGGTCTGTTTTGGCGGTGTCAGTCATCTTCCTGCACTCGTTTGCGAATGAGTTTGGCCGGAACCCCACCCATGATGCTGAACGGCTCGATATCGCGGGTCACCACGGTACCCGCCGAGACGATGCTGCCGCGACCGATCCGGACCCCGTCTAGAACCTTGACACCGGCACCAAGCCAGACATCGTCCTCGATCACGATGCCTTTGCTGTTAATACCCTGTGCGTTCATTGGACGGTTCAGATCCGCAAATCCATGATCACCTGCCACGATATGACAATGGCCGGCGATCAGGGCGTTGTCCCCGATCTCAAGCCCGCCGTAGCCGTTCAGGATTGTGTAGGCCCCGACAAAACAGTCATTGCCAAGCGTGACATGCCCCTCGTATCCGGTTTCGAAATGTACCCCTTGCATGATCTGATTTCGGTCACCCAGCGTGACCGAAGCTGCGGTGCTTTTGATGTCGAACAGAACGCCTTCGTCGATTAGTGTGCCCGCGCCGAGCGACAGACGGGCCGGGTAGCGAAAAGTGACCGCCCGCGAAATGGCGGCACCTTTGCCATAATGACCGAGGAGGGCGGGATAGATTTTTTGTTGGCCAACCAGCCCCAGCGCACCGGGCAGGTTCATCAGGAACAATGTGCTGGCCTCGTATTTGATCAGGTCCACCAGCCGCGTACTGCCGACAATCCGCTTCTTGTAACTTTGCAGAGCGCTGTCCCCTGTTCGGGTCAGCCTTTCTCCGCGCGTTTGCTGACTCATAAATGTCCCTTTTACAAAATGGTCACGGCACTCGTAAATGCTGTCATGTTTAGCACACGCCCGAAAAAAAATACCAGTCTGGCATGTTATTCGCCTGTATCCGGAAGTTATGGGCAGATCGGGATGTTTGTAAGCGCCATAGGTTCGGTTGATCAGGGAAGGTATTTTCGAAGTCTGTTGTTTGTACTTCCGACGGTGTCTTTCTGGTAGGAGGTTTGCGGGTCGCAGAGCCAAGCGTCCGCACCTACACCGGCTTTGAGATGCCGCCAGGCAAAAAACTCTGTGCCTCAATCAAAGGTAATCGATTGGCGCGTATCAGCGGGCAGGGGGTAAGGGCCTGCTGCAGGCATTTGCCCCGTTCTGTGGAACCTCCGATACCGGAGGCGGGATTACTCTTTGGCGCAGGCCTCGTCGAACTCGGTGCTGAGGATCATGGATGCAATTGTCCGAAGTTCATTTGTCGTCGCACCCGGCCGGGCGACAAGCTCTTCCATGACCGACAGGGGGATCCATTGCCCAAAGGGGTACTGGTGACGCGGCGGGCAGTCCTTGATCAGTGCAATCTGATATGTTGCCTTGACGTGCATGAACCGACCGCCTTCATCGCTCTGCCTGATCTGGATCAGCGGCGACGGATTCTGCGATGCAATCCAGTTTCGCATCTCTTTCGGTGTACCAAAGGCATTGTGCAGGGACGGGCCATATTCCTGACGCGTGCCAAACCCGACTTCCTGGTATGAGCGCCCGAAACCATCGTCCCGATGGATCACAGGCCGATGATGCACTAACAATCAACTTGGACCAGTCAGATGAGGCTGCTCAACCTGTCCGGCGCTTTAACGTTGAACCCAGCAAGTTTCCCTGTTCCCCTCGCGCGGTCATGTGCATTTCCGTCAGGTTCAACCCGATTTCACGATCGATCCGTGCATTGGGGGTCGATTTGTTGCCGATGCTTGGGTTTGAGAACGAACGATCCAGGCCAAGAGATGTAGACAGCCATATGTCGCGTTCGATTTCCTGCCGCAGCTGATCTGTGTGCCCGGCTTCGCACATCTGAACCCAGCGTTCGGCGTATTCCGATGTGTTGTTGTACAGTGGAGGCGGGCACCACATGCGATCTTTCAGAACGGTGATGGTGTCATCGGAATGCAGCTTTACGCCATTGCGCGCTGCGCGCACGCAGTATTCAGCGATGGGGACCATGGTTGTCTGACTGGCCAGCTTCATCGGCCCCAACCGCATCAGCGCATCCCGGCGCATAACCCAGGAACTCAGCGGTTCACATATGAAGAACTTGTTTTCGTAGATGTCATCCAGCGTGCGCCCGGTTGGGGAAAGTTCGACAAAAAAGCCCCGATTGTTCCAGGCACCACGATTGGTGAAGAATGCAGCCCGCGACCAGAAAAGATCAGCGCCGCTCTGTTCGAGCCGGTTGATGGCAAGGGTCAGATGTTCGGGGAACCAAAGGTCATCGTGATTGAGAAAGGCGACATATGGGGTATCCGCCATGGCCATGCCGACGGAATTCGGCCCGGCCTGTTCTCCGAACCTTTCAGGCAGGTTTACGAAGCGGATGCGGGGGTCATTCAGTGCAGCAACCCGATCTCCGGTATCATCCGTACAGGCATCGCCGACCACAATGACCTGCCAGTTGGTTTCGGTTTGCGCTTTTACTGTTCTGAGCGTGCGAGCCAGAACTGCACCGCGATTGTAGGTCGCTACGACAATTGTAACCAGTGAATTGCTCGGATCATGTTGGGGGGTACGTCTTTCAAAACCAATCCTTATGATTGCAGGGTCGACATCAAACCAGCCTGCAAATGGTAATTGAGAGTTTCGGGGCAAAGTTCAAGAATTTTCCTTCGGCGATGGCCTCGAGCTGGTGAAGGCCATCATTGACCTGCGCCAACACCTCTACGCGGTTCAACTCGCGCTCGCTTATAACCACCCATCCCATGTCCGGTCGTCCTCAATGATTTTTGAGGGCAGAGTGACATTCCTGAGTTGCTCATGGGTGATATTTTAGCTTTGCGGCTACATGTTTTCACGCAGATAACCATTGTTATGTTGAGTAATGAGGGAGTCGACGCGTCCACAGCTCCAGAAACTCCTTTCAGAGTTACCGCCTTGTATCGTCGGCATGGAAGCTTGCGAAACTGCACGCCACTGGGGTCGCATCGCGCAAACTGCGGGCCATGACGTCCGTCTTATTCCGGCACTTTATGTCAGACGGTGCGCGCTATTGCCGAGGCTGCTTCACGGTCGTCGTGAAAGATGTAGATTGGCAATCGCAAGTTATGTTGTTCCGATACCTGGCGGAATATGGAATTCTGCTTCCGGTACAGCGTCGAAACGGCCGGTTGTTTGCCGTGCGCTGCCGCTCTGAGAATGATGCCGTGTCAGAGGCCGTCATTCTCCTGGTCGAGGCCTATCTGCGTTAAATCAAAACTGTTGACCGCGAACTTGCAGAATTGAGAGGACGAAGAACAAGTTGCGGAACACGATGATCTTGAGATTAGCTCCGGGAAAACCAGGATAATTTAGTGGCCCACGAGCCCGCTAAGCTGATTGGAACCCAAGCTTCGCATCTCCATAAGAGTCCGCCGATAGTGTTTCGACACATCAGAGGCCGGAGGCATGACTGCACCCAATCAGACGTTCCAATGCTTTGAATTCGCTCACAGCAACCGGGGCACCCACAGATAAATCTTGATAAAAGTAAGAGTAATTTTTAACTCTGCTGACAAAGCTGGTCTGACATAGGGGTGGCCAAAAAATGGCGATCGCCTTCTGGCGTATCAAGTGTTCGCCGCCGTGTTCAGGTTGCGATTCGGCTCAGAGTGTAGATAAATGCCCAAAATTTTATGGAATTGTTATCTGAATCACATACGAGTGCATCAGTTTGCGGCGCAAGATAGGGAAAAAAGAGGCAAAATTAAGGTAGTTGTGTTTGGAGCTTGCCGTGGCGTTAATGATTGATAAACTCTTCCTGTATTGTCGGCCCGTATTTTTGGCGGGGTGAGTGCGGCGACTGATTGGTAAAATTTTTTGCGTGTTGAGTTCGTGGGGGTAAAAGTAATGTCTTTGGATTCCGTGACCACAGTGTCGGGGGAAGACAGGGTTTTTGAGGGACATAGGAACGAAGCCTGTCGGCATTTTTGCTCTTCTGGTAAGTCTGGCAAGGTTCGCGTTGCTGGAGAATACCGGGTCTCTGGGAAGCTTGTGAAGCGTGCGAGCGATATAGTACTGTCGTCAATGATGATTGTGTTGTTCGCACCAATCATGGCCTTGCTGTCGCTCTATATAATAGCCGTTTATCGGGTGTCGCCGATCTTCCTGCACGATCGCGTCGGATTGGATGGCAAGGTGTTTCCGTGCCTGAAATTCCGGACGATGGTGCCCAATGCCGCAGAAGTACTCGACAAGATACTTGCTGAGAATCCTGTTCTGCGCCGCGAGTGGGAAGAAACAAAGAAGCTGAAAGATGATCCCAGGGTCTTTCCGGGGCTCGGAAATCTGATGCGCCAATCCAGCTTGGACGAGCTGCCGCAGATTTTTAACGTGTTCTTTGGACATATGAGTGTTGTTGGCCCCCGTCCGGTCACGCGCGCAGAGCTGTCGTATTATGGGCAGGACAAGGCTTATTACGTGGCGGTAAAGCCAGGTATCACCGGCGCGTGGCAGATTGGCGGCCGGTCGGACACATCCTACGAAGAGCGTGTCTCGCTCGACGTATGGTATGTGCGTAACTCAAGCCTGAAGCTTGACCTTCAGATTTTCTTGAAAACAGTGTTCTTGTTCGTGACTGGCCGTCTGTCTGGCGCTGTCTGACGCGAACTGTGGGTGCCCTGCCAATTTTTGAAGCGGTCGCTGTGTTCGACATAGAGGATGATCAGAAGCAGCGGTGCCGACAAAAGCCAGCCCGCGAAAATCCACATGAGTAAGGCCCCCCCAAACACCAGATACATAATAAAACACAACCCAAGGGATATGGCCAAGGAAAAAAACAACCTAGATATGATCATGTCTTATCTGGATCCTGCCTGTCATAATAAGCGAAATCGCTTCCGTTCTCGTGCGGAGTCGAGTGAGGTAATGTTGCGGGATTTCGTCTATAAATGGAACCGCAATCTTGCTTTGCAAGTCTATTGGCAAAATATGGCCATTTAGGTGGCGGGACATGAATATTGATATTGGCATTTGTACATTTCGCCGCGACAGCCTGCAGCGGACGTTAGAAAGTCTGGCGCTTCAGAAGACTCCGGAAAATATCACTGTCCGGATTATCGTTGCGGACAATGACGAACAGCCAGTCAAGAAGCATGAGATTGAAGCGCTGGCCAGAGAGTTGGGGCTGAATCTGGATTATGTGCACGCCCCGGCCCGCAACATCTCGATCGCGCGAAACGCTTGTCTCGAAAATTCCGATGCGAACTATCTGCTGTTCATCGACGATGACGAAACCGCCGAGCCGGGCTGGGTAGCCGGTCTGCTGGAAACCGCAGAACGGGAACGGGCCCGGATTGTATTTGGCCCTGTTTATGCTGTTTATCCACCCGATGCACCGGACTGGATGCTGGAAAACAAGGTGCATTCAAGTGTTCCGTCGGCGTTGAACGGAACCGTTGAGACGGGGTTTTCCGGAAACGTCCTGTTGGATCGGCGCGATGCAGATCTGCGTGACGCCCGGTTCAGCCTCGATTTCGGGCGGACCGGCGGAGAGGATATCGACTTTTTCTTTCGCCAGCACCGGGGCGGCGTTCCCATGGCGATCAGCACATCGGCTGTTGTTCACGAACCGGTGGACCCCTCGCGCCTGTCCTTCAAATGGCTTTGGGTAAAAACCACGGCTCGGGGGACTATCTACGGGTTTTGTGCCTTGCAGGGCCAGACACGTAAAACTCCCCTGATGTTGGTCAAGAGCTTTGCCAAGGCATCTTATTGCGGCCTGCGCGCTGCGACCTCGTTGGCAAGCAAAAACAGGCGTGCGTTTTGGGCGCTTCGGGGTGGATTCCACTATGGTGTCATGAAGGGCTGCTTTATGAAGCCAAGCCATGAGTTTTACGGCTGAGATCGGTCCGGTGCGGGTCAGGCCGGACTTATTTAAAGGTTGCGAGATCCTAAGGCAGCATCAAGCCGATCTCCAGGTATCAAGTTTCCTGAAATACCTGTATGGCCTGGGCCAAGTCCTTGCGCTGTATAAAAACCGTCAGTCCAAGTCCCGCGGCCAGAACGCAACTGGCCATTGCTATTTCCGCAATATGTCCGGGAGACAGAAACTTTCGCAAGAGGGCGTGGCAGCACACCATGACAAATGACAGCAGTGTTGGTACGAAAAGCGTGCGCAGGCAGTCCGATACCCTGACTGGCACAACTCGTTTCGCTAAAAACCATCCACGTAGCACTACCGCAAAACCCCAGGTCGAAATAGCGGTTGCAACGGCTAATACATCGGAAAGCACAGCGGCGGCGGCAACCAGACCTATATAGAGAATTGCAGATTCCGTACTCAGTCTGACATGCAGATCCGTGTGGTTGGTCGCACGGAAGATGCAGACAAGCAGAACTACGGCAATCGCCTCAAACGCAAGGCCGGGTATGGATAGGGCGAAGATCGGCGCAACTTGCGCCCATTTATCAGACAACATCACAGTGAAAATTGCTGTCCCGGCAACGGCTATCATCGCCAGGACCGGAAACAGAAGCGTGGCCATTAGATTCATCGCGGCAAGATAAATTTCTACCAGGCGCCTGGGATCGTGTTGTGCTTTGGCCATGCGAACATAGACAACGGTCGACATTGGTCCGACCAGACCAAATTGCGGCAGCCTGGAGAAACGCGCGCTCATCGAGAACAGGCCCAGGGAGGCTTCGCCGTTGAGCTTGCCGATAGCAATGACGGCGAATTGGCCCTTGATTGCCGAAATGGCCGAGACTGTCAGGGCGTTTCGGGCAAACAGCAGGTGCCCCCGGATCAGGTGTGGTTTGAATGTCAGGTTGGGCCGGAACTCGGACAGATAGACAATCCCCGCCAGTCTGACGACTGCAAGAGAAACCTGCTGAGCCACAAGTGCCCATACCCCTGCCCCCAGAATGGCAAGGGCAACTGCAAAACCAAGGCTGATGACGGTCGTCGTCATCTGAACCTTGGCGATACCGGTGTAATTCTCGCGCCGTTCAATTTCGGCATTTGGAGTGGCTGAAATCGCCTGACACAAGGGAACGATGGCCAGCGCGCTGAGGATCGATACCAGAGACGGTTGCTCGAAGAACGCAGCCCAGAGTGGTCCGATTGCAAGTATGATCAAGGCCAGACCAATCCCCACCGCGACCAGCAGCCAGAAAACGCTGACCCATTCGTCGTGATCGTAAGTTGGTGTGCGGATCAGCGAGCGCCCAAGGCCCGCGTCGCTCAGCACGCTGCAGAAGATCACGACCGACATGGCCATTGCCATCAGTGCAAATTCGTCGACACTCAGATGACGGGCAACGATCGGCAGAACCAGAACCTGGGACAGAGCCAGAAACAGACGTGCCGAAACCAGCGAGCTGACATTGACAAAAAATCCTTTGGCGGGATGTCCATTGGAAGGTTGCTGTCTGGCCATTTCGGATCAATCCAGGGTTTTCACATCCGCCCAGTCAAAAGTCCTGATTGCCTTATCAGGGTTTGCTTCGGACAACCAGTGCGGTTGGGCGAAGCCAGGCCAACATTCGGCCCCTTGTACGAAGGCGACGGGTACATAGGAGCGCTGGAACTTTTCATCTGAAAATATCCCGTCAAAGGCATTGTCGGCATGTGACCAGAACGCCAGTGAATTGTCCTTCGTGCAAGACCGGTTGAAAGCGGCCAGCACATCGGGTGCGTGCTTCCAGAAGGTGCCTTTATCAAAGCTTGCGTGATTGCGCATGCCGACCTTGACTGGATTGGCGTGGGCCATCTCCACCCAGTTCAGGCCCAGCAGGTCAAGGATTTCACCGTCATATGCCAGCGCTATGCCCCCCGCGGGGCCAACTCCGATTGATGGAAGCGGTTCGATTCCGTTAAGAAAATTGCCAAAGCTCAAGCCCTGCTCGACCAGCGTGTATTCTTTCCGAATGTCGAACCGGGACTGGTAGTAATGCATCCATCCAACCACGATGATACCGATCATGGCGGCGCCCGCGGCAAGCACGGCCGGACCTCGGTGAACGGATGCTGCAGTGGATGAGGCGGCCGTGGCGATCAGAAGCGCCAGACAGACCGGCATCAGCGGGGCCACGGGCTGATAGAAGCGCCACAGAACAAAGTGATCGCCGCCAAGTGCTGCATAGATCAACAGCATCCCGAATACTGCGGCCGCAGTGACCAACAATGCCCGCGCCCCGGGTCGGGCCTGTGTGACCCCTATCAGCGCCCAGATGGCGCCTCCCACCCAGACCACAACGAAGATTTCCACGAACGGACCATTCAGCAGGAAATCCACCAGATATTTAAGTCCGTCCTTCAGGCCCTGCAATTCGTCCGAGGAGACCTTTGCGTAAAACGTATTGGGAAAGGGCTGGCCGAAATAGGACAGGCGGAACGAAGTGACCGCAACGAAGGAAGCGATAGCTGCAAGAACAGCCGCGCCCAACGCGCGCCAGAGCCGTGGTGCAAGGATCAGGCTCAGGGCAAGCAGACCGACCGCAACGGCAATCCCCTCAGGGCGCACCAGAGGCATCAGGACGGCGGCAAGAAGAAGGCAGACGGTGTTGCCCGGCCCTCGGTCATCCTCGACCAGCCGTGCCAGCAGGAACACCATCCAGATCAGCAGCATCGACCAGAGCGCCAGTTCCATCATCGTCCAGACGGACCACATGAAATAGCCCGGGCTGGCGATCAGGCAGACAGACAAGACCCAGATGGCCGGGGCGGCTTCGATGCCCACCCAATCGGCTATGGCGCGGATCAGCCTCAGCGCAATATAGACCGCAGCCAGAGCAAACGTGCCGCAGAGCGCGATGATGATAAGTTCCGGAGTTGGGGTCAGGCTGTAGGCCAGAGTCAGAATGCCGACCCATAAGAATGCAGTGGACCCTTCGACACGCTCTCCGCCGACATTGTAGACATAGCCTGCACCATTAGCGACGTTTTCCGCATAAGACCGCGTAATGGCGGCATCGTCGATACCGATGGCAGGCAGCCCGCCCGAGAGCAGCCAGGCCAAAGCCGCGCCCGCGCAGGTCAGAGCCAGTGCCAGCAGAAAATCTTCAAAACGTCGTTCCAATGCCATTGTCGTGTCCGGCCTCTTCAGAATTTCGTTTTTATGAATATACGTTCGGGCAAATGTGTGATCACTGCCATCAGGGCGCGCCACCGCAGGTCGGAATAGACCTGCCTGCCACGTCCCATGGCAACAACCACCCGTTCGGCAAAGGGTTCGGCGTCGGTGGTCAGCGGTCCGGGCAGGTCCATGCCTTCGGTCATCGCGGTTCTGACAAAGCCCGGTTTCACGGTCATCACATGCAGATCACTGTCGGCATATTTCTGGCGCAGACCCGAGATATAGGTCGCGAAACCCGCCTTGGCCGATCCGTAGACATAGTTCTTTGCGCGTCCGCGATCCCCGGCCACAGAACCGATGGCAACGATCGAGCCGCCGCCCGCCTGTGCCATACGCGCGGCGGCCTGTTCCAGAAACAGGCAGGGCGCCAGATAATTGCTGTCCACGATCAGCTTCATGGCCGCGGCATCTCCGGCATCCTGTTCCTGATCTCCCAGAACGCCGATGGCGCAGACGATGATTGACGGGGTCGATGGCAGCCTATCGAGAAAGCCCTCGTGCCCATCCAGGTCCAGAACGTCGAACTCATGTGCGGTGACCTCGCAATTGTAGCGGATCGAAAGGTCGGACACATCGCTGTCCAGCTCCCCTGCCCTGCGCGCGGCCAGCATCAGCGGATGGCCCCGTTTGGCCAGTGCGATGGCGATGCCGCGTGCGATACCGGAGCGGGCACCGAGGATCAGAGCGGGGGCATTGGCAGGTGTCACAGATTTAACCTCTGGGATAACAGGGATTGAAACAACGGGCGCGATCTGGTGGCCGCGCGCAGGTCGCGAAAGGCGGACACACCTTCGGCATATCCGGTTTCCAGCGTAGATTGGCTCATGCGGCTGTCCTTGGCCATGTACAACCTGCCGCCATGCTGACAGGTAATCTCGTCCATGGCCGTCATCAGCGTCAAGGCATCGGGAGCCATCTGGAAATCCAGCGCCAGGGTATAGCCCTCCATTGGGAAGGACAGCGGGCGCTCTGGGGCGCCCGGCCCAAACCGCTTGAGGACGGCGAGGAATGAGCCGAGACCCGCGTTGGATATGGCCGTCAACAGCTTCAGAAGACCCTCGCGGGACTCGTTGAGCGGGAGCGCACATTGATATTGGGCAAAACCGGCGCGACCATAAAGACGGTTCCACTCCAGAATGGCGTCCAGCGGGTAGAAATATTTGTCGTAGTCAATCAACCGGGTGTCCGGTTTTCCGGAGTTTACCTTGTAATACAAACGATTGAACGCGCGCAGCGTGTATGAATTCAGCGCCCAGGACGGGGCGTCCATCGGCATACGCAAAGTGCGATGGGCAGGGATGTCGAACGGGCGGTCCGCTTTGGCGCCGTCCAACTCATCAGGTGTCGCGTGTTCGCCGAGAAACACCAAAGACCGCCCGCGCGCGGCCCCTTTTGCCAGGCAGTCGATCCATGCGACGGAATAAGTGACGTTGCTATGGGTTTCGAAAATCTCGATGGCCTGATCCAGATCGCTGGCCAACAGGGTTTTCTGAGCGACCCAGCCCGATGAGATCGACAGCAGCGTGATGCAGACCGTCAGGATATGTCCGGTCAGACCGTTCCCGCCGATTGTGGCGTTGAACAGATCGGTGTTCTCTGTGGGTGAACAGCGGCGTATCTGGCCATCAGCACAATAAAGGTCAAACCATTCGACGTGATCGCCGAAGCTGCCGACCTTGTGGTGGTTTTTACCATGGGCGTCGACCGCGATGAGACCTGCAAGAGACACGAACTTTGTGCCGGGGGTGACTGCCGGGAACCACCCGCGCGGGACAAATATCTGCAGGATTTCGGCGATGCTCAGACCGGCCTCGGCGACCAGCTTTCCGCTGGTTGCATCAAAGGACAGGATGCGGTTTCGCTGGGCGCCCATCAGCGTCAGGCCAGGGTTCATCGCAATATCGCCGTAAGAGCGCCCAAGCCCGCGGGCGATCATGCCCCGATCCGCCAGCGGGACCAGGTCAGCAACGGATTCCGGATCCAGAGGCGCGGTTCTGCATTCTCTTCGGGGCCAGCGCGCCCAGCCTGACAAGGATTGAACTTTGGTCATGCCTTGTGTCCAAACCCGGGCTGCGGAACAAAGACGAAACGTTTGTCCAGGTGATATTTGGTGCAATAGCCGACGGTCAGTCCCAACACCGCGCCCACCTCGCGCATCAGATCGGTTTGCCAGATCAACCAGAACCCGTATTCGGTGCCCCAGAAGATGATGGTCGTCACCACGCCCATCAGCGTATAGAGACCGAATTTCCGGGTTTGCGCGTTGTGGGCCATGTCGAAGAAGATCCAGCGCTTGTCGAGGTGAAACTTGACGACCAGCCCCGTGACTGTACCCGCAAAAATCGCCAGCGGGATCGCGAAACTACCCCCATAAAGCGCTAGCGACAGGCGTTGCGTCAGCAGGTTGATGATTGTGGCCACAACCGCAAAGGCGCTGTAGCGAAACACAAGCTGGGTGAGTGTCATAGCAGTGCGCTCGCTACGAATATCGCGCCGCAGCACGTAAACACCGCAAGGCTGACCCGGTCGCGCAAGGCAAAAACGATGGGATCGTCATCCATCTCACCCCGGTATGAAATGATGGCCACCCGGTTGATCCAATACAACAGCATCATGCAGGCCAGCCACAGCAGCTTGGGTTCAGAATAAAGGCTGGCCACGTTCGAATTCGAAACATAAAGCGCCAGGATGACGACTGAACAATACCCCGACGCCAGCATGGCACCCAGAACAACCGGAAGATCTGCGACACGGTAGCCCCGGCCATCCGTGCTTGTCAGGTTTCGCGCCTCCAGATCTTTCAGTTCAGAAATCCGTTTGACGGCGGCCAGAGACAGGAACACGAACATTGAAAATGCCAGCAGCCATTCCGACAGGGCGATACCGGCGGCGGCCCCCCCGGCCACGATCCGGATGGTATAAAGCGCGCCCAGCGTCCAGATATCGACCATGAGCTTGCGTTTGAGCACAAGCGAATATGCGAATGTCAGAGCGACATACCCCAACAGAACCATGGCAAATGACGGGGACAGGAAGACCGCGATGGTCATCGCAATCATAAACAGCACTGCGGAATGAACCACGCCGTGTGAAACCGGTATGGTTCCGGCCGCGAAGGGACGTTTGCATTTGCGCGGGTGCTGGCGATCGACATGAAGATCCAGCATGTCATTGATCAGATAGATGCTGGAGGCCGCCAGCGAGAATGCGACAAAGGCAAAAAGAGACGGCAGCAAAGCAGCCAAGTCATGCGCGGCAAGGGCGGGCACAAATACAAGCAGGTTCTTGAGCCACTGATGCGGGCGCATCGCCTTGACGTAGTGCCGGGTGCGACCGAGGAGATTGTCAGCATCGTCACCGGTCAGATGGGTGCTGTCGATACCCATGTCGTCTACATTCCGCCGTAGTGCAGTGTTTGAGCCGACCGTGATCGCTTTGCGCGCCCGGGGCCACACGCTGAGATCCGCGCTGGAATCCCCGACATAGTCGAAGCCCTTTTCGCCAAAGCGATCAACCAGCCAGTCGGCCTTTGCCTTGCCGGACAGGTTATGCGATGCATCCGAGCCCACAGCCTCGTCAAACAAATCCAGCTGCTCTGCGATCTGGCTGACCTGCCGCTGGTTTGAAGCCGACACCAGCAGCACCCTGCGTCCTTCGGCCCTGGCCACGCCAATGAGCTGTAGAACTTCGTCGCGCAAAGGAACGGACTCCGCATCAACCACGATCTCGGACGCGAGCTTGTCCTTGAACCCGGCCTTCCCAGAGGACAACCAGCCCATGATCTGCGGCAATCTGGCCGGATGCCGGGCGATTAAGAGCAAAAGCGCCTCATGCATGGTATCGGATTTGGTCAGGGTTCCGTCCAGATCGACGATCAGAGGCACGTCTGTGTGACCAGGTTCAGGCAAATCCCGAGAGCCCGCCGGTTCGCTCTGCACTGCAAAAGTCGGCACCATAACCTTCCAAATCTAAATCGTTACAAACTTACAAGAACTATAAACATAAAGGTGATTCTTCATCATGATGAGCACGTGGTTGAAAGCATAATCTCCCTGCGCGTGGCGGCGGGGTACCACAAGGCCCATTATATAGTCATTTTGGGGTCAGCAAAGCCGGAGTTCAAAACAAAAACACAGTGTGGTTTTTGACGCCGCCGGATCGTTCTGCGACCGGAACCGAAGTGCAAAAGCCATGATAATTGTTTCTTTAATAGCCCTTCCGGATTCACTCCTGCCCTTCAGGAAACCGCGCGTTTCAGCTTCGTATTCGGTGTTGTTGCCCCGGGTACCAAGTGATCAGGTCGCCATGCGCGCGCACATTACAGCCGGTGCGTTTGGATCGCTTGGGGGCAGCGCATCGAACAGAGATCCGTATACGTTGTGGTCGTCACGCAGCGCATATGTTCCTTCGAAAACGACATCAAATCCAAATTTTTCCAGGATATTTTTATCAATGCTATGGGGCTCGGTGACTGTGGGCTTGTGATTTAACTCCACAATCAACAAAAACGTACCTCCTGGCGCGACAACGCGGCACGCCTCAGAGATTGCCTCATCCACATTGTCCACATGATCAAGGGCGTTGAAAATGGAGACGACATCAAAATAGTCATCGTCAAAAGGCAGGCGTTCGGCATGTGCATGCACATATTTCATTTGCTGCTTGCCCTGCGTCATTTTCAAATAAGATTCTGCCAGTGGGTCTGCGCCAACGCGTTCCTGCGCATTGTCAGCCCATTCCAGAGTGCCGATTGGGCCGCATCCGATGTCGAGAATTTTCTTGTTGTCATAAAAGGATTTGTCGAGCTGGAAGACGTCAGTAAAAGCTTTCTCCATGTGTCCATTGTAGAATTTCTGGTTCGAATCTTTCAGAACCCTTTTCCAGAACGCATTTTCAATCATGTATTTTGCTTTGTTACGGGCTGTCTTGGGTAGAAAGTTCAAACCGTGAGCAATCGCGTTCTTTAAAGGCTTGGAAAACGTGCTGTTAACACCCATCAGGGGCCTCTTACTTTAAATATCACTGACATGAGTCCTAACCGAAGAGTCCGAATTGAACTAGCATTTATAAAGTCGCGCTCACCCGGCTCACAGGCAGATATATAGCCAAATGATCAGTCACAGCGTTTCAGACCACTCGATCAGAGCCTGACGTGGCCAAATCATAGTGTAGCAAGTCGGCAGGTATTTCCCAGCTTCATAGAGTTTTCGGCGCGTCTTGGATGTCAGCGTCGCACGGTCCGTATGAATCTGACCTGGCCCATTCCAGATAAAGAATGCGCCGCCCGATTTCGGAACTTCCTGAAGATAAGCCAACCGGGGGCTGATCTCGATAAGAGCAGGATCATAAAACCAGGATGTCCCGAAGAAAGCGGGAATCTCTTGGCGAATCTTCATCAAATCCGCGATGCAGCGATAGGTTGTCAGTCAGCCCTCCGGGTTGAAGTCCTTGGTGTTACGAGAGTCGGTATGAACATCATAACATGTTTGCCACAGCCCATGTTGCACGTAGCGAGGCAGGGGTGACAGGTCCCCACGTTTGGCCTCAACAGATGCAAACGCCTTGAAAGGCAGCCCGGAGGTCAAATCGATAGCTTGCGCAGCAGCAGGCGGAACTGAGCCAAGGGGCACTGTAAGTTAACTGATCGGTCGCGAAACTTGGGCTGATCGCGATATTCACGCGGCTTCGAGTTGAGCTATATCACACCGGTTTTGAACCAAGACATCTAAAACGAACCCATCCGGGTCCACTGCCCGGCAAGGCTAGTGCTTCTTACCCCAGATCACTACAGCAACCTTATCCAGACGCTACTTGTCGGAGAAGCGATCGGACGATCGGTTGCGGATGTTTTTAGCAAACTGTCACCCGAATTTCCCGGCCCAAAGTCGGATTGTTTGATGCGAGATAATGATCCCAGGTTTTGCAAGAAGATCTTCGGCCATCCGAAGGCTTAATGGGAACCGAAAATGCAGCCAAACAGTATAGGTTTCCCCTTTTCAGGTGTGATTTATTTTGCCTGGAAACGGGCGTCACGGGTAAAAAGCGGCGCCACGCCCCTGCCCGGACGAAATCTGAATTTAAGCGATCTAACCATCGCCCCCCTGCCGCACCCGGCAACATCGCCATCGCGAAAACGTGTCGCAGCGAGAATGCAGGATATAAACAATGATGACCATGTCCGGCTGAGCCAAGTGGACTAGGAAATGCTCCCCCGCCCTCTGTGATGTTCTGGCGGCGCGCAATCAACTCCTGTTCATGAAGATCGGCTTGGTGCCGTCCAAACCTCTCGATGGTCTATCGGGCGATCTCCGTGCGGTTGGCTTCTGCGCGGCGCGTCACTCAAAAAGACTTGGTCACGCTTTGGGTCGCGCCTTGCAAAGGCACCGCGGATCGGATCCACACCGATGCCGTCGGCCAGATCTCCGGCCTGCACCTGAGGCAGGCCTTCCTATATGCGTTGTCTGAGAAATACCAGTCCCGCCTCTTCTCGCACCAGTTGCCGAAGGCCGGCGCGCAACGCTTCTCTATAATTCTGATAGCGGCCGGACGCGACCAAATCCTGTACTAGTTGGTCTTGAGCGTCCGTGAGCACAACATTGCGGATGACTATGGTAAATACCTGCCTGTTCGCAATACATGTCAATTATTTCATATAATCAATAATCTGGAGAGCTTGCAGATGTTGCTGGGAACAAGTTAGGCTTCAGGTCAACCGTGACATTAAAAAATTGATTACTAGGCTCCGGTTTCCCATTACTTTCCACGGAACATATTGGTTACCAGAATACAGAAATTGGTTTCTATTAGACGGAGTAATGGGGAGAGGAAGCCGAATTTCAGTTTAAGGTCAAAGGACCCCATGTGTTGCGGTTTGAGCTTCTCCCCTATCCTCATTACCGTCCGGACATGGCTTAGACTCTGCACACCAACTGCCAGCGAGTACCTACCTGACGTCGATAACCTACTGATTATGTGGGAGGCGGCATGGATATGCGGTTGGGTCCTGAGTAGCCTCATCTGACTGGATCAAGTTGATTGTTAGTGCATCGTTGGTCTGTGATCCATCGAGATGATGGTTTTAGTGCATGGCAGATTTGTGTGTTGCGGATGCAAATGGTGCTGAGCGCGATTACGGTCTGCTCCGAACACCAGTTCGGGATTTCAGAGCAGGCCGATCACTGGAAGCTGGACCGGCCTGCTGTGAAGACAACTTAGAAAATGAAGTCGCTTGTCTCCAGCTCTTCGGCCCTGACGCCGATCAACGTCATGGTGTTGCCACGCCCGTCGTCGATCACCGCATCCTCAGTGCCGGACAGATGCTCCAGCACGTCGTCAAAGTCGTTGAGCTCGGCCACGCCCGAGAGATCGATCTGGTCATTTGAATCAAAGCCAAACACCTGATCTGCGCCTTTCGAGAATACCAGGATATCCGAACCGGCCCCTCCGCGAAGGATGTCATTGCCGTTGCCGCCATCCAGCCAGTCGTTGCCATCGCCGCCCCAGAGTTCGTCATCGCCGTTTTTGCCAAAGAGCTGATCGTCGCCGGTACCGCCAAAAATGGTGTCGTTGCCGCGACCACCGCCCAGCTTGTCATTCTGGGCGCCGCCGCTGATCACGTCGTTGCCGCCACCGCCGAAAATGGTGTCGTCGCCGCCGCCACCGCTCAGGCGGTCGTTCTGCCTGCCGCCACCGATCTTGTCGTCGCCGTCATCGCCATAAATAATGTCGCTGCCATCGCCGCCCCAGAGCTCGTCATTGCCGGTGTCGCCGTCGATGTTGTCGTCGCCACCTGAGCCTGTGACCGAGTCGTCGCCGGTGCCGCCGTTCAGAGTATCGTTTCCGTCAGTTCCCTGCATCGAGCCATCGCTGCCGCCGTCGGTTCCGCCGGTATCGTGGTCGGTTTGACCATCGTCGCTACCATCGGTTCCGCCGGTATCGTGGTCGGTGTGGCCGTCGCCGCTGCCATCGGTGATTGTCAGATCCGAAATCGTGCCGTTGAAGACATCCTCAAAGTCGGGCGCGCCAGTATCAGCTCGCCAACCAAGCGCACCGATCTGTAGATATTCGGGGTTGTCGTTCCAGGTCATGGCGAACTCGGGATTTTGTCCGATGATCTCACCGTCAACGGAAGCTACAACCCCATCAGAACCTATTGACAGTTCGACATCATAATTTTGCCCGGCTTTGATCCCCGGCAACCTGACGAAATAGGAGGCTTCGCCGTTCTGGAAGCGGAAGACGAGTTCCTCATTCTCCAGATATATACTCAAATGCTGACCAGTCCCTGTGAACCCGCTGGCATCGCGCGACAGCAGGCCTTGGGTGCCCGACAGATTCGAGGCATTAAATGAAAACGCGATATCAACGTCAGAGGCGGCTCCGATCGCTTCCGGAGCCAGGTTCAGGACATCGCTAGTCTGGCCGTTGAATGCTTGGTCTCCAGAAAACTCGTACAGATTGGTTCCACCGTCGCCGCTGCCGTCTGTTCCATCGGTACCATGATCGGTGTGACCGTCACCGCTGCCGTCTGTTCCACCGGTGCCATGATCGGTGCCACCGTCGCCGCTGCCGTCTGTTCCATCGGTACCATGATCGGTGTGACCGTCACCGCTGCCGTCTGTTCCACCGGTGCCATGATCGGTGCCACCGTCGTCGCTGCCGTCTGTTCCGTGACCGGAATGGTCCGTCCCGCTGGAAAAGTCCTGATCAAAGGTCTGAATCCCGTCCGCATAGTAAGGCAGGATCTCGTTCGACGGAGGTGTGAAACCATCGATTTTGTATTGTTCAAGATATGAATCTTCGAACCCTTCAAGTTGCAGCGGGATGAACACGGCCTGGTTCTCGCCGGTCAACCGGTCTCCGGTCCACCAGTAGAAGGCCAGATCCCAGCTGCCATCGCTGTTTTCGATCGCTCCATATTTTTCGAGTATATACTCAATATCACGCGACTGGATGGTCGTTTGTAATCCGTCGAACGTATGTACATCTTGACGATACCAGGTGTTCGCATGGAATCTGAACTCACCAGCGCTGTCGGTTAGGGTGCCACGGATATCCAGGTCGGATCCGCCCGCGCGTATTGTCATCTTAGCGTCCGAGTCCGCCCGGAAGGTGATTTGATCCACTGGCGTCAAATCGGCGCTGTCAATGATCTGGTTGTCGAAGCTGACCAGATTCCCATTCATATCGCGTGCTGTAATCCCGCGTTCAACATCCCGGGTCGTGACGTCAATATAGACACCGTCAGCATTATAGCCACGTGCGTTGAAAAGCTCGAATGAGTCTTCGACATGGACATTCGACAGGTTGATGCCTTCGACCTTGTCTCCGACTTTGAATGCTCGTCCGACATTAACGAACAGCACGTCTTTAAACACATATTCATTTGTGTAGTTAAAGATGTGAACGGCCTCAGTATGGACGTTGTATGCTGTCAGATCTGAAAATGTTTGCTGAATGTCGGTTGCGTTATCGATATTTCGATGACCGGTGAAGATGCCTTGTTCGGTCGCGATGATCTCGTTGCCGGAAAATCCGATGATGGATGTATCTTCTTCGTCAAAGCGTTCCTTTTCTTTGAACGGATCGCCCGAAGGATCGAACTGAATAACATCCACGGTCGGGCCTTGGGTGCTGGTCTCGGACGTGTTGAACATCCAGGCGGTCTTGGAGTTTGCAGCGATGTTATCCTGCTGAAGGATCTGTCGGGCCTGACTTTCGTATGCGACGCCCTCAATGCCAAAATCGCCGGTTTTCTCCAAGGTCAGGACATTGGCATCGCCATTATAATCCGGGTCTCGCCCAGTGCCGACTGTAGAGGTGACGAAATTGCCGATCCACTGGCCGGTTTCATTCCCATCTTCCGAAACGATGCCCGCACCTGCGACACCATACACGAAGTTATAGTCGATGGCCGCGTGGCTATCATGGTGGACAATGCCCCAGCCGGGGCTGCCGGTGACCGAGTTGCCCTCGATAATCGCGAGTTGCGAATCTGCTTCCGAACCCGTGCGATGGATATGAAGCGCATAGCGGCCTTCGGGGTTTTCGTCGCCGGGGTTGCGTGCGGTGCCGATAACTTCTTCGCCGGGCCCGTTCTTGATGCCAGGGCCGCGATTTGACCAATCGTTTTCGTCCCAAAGCTCGTTGGTGTTGATTGGTATCGACTTGTCAGTCCGACCCAGTTCGTGGAATTCCGCATAGCGCACTTCGACATCTGCGTTGTGCATGAACATCACATGACCACGCACCCCTTCGGGGTTCTCGGACGAGATCGTCACATTGCGCGTAGAGTTGCCGACATAGACGGACAGTTCGTTGTCGATTCCGTCACGACCAACATAATCCGGGGTCGTGTGATCATACTGGAGCGCCCGATCAATGGTGACGACGCCGGTTTCGGCGTCAATCGCAACAATTGTGACCTCTTCGTCTTGTGTTTGCAGGATACCGTCGGAATCATTGCCAACATACTGAGTACCCATGACCACAAGGCTGTCACCAACCTGCCAGCTGCCGACATCCCCTTCGAGGGTCAGCGTAGTATCACCTGCCAGAGGTTCCACCGCCAGCTTGAGGTAGGGGGCTTTCGCAGCCCCGTGAATTTCAACCGCGCCATGCGTGACGACACCGTGGCCTAGTTGGGTGGGATCCTCGGCAAGATCGATTGGACTATCATTAATCACGATCTCGGCGGACACATCCGGATGCACAGGGTTTTCCTGAACGCCGATCGTCAGAGTGGAGGACGCGCCGGTCAGCAGGGAATCGACCTCGAGCCGTGTGTCTGTATCGACGGCAAAGTGCAATCCCCCGTCTACACCTACAGTGCCCAGTTCGGCGGTGCTTACCCCATCGTAAACAACTGAGATTCCTTGCGGAATATATACATCCGCACCCGCTCCGGGTACTGTGCCGCTTGCCCAGGTTGACCCTTCGAACCATGACCCGCCATTGATTGCGACGGCTGTGTTCGGGTCGCTGGCGTCCGGAAACAGATTCAGCAAGTTGAGATGCTCGCCCTGTTTCACGGAATCGTCTGTATGCGCAGAGTGGGTCGCATGTGACAGGATTTCCTGCTGCGATGTGATCGCCTCGGCGAGAGTGGTGCTGCCGGATCCGATCAGATCCTGTTCGGCCCCGCCTGTTTCGTGCCCGGAATGATCTTCCATCCCCATAGTAAGATTCATGTCGTCCATAACTGATCCAGTCGCCTCGCATACCGAAAGCCCGGCCAGAAGGCCGACGCACAAAGCGAGAACGGCCTTAGCCGTCCTGCATTCGGTGTTGTTGTGATGCCGAAGCGGGTGAGTGTGTCGCTCCAGGCCTGTAATTCTGGCGTAACGGGCCAAAATCATAAGAACCATAGCGCGCAAACGACGATACAAAGATCGGCAAATTTCTGCGTGAAACTGATCGATGCCGTTCCATATTCCGCCTATCCGCACTCTTTGCTTGGCCGACGAAACACAAGTACCCGACATATTCAGATCCCGAGTCATGACACGGAATTTACCGCGCCCGAGATCCCGCCGGTCATTGCATGCAACGACCCATTCAGCCTGTGGATAAACGGCCAAAATGGCATATTGTCGCCCGAACATTGGCAAAACTGTGTTCCAAATGGAGGAGAATGGCAAAACTGTGTTGAAAGCAGTAGTAGGCCAACTGATATGGCGCAGTCGTCATCAGGGAACCGAGGCGCATGATCCATTCAGTTTCTCCAGAACCTCCAATACGGATATCGTGGTTGCTGGAGGCATGATCTCACTGATTGTTTTGCCATTATGGAGGCATGTGCCGACTTCGTCTATTTGGAATTGCAGGCCGCTGCCAGGAAACGGCGCCGAAATTTTCTTGTAACCCGGCAAAACCGTCCGTACCGCGCGTTTCAGCTTTTGCCCATACAGCGAGTTGGAAAGACGCGATTTCAGCGTCTCAGGCGCTGTTCCGGCGGCTGAGAAATTGACCGGGTACCGGGCGCCATACCGGGCCTGAATAAAGGGCGCGTCCAGCACAACCCGGGATTTTGACCCGGACAAGACAAGCGTGTTGCCCATCTGCGTGGCGTGGCTGACACTGATCGACGACACTGCCGTGTTGGAATGGCGCAATACAAATGCTGCGGTTCTGGATGCCCCTGTTTCAGACCTTGCGACTGTTCCGCCCTCAAGCTGAAATGGCCCCAACAGGAATTCTGCAATCGACACCCCGTAACAGCCCAGGTCATGAAGGGCTCCGCCGCCCAGTGATGGGTCGGTGATCGGATCGCCGGGGGTTTCCGTGCGGGCAAATCCCAGGGTTGCTTCTAGGTGAACCGCCTCTCCCAATTCGCCCGAGGCGATGCGTCGGCGCAGGTCAGCCATGATCGGCAGGAAGCGGGTCCACATGGCCTCCATACAGAACACATTGGCTGCAGCTGCGGCTTCGATGACCGCGCGCGCCTCGGCTGCATTACAGGCAAAGGGTTTCTCGCACAGCACCGCTTTTCCCGCGTTGATCGCGATCAGGCTGTGTTGCTTATGCAGGGCGTTGGGGGTGGCGACATAAATGGCATCGACCACGTCAGAAGTGGCCAGGTCGCTGTAATCATCAAAAACCCGGGTGCCGGGGAACAGGTTTGCGAAATGCTGTGCATTGTCCGGATTCCGTGATGCCACCGCAGCAAGCGTGCCGGTCTGGCTGAACTGCATATCCCGGGCGAACCGTCGGGCGATGCCCCCGGACCCGAAAATACCCCATCGAATCTTGGTTACCGTCACGGGCTTCCGCCTTTCCTGTCCGTCCCCTTCATGCCAGCCGCGCCCGCCGCTCGGAACGGCAGTTTCGCTGACCCGCGAATGAGAGCCTGCTCTCCCAGTTTGCCGAGCAAATCACCGATTACGGCCGGCGGCGCGCGGAAACAGCGTATCGCCTCTGCCAGGTCGCGTGCCTTGACGGCGTCGATCATACGCAGCCAATGCCATGTCTTCAGTGTTTCGATGTAATGGTCCTTAAGGACAGCTTGTTCTGCCTGAGATAGCCCGGTGATGTCCATCAGTCTCTGATCTGCCCGGACCATCGCTCCAAGATCGCGCGTGGAATGTTGCCCGCTCAGCGAGGTTGGACGCGTCACGGCGATATACCCTGCCGGGTCGGTCAGGCAAAAGCGTGCGCCGCGCGTCAGCGCTGACGCGTAAAGCATGTAGTCTTCGCCCAGACGCATATCGGCGTCATAGCGCAGGCCCGTCCGATCAAGGAATGCCGTGGAGATCAGGGGTTTGAGAAATCCCAACTCTCTGCGCCCGCCCCGCTGACTGGACAGGTTCCCGCGCACGAAGGTGGAAAAGTCGAGAGGCTGGATGCCAATCTCATCCTCCGACCACAGCCGGGTGCGCGGCCCTTCGACATCGGTTTCCGGCACTTTGAAGAGATCATCGGCCACAAAATCCCACGCGCCCTGCCCTGCGATGTGTAGAAGCCGGGCAAGGCGTCCCGGCTCCATGAAATCATCCGAGTCCAGCGGGGTCACATATTGGGCTGAGGCGTTGTTCAAAGCCAGATTGCGGGCCGCGGCGGGTCCTTGGTTTTCGGGTTGGGCCAAAACCCGCACACGATCATCTTGCGCGGCCAGAACCCTGGCGCAGTCCAGCGTCCCGTCCGGGGATGCATCATCGACGATCAGCACCTCGAGCGTCACCTGCTCCTGTGTCAAAACGGAACTGACTGCCCTGCGAAGTGTTGATTGCGCCTTCCAGGCCGGGATGATCACGGCGATCTGGACGTGTTTCCCGGGCCCCTTCACGGTTAAGCTACCAGTGTGGTTTCAGGGGGCATGGCAGGCCGGTCTTGCGCGGCCTTGCAGAAACGGAAATGGGCCGAACGCAATGAGACACCATAAAATGTTGCATACCCTGCATCGGCAGGGCACAAACTGTGTATCATTCGAACCCGCTATATAAAGTATTGAAATCGTCCAAATCGTAGTTGAGCCATATGACCGATGCAACGGTAATAATAGCGGCGTGGAACGCTGCCGGAACGATTAAAAGATCACTTGATAGCGCTTTGGCACAGCGATCGGTATCCGTCCGGATCGTTGTCGCAGATGACGCATCCGATGATGATATCACGGCTCATCTCCCGGATCGGGAAGAGATCATCGTTCATCGTCTGAAAGAAAACGGAGGGCCTGCCGCGGCGCGGAATGCGGCGTTGGATTTGGCCCAGGGGCCCTGGGCTTGTGTGTTGGATTCAGACGATACGATGCTGCCGGACAGGCTGACCGGAATGATTGGGATGGCGGAACAGGTCGGGGCGGATATTGTTCTGGGCAATTTCCTCAGGGTCGATGGCGACGGTCGCCCGCTTGACGGTGTACCATTCGTGCCGCTGGAAGTTATTGATCCAGCGAAACCCATTACTCTGGAAGACTATGTCGCAGACAACCTGGTGTCCCGCCGCTCCAGAAGTCTGGGATATCTCAAACCGCTCATCCGCCGTTCCTTTCTTGAGCGGACAGGGCTGCGATACGATCCCACGTTGCGCAACGGTGAAGATTGCCATCTGATCTTCGAGGCTCTGGCGAATGGGGCGAAGGTGTGTATTTGGCCTGAGGCTGATTACCTCTATACGGTTCGACGAGGCTCGGTGTCCTATCGGATCAATCCAGATCACTTTGAGGCTCTGATCAAGGCAGACCACGCATTTGTTAAAAGACACAGAAACAATATCAGCGCCGAGGCGGCTGCCTTGTTTTGCGCTCGTGAAACCAGCTTGCGGGAAATGATGGAATCGGAGCGGATCATGCAGGCGCTGAAGTCAATGCATCTGGGTGATGTGATGCGGCTTGCGGGCCAACATCCAGCGGTCTTGCCCAGAGTGGCACGCCAATTGGCCGAGAGCGCGGGCAAGAAACTTGGCCTGAAGTCAGCAAGCTAATCTCAATTCTGAATATCTTTATTGATTACAACGATAAAACAAAATTAGATTTGGATCAGTCGGGTCCCGACGGGTTCGCAAATGATACATCATTAAGGTGACCGGGATCTTGCTTCTTCCTGAAGGCAATTCGAAATCTCAGCGCAGGCCTCGGCGTGTAACGATTCTGATGCATCGCCGGATAAACAACCTTCAGTCAGGCAGCGGTGTGCATCTGATGTGTCTGTGCACCTGCCTGGCAGATGCGGGATACGATATACGGATCGTGCTTGCCCCGGTGACCAGCTTCGGTCGCATTCCATTCTGCAGGCCCGATCAGATTCTGGCCGAGCGCGGGATCACGGTCGAATGGCCCGGAACGTTTCAGGTCGGGGGCGTCTACTTTTCAGCCCGTCTTGCTGTCTGGATAAAGGCCCTGCACCGCGCGGCTTATTACGTGGTTTCTCTGCCGTCCCGCTGGTTTGGCGGAACTCGCAAACCCTATCCCAGCGATCTGAGCAAAACGCTGAAACCGTCAGAAGCGCACGCGGTTCAGGATGCGGCAAACAAGGTACCCGGCGATGTGGTTGTTGCCGAGTATTCGTCGCTTGCGCCCTTGCTTGGTGGTTGCGAGGCGAAAAAACGGGCGGTCCTGCTCCATGACCTGTTTTCCAGCCGCGCCCAGTCGTTTCAGCAGGCGGGCAAATCACCAGACCACATTCCGATCACCCTTGAACAGGAATGCGGGCGTCTGGAACAGGTTGATCTGTGCATTCATGCCTCGCAGATTGAGGCGGGTCAGTTGCAACAGATGCTGCCGCAAATCAACCATATCTGGATGCGTCCGGTTATCACTGAAAACACCGGCAATGCCGACACGACGCCCCGCGTCGTGTTTATTGGCGTCAGTCATGGCGGCAACCGGGCCGCGCTGGATCTGATCCTGACCGAGATCTGGCCGCGCGTCCGGGCCGAGGTGGACTGTGAGCTGTGGATTGTTGGCGAAATCTCGGACTGGGTCAGGGGCAAGCCCGAAGGCGTGCGATGTTTCGGCTTCATCGAAGACCTGCGCGAATTGGGGAATGGGAATGTGATCGGCATCGCGCCGATGCTGGTGACCAGCGGGATAAGTATCAAGATCGGGACATATCTGGAACTCGGGATGCGGGTTCTTACGTTCAAACAAACACTCGAAGCCTATGGCGACACGTTGGAGGGGCTTGTTACGGCGGTGTCCACACCCGAGGAGTTCATATCAACGCTGATCTCGATGATTTCCGATCAGGACTGCACAAAGGAAAACCCGCAGGCAGTGATGTCCAGCCTGCAAGTGCGGATGAAAAATGACGAGCTTCTGGATTATCTGAAGTCCGTAGACTGATTGCCGCGCCGACTTAGCCGGGAGGGGCTTTGCCCGCATCGATCAGCACCCGTTCGACCATGATAACGTCACCGGGCACAACGATTGTGTCGGGTCCCTGAAAGACCTTGCGCCCATCTCCGCGACCGCGTTGCAGACTGAAGATGGTGTCATATTGCCGGGTTTCATCTTCAAACCCGACCGAGCCTCGCTCCAGCAGCAGCCTGCGTGCGGTGTCCTGGCGGCTGTTCAGCAATTCGATCCGCGCGTTTATCGCCTGCAGTTCTACGGCGGCTTGTGTTGTGCGATTTGCGATCAATGTAAGGATGTCGCGCTTGGCTTCCTGGATGCTTTGGCTGGCCCGGAAGAAGCTGTTCTGCAGATCAAGTGATTGTGTTTCAAGATCGAAGACCGCCCGTTTTGCTTGTGTCAGCTGAGGTGTTCTGGCCAACCCCTTATCGACAAGGGATTGTGTATTCCGCATCTGCTCTTCCGCCAGGTCCAGTTGCTCTTTGTGGCTCTCGATCTTCTGCTTAAGGGATTTGATTTCAGTGGAGAGCAACGAGATGAGTTCTGTCAAAGAGGCTTGTTCCCGTTCCAGTGCGGTCTTGCGTGCGGTAAAAATCCTGCTTTCTTCTTCCAGCATAACGCTCAGGTCTGCTGGGCCGTCCGGTTGGGACAAGTCTTCGGGAAAATGCAATTCGCTCCGGTCTTCAATCTCGGCTCTTAGTCGGATTGCGGTGATTTTGGCGCGCAACAGCTCTGCCTGAATCTGTTCCAGCGAGCCGGAATCGCGCAGAATTCCCAAAGTGTCTACACTCAGTTCACCCAGGCGCCGCTGGCCGCCTGCCAGTGCAAACGCCTGTATCGCCGTCAACCCGGGGCGTGCCGGATAAGCACCAGGGTTGGCGACCGCTCCCATGATGAAAAAGGCGCCGTATTCCACCACCTCGACGGCTGTTGATGGCAGGCTGTTGCTGCGGATCTGCGTCTTCAGTGCGTCTGCAACATTGTCGGCAAGTTCCTCGGGTGTATGCCCCGCCGCCTGAATGCGACCTGCAAGCGGCACCATTATCCGCCCCTCGTTCTGAACCAGATATTCGCCGCTGACTGCCTGCCAGATTACGTAATCGCGCTCATCCTCGTTCCAGGCGACCACACGCAGGTTGATCTTATCTCCGGGGGAAAGGCGGTATGTTCCCTCCGATTGAGCATATCCCAAGGATGAACCGATCAGGGTTGCGAGGCAAAATACAAGCAGTCGAAGCATAATTTTGTTCCTTCCGCACGGCGCGGCAATATCACAGTAACAAACAGAGGCTTGCCCGGCCACATAGCGCTAGACATATGAAAATGTCCCATGTTTCTCTGTTTTGGGCTGCCCGCCAAAATTTCACTTAAGGAACGTTTCATTGCAAGGTTCTATTTCGGCGATTATTCCGACCTTCAGCAGAAGCAGGTTTCTGGGTGAAGCCATCGATGCGCTGTTAAATCAGACCAGGCCCCTCAGTCAGATCGTCATTTGGGACGACGGTTCTACCGACGAAACGCCGGACGTCGCGCGCAAGGCGATGGAGGCGGATAAAACCGGATCTCTTCAATATTTCAGAGCCGAAAATCAGGGGAAATCCGCGGCGTTGAATGCTGCGATGAAAGAAGTTCGCGGCGATTATATATGGATATGCGACGACGACGATATCGCCTGCCCGGACGCTGCCGAAAAGCTGGCGCATGTTCTGGACACCAGCGATGTCAGTATTGCAGCCGGTGCACATGCCCGGTTTACAGTAGAGAACCACGCCGCGGAAAAGACCTTTTTCGGGACCGGTTACTGGCCCGATCTTTCCTCCGGCAGTGTCATTCGGCACTTGCTTGAAGACATATTTTTTTTCCAGAATGCGTGTCTGGTCAGGCGGTCTTGTTACGAAACAATAGGCCCATTTCGCGAGGATCTTAGCCGATCCATTGACTATGAGATGTTTGTCCGACTGGGCACCCGGTATCCGATCGAAATGATCAATGACGTTCTGTTCTTTCAGCGCAAGCACGACGGGGCGCGTGGCCCTGCAGCGCAGCAGCATTCCGCGGCCCGGTCGGACGCCGTCTGGCTGGAGAGCGACAGAGACATCTTTGCGGGTTTGCGAGATCGGTTGCCGATAACGTTCTATGCCGCTCTGTTCCGCGCGGGGTCGCAGGATCTGGCGCTGCGCGCAGGTTATCTGCAACGCGGATGCGTGTACGCGCGTCGCTGTGATTGGGGCGCCGCAATTGAAGATTTTGAAACAGCGGCGGAGATCGAGCCGTCCAAAGGGTTGTCCGCGACCGAGATCGACATCGTTATTCGGGCCCTGGCCGGAAAGCACGGCAGCAGGCAGGCCTACCTTTCCCCAGTGCGCGAACAACTGCTGGCACTGGCGCAAAGGGGGGCGACGGGCAAAACGATCGTCAACGCCCTGGGGCGCGGCTCTGCCTGGCGCGCGCGCGAGGCTCTGGCTGGGCGCGAGTTCGCGCAGTTTGCCCGCATCGCAGTTTTTTGTGCCCGTGCCGGATCGCGCCCGCGGCCGTCGTCTGAGGTTGGGGATGTGTCCGAACTGGATCGTCTTGAGGATGAGGCATACAACTGGTGACCGATACATCGCACAGCATCGACCCGGCCCGTGTTGTCGTTCTGATCCCCACCCTGAACGAGGCGGCCCAGATTGAAAACGTCCTGTGCGATCTCATACAGGGCGACCCGGTCGCATCGCGCTGTCCGATCATCGTGGCCGATGGTGGCAGTGACGACGACACATGTGCGATCGTTTCAAAACTGACGGACCGCTTTGACAATCTGCGTCTGATCCACAACCCCGGCAAAACGCAGGCGGCGGCGATGAATCTTTTGCTGCAGCCGGAATTCGGCGGGTTCGACATTGCCATCAGATGCGATGCGCATGCGGCCTACCCCGCCGGATATGTCAGTGGCCTTGCCCAATGTCTTGTTGAAAAAGAGGTGGATTCGGTCGTGGTGCCGATGGACGCTATTGCCGACAGCGGGGGATGCTTTCAGCGTGGACTTGTCTGGGTGGCGGACAGCAAGCTGGGGGCCGGAGGGTCACCCCATCGCGGCGGTACTGCATCGGGCTATTACGACCATGGGCATCATGCTGCCTTTCGTCTGTCCAGTTTTCGCGCCCTGGGCGGCTATGATGTGGGGTTCATTGCCAATGAGGACGCCGAATATGATTTGCGACTGACCCGCGGGGGTGGAAAGATTTGGCTGAATGCCGATCTGCGCATTGGCTATTTCCCAAGGCGGTCGACCAGGCGCCTGTGGAAGCAGTACTGGAACTATGGCACCGGGCGGGCCCAGACCTGCCTGAAACACAAGGTCCGGCCGGGTCCAAGGCAGCTCATACCCGCCATTCACACGGGCCTTGTTGTGCTGAGCGTGCTGGCCTTGCCGGTGACCCGGCTGTTTCTGCTCTGGCCTCTGTTTTATGGCCTCGTCATTTCGGGCATCGGCGTGCAGGTTGCCCTGCGCCATCGATCCCTCTGCGGTCTGGCAGCCAGCCTTGCGCTTGCAACAATGCATCTGGCGTGGGGGCTGGGCTTTCTGTTGCGGCTGCTGCAGGGCAGACAAAAGACCGAAGAACATTCCGCAGTCAGCGAAAGACCCTGAACTGACATGTCCAAGATCGCTTTTTTCGGCCATAACTCGAATGAACCTGCCATCCGCCGGCGGGCCAAAGCTTTCCAAAGTGCGGGGCACGAGGTTGTCGGTTTCATGCCGCACCGGGGCGCCAAACAAACCACGGACTGGCCGGTTGTTGATTTGGGCGAAACCCGCGACAACGCCTATGGGCAAAGGATCATGTCGATTTTCCGCGGCGCTTCAATTGCGGGTCGGGAACGTAGGTTGCTGGAGACATGTGATGCCATCTATGCCCGCAACCTGGATATGCTGGCAATGGCGGTGCGCGCTCGCAGCAAGCTGGGTCTGAGTACGCCCCTGATTTACGAATGTCTGGATGTCCACCACAAGCTGACGGGTCAAACGGCGCTTGCCCAGGCGCTGCGGCGGTTTGAGAAAAGCCTGCTGAAGCATTGTACACTTGTGGTGATTTCGTCGCCGCGCTTCGAAACCGAACATTTCGCGGTGCACTATCCGGGGGCGTATCGGGCGTTCCTGCTGGAAAACCTCATGATCGAAGGGGATGATTTCCCGCCGCGCCCCGAATTGATCGAGTATACGCCCGATGGGCCGCTGCGGATCGGGTGGTTCGGCAATCTGCGTTGCCGACGCTCGCTGGATCTGCTGCTGGGTTTGGCGCGCCGCTTTCCCGATAATGTCACGATCAACCTGCGCGGCTATCCTGCGCCCGGTGTGTTCACAAATTTCGAAGATGAGATCAGGCCCTACAAAAATGTCTCGTTCGGCGGACGGTATTCCGCCCCTGGGGATCTTGCGGCTCTGTATGGCGCGGTTGACCTGGTCTGGGCCGGGGACTGGTACGAAGCCGGGGCCAATTCCGTTTGGCTGCTGCCCAACCGGATCTACGAGGGAGGGTATTTCGCGACGCCATCGCTGGCCCCTGCGGGGACCGAGACTGCGCGCTGGTTGCATGAGCATGGCAGCGGGATTCTGCTGGATCAGCCGGTGGACCGAGCCCTGGAGGCTGAAGTTGCCAAATTGCTTGAGGATCGTTCGCCTTTGCTGAAGTTGCAAAATAAGTTGCTATCCTTGCCCAAAAGCACGTTTGTTGAAGGATCGGAAACAACAACAAAACTTCTGCAGGCCGCCGGAGTGCCTTCTGTTTGAGCGCACGCCTGTGACCCGACCGCCTAAATGCAGGCTTTGAGAAGGTAAAAAGAGATGACCCGTGCGGCATGTCGCCAGCGTTCTTGCACAGGCTGGGTCCGCAATCTGGATTCCCCACCGGACGCGGTCTATTCTTTAGCCGCGTTTGCCGCAGTATATTTTTATTGAGATACTCAGATGACCAAAGAGCTCAGGACTTTGACAAGATTACCTGATTTCATTATCGGCGGCGCCCCCAAATGCGGCACGACTTCCCTTCATTTCATCCTTGGGCAAAACCCGCAGATCGGCATACCGGACAACGAAATCCATTATTTTGACGCGGATGACCCAATTACACATCCGGATTTCCTGAACGCACGGGGGCCGGATCTGAAATGGTTTGATACGCGCCCCGAACATACAGCGAACCTTGACTGGTATGCATCCCGGTTTGCCGGGTTTCAGGACAAGCTGCTGATCGGAGAAGATTCCACCACCTATCTTTTTTCGGCAGTGGCGGCGCGGCGCATCAAAGAGCTTTTGCCCGATGTGCGTCTGATTTTTCTGCTGCGCGACCCGGTCAAACGTGCCTATTCGCAATATTGGCATCTGATCTGTAGCGGGCGGCTGAGCTGCAACTTCGAACAGGCCCTGAGCCGGCACAGTTCGATCATTCTGGGGTCCACTTACGCGCCCCATATTGCCGGATATTTCGATGTGTTCGGGCGTGACGCCGTGCATGTCGCCATGTTCGAGGATTTTCTGACCGACAAGCAGGCTTTCCTGGACCGTATCACCACCCATATCGGCGCGCCCGAGATGGAGGTGGAGGCGGTGCAGACCTGGTTCAACCGAACCTACTATCCGACCGTGCCCAAGGGTCAGCAATGGCTGAACCGGATCGGAGGCCGGATTGTCGCCGGACGCTATCGCAATCACATGGGGCAAGAGACGGGGCTGTCGGAAAAAATACGCCATAAGTTACATGACAACTGGTTCAGGCGCATCAACCCGATCCTGCTGAAAGCGGAAAAACCACCTGCCATGCGCACGGAAACAGAGACCTATCTGACGCATCACCTGTCCGACAGGAATGCGGGTCTGTCTGATCTGCTGGACCGCGACCTTTCGACGATCTGGCCCGGGTTTCGCGGATGAGTATCCTGCACGCGGATATCGTGCTTGTCTACGACCCGCGGTTCTCGGGCGGGACTGCCACCGCGATGCTGGCCGACGCAAAGGCGTTTCATGCGGCCGGGGCGACGGTCGGGTTGCTGCCCGTCACGTCGGGTTTTTTTGAAGGTGCCGGGCACAAACCCAATGCGACCGTGGCAAGCCTTACAGATCTGGATGGGTTTCAAGTGATACAGCCGGGCAGCGTGGTGGTTGCCGATACCGTTTTCTTCCATCACCCGCTGACCTTCTTTCACAGGGTGGCCGAGAGCGCCGAAATCCGGGCAAAGACATCGGTTGTGGTGGCTCATCACCCACCATTCCGCGGGGATGGGTCGCTGGAATACGACCCGGTTGCCACGACCCGGGTGATCAAACGAGCCTTTGGCATCAGCCCGATGTGGGCGCCTGTGTCGGGGGTGATCAGAAAGCATCTGCGCAGCTTTCTGCCCTTTGTGCGCCTGACCAGCGCGGATTGGGTAAATGCCTTCGATGTGGACCGCTGGCAGCCCGGTCGGCAGGTCTTTGACCAGCCGGTTGCAACGGTGGGACGGCACAGTCGCGAGGATCCTCTGAAATGGCCCGACCAGGCACCAGATGTGATGGCTTCACTGGTGCCGCCGGACCCGGGTTGGAAAACGCGTGTCATGGGATGCCCGGAGCAGGCGCTGAAAAACGCGGGCGTCGATCTGAGCGGGTGGGAGATCGTTCCGTTCAATGGTGAACCGGTAGACCGTTTTCTGAATAGTCTGGACGTATTTTCCTATTTCCACAGCGACCGATGGGTCGAAGCTTTTGGGCGCACCGTTCTGGAAGCGATGCTGATGGAGCGGCCTTGCATTCTGGACCCCAGGCTGTGTGAAACCTTTGGGCCGCTGGCGCAATACGCGTCACCCGCGCAGGTGTCAGACCTGCTGAACGGGCTGCGCAATGATCCCAAAGGCACCCGCCACCGCTGTTCCGAGATACGCGACATCGCGGCCGATCATTATTCAAGCGCGGCAATACCGGAACGGTTGCGGGCCTTGCAGGGCGATCAGGGTACGGCCATGCGTGCGGGGCCGGTTCAGGCCTCTCCAATTGTCACCCTGCGAAAACTGGCCGGGCTTGCCCGTCGTGAACGCAGCGCCGCACAACAGGTGAAAACGGAATGACACAGGTCAGCCTTACCGAAGCTCAGTCAACCGAATACGACACATGCGTCATAGGGGCGGGTGCGGCCGGGCTTGCCCTGGCGCTGGCACTGGGGCGTTCAGGGCTGAAGGTGCTGGTCATCGAACAGGGCGGTTTCGATTCCGGCGAGATCGACGGGGCAAGCGACCGGGATGAGATTGTGTCGCGTGACACTCACGATCCCCGCCAGCGTACGAACCGCGAGGCCGTGGGCGGGACACTCATGGGGTGGGGTGGTCGTTGCATACCGTTTGATCCTGAGGACTTTTCTGCACAATCCGGACGGCACATACATCCCTGGCCGATTTCATTCGACGACTACGCGCGATGGATCGCGCCGGCCGCCGAATTTTTGGACTCGGATGCGGAATTCGAAAAAGCCGCACCAACCGGATGGCCATCAGTCGAGGGCGTAAGCGTTGAACGGGTCGAGTTGCTGAACGCGCTGGGTCAGGCGGATGCTTTGCAGGAACAACTGAAGCTGGATGCGGAACCGGTCGATCTGCTGAAACAGGCGCAACTCCTCTCCATGCGCTGGAGCGAAGGACTGAAAAACCGGGTGCGGGAACTTGAAGTCCTGCACGAGGGGCAAATCGCCACCCTGCCCTGCCGACAGGTTGTTCTGGCCTGTGGCGGGCTTGAGACAACCCGCCTTCTGTTGCTGGACCAGGCCACGCGGCCAGAGGCGTTCGGGGGGTCATCTGGGGCGCTTGGCCGGTATTACATGGGACATCTGACCGGAGCGGTGGCAGAGATCACGTTTCGCGATCCCGGGGTTTGCAGTGGCTTTGGATACCAGAGCCAAGCCGGCAGCAGCCCGTATCGCAGGCGCTTTGTCCTAAATGGCGATGCACCATCCAATGTTGCGTTCTGGGTCGAAAATCTTGCCCCGTCCGATCCCCGGCACCGATCGGGCGAGATTTCAGCAAAGCATTTGCTGAAAGGTTCAAGTGCCCGGGAGCAGTCGGGGGCTCATGTAGCCAATATTTTGCGCGACCCGGTTGGGCTGATCGACGCCATGCGATCCGGTGCAAAGCGGTTTTCCGCGGAAATTGCCCGGCGTCCGCAGCGCTTGGTGGCCCGGGGCGCGGGACCTTATGCGCTGGCCTATCATGCCGAGCATTTCCCCGAATACGACAGCCGGGTCATGCTGTCGGACACTGTAGACCGGACCGGACGGCGCAAGCTGAAGGTTGATTTCCGCTATGGAGAGCGCACCGTTTTGGCGCTGATTGACGCTCATAAGCTGTTGGCCCAAAGGTTGCAGACGGCAAACGCCGCCGAATTGACCCTGCCGGATGATGACGCCCTTGCCCAGTCCATCATCCGAAAATCCCGTGATGGCTATCATCAGATCGGCCTGACGCGCATGTCGGGCGATCCAAAGGAGGGTGTGGTTGATGCCAATTGCCGCGTCCATGGAACCGAAAACCTCTTTGTCGCGTCCGCTTCGGTTTTTCCGGTTTCGGGACAGGCCAACCCAACCTTGTCCGTGGTTGCCATGGCATTGCGTCTGGCCGATCATATAAGGGCAAATCACCGGACAGGTGCGACGGCATGACTGCAGCGGCGACATATTCTTCAAGCCGAGAGGCGTTCGAACACCGGCGCGACCATGTGCTGGTGACCTTGTGGTTTTTCGTCACGTTCAAACAGTTCCGGTATGATGAACTGATCCTATACCCCTTGGCGCTATATTTCGCCTGGGCCTTCGTGCGGGACTTCAACAGGAATTTCCCACTGATTGCACGCAGCGCGATCCTGTTTGTATTTCCTGCCTGGTGGATGCTTTCCGCTCTCTGGGGGGATGAGACTGGATTGATTGTGAGGTCGGGCCTTCAGCTAACTCTCACGATTATGATTTGTTACTTCATTGCGACGCGCCTTACTGCGCGGGATATCTTTGTCTCGCTTCTGATTACGTCAAGCTATTATGCGGTGATGAGTTTTCTGGCCCCTTACGCGGGAACCGGTACAGTTGCTCGAGGCGTATTCTCGAGCAAGAATACGATGGGATCCGCTATGGTCATTTTGTGGCTCTCTTCGCTTTGCATATTAGTGGATTCTGGCTTTTCCAGAAAGCTCAGGTTACTCGCAATCGCTACGGCGATCCTCGCCGTTTATCAAATACAAAGGGCAGACTCCGCTACCGCCGTGCTATTGGCGCTTGGAGTTTTCGGGATGGTATTCCTTCTGGCTGTTGTGCCACAATCCGGGATTTTGAAACGCCCCTGGTTCTATGTCGCGTGCCTTGCATCATTGAGTATCATTTTTGCCATAGCCTCATTGTTTTTTACTTCGCAGACAGTAGATCCGATCAAGGCTGTTCTCGAAGCTTTTGGCAAGGATGGCACTCTGACCGGACGGACGGTATTATGGCAATATGCGACCCGGCAGATTGAAGAAACCCCGTTTCTCGGCATCGGAGCTGGTGGTTTCTGGACTCCTTATGACAAGTTGTCCGAAGCTAGTCGTATTTACGAGGAATTCCACAAGGCAACATATGCCACCTTCTCGTTCCATAATTCTTACTTCGAGATAACGGTGCACCAGGGATTGATCGGGTTGTCTATTTGCATCCTGACTGTGGTCTGGTGCGTAGCAAGCGTTCCGCTTTTCCGAAACCAGTCGGAGCGGGTTGGGACGGCTTTCTTTCTTTGTGTTTCAGCCGTCACTCTGGCGAAGAGTATGACAGAGTCAGATTTGTTCGCACCTTTTGCCTTGTTGACGGTATTGCTTATAACGGGCGGATTGATGGCACATCAATCTGTACTTGTTCCTATTAATCCGAAGGCGGGTCGAGGCAACCTGTTGACAAGATAAAGTTAAGCCCGGACCGGTAATTTTTTAACAGTTGCACCGAATTCATAGAATTGGGTTTTAGCGGTTTGGCATAGGTCACAACGGCCATTTAGATTTTCTGGTCCCGTGTCTTTATCAATTTTGCAGGGATGCCGCCGACAATGCTGTAAGGCGCTACATTTCGATTTACGACGGCACCAGCCGACACTATGCTGCCCTGACCGATGCGGACCCCGTCCAAAATTTTTGCGCCAGCGCCAAGCCAGACATCGTCCTCAATGACTATACCTTGGCCTGTGATTGGCTGTTGGTTCATCGGTAGAGAGATGTCTCCGAATTCGTGGTCTCCTGAAACAATATGGCAATGTCCTGCGATCAACGCGTTGCTACCGATGTGAATGCCGCCAAAACCGTTCAGGATTGTATAGGCTCCGATGAAACAATCATCCCCAATCGTGACATGCCCCTCGTAGCCAGTTTCGAATCGTACACCCTGTGCGATCTGATTTCTTGCACCCAATCGGATTGAGGCTGTGGCGCTTTTAATATCGAAACAAACATGTTCATCAATAAGTGTGCCTTTGCCGACGAAAAGCCGGGCTGGACAGCGCACCGTGACATTGCGGGAGAATGTGACACCGTTCCCACAATCTCCAAGAAATCCCCGATATAGCTTTTGGCGCAGAAACATACCCAAGGCACCGGGTAAGCCGGCGAAGAGTGTCACATAAAGCTCGTAGCGGACGAAAGCCCCTATACGGTTGCTGCCAACAACCCGGGCCATGTATTTTTTGAACGCGCTACCTTTGGTGTGAGCCAAGCGATCAGACTTTATGGGTGTAGGCACATGAATTCCTTTCATTACTACTTAAAAGCGCAATGGGTTTTGAAAAGATACCTGTCTGGTGTATTTGCCAGCAACTCCTAATAACGGTTGGTAAAATCCTTTAAAAAATAGTAGCTTAATATCTATTTTAGTGCGCCGCAGAATACTCTCAATCGCCTGGCCGACGGCGAAATGTCCCCGGGTTATGGCGGCAGTTGATGTTAATCGTGTTTTAACACAGTGCCCACAGGTGTTCTTTTTAAAAGGCGCGAAGGATATAGTAACAAAGAAAAGCATCAGATCCACTCTGCCGACCAGTCGATGTTGGCGACCTGCATCGCCAGAGCATAGAATTCGAATAGCTTTTCGGGTCCGACTTGATCAGAGAAACCGATGTCTGGCTCTATCAACCATACGCGGGTATTATTTGCCGAAAATGCCGCGACGAAGCCGGAAGTGCCTCTCGCGATATCGCTTGAGTTGTCATGATCGGCATCCGTAATCAGGATTGCGGTCGCAATGAAAAATACTGCAAGGGGTGTGATTGCTGCAATCCAGTTCAATTGGCTAAATCCTGACCAGCCCTTATACGTTTGCTTGCCAAGACCTGTTTCATAAGTTTGCCTGCCACCCGGCGGGATGTCGTGAATTTCACACCGGAGACCGTATAGAGGCCGATTGGTCCTCCGGCGGTTCCATGATCCCAAATGATCTCACGCACAGAGAGCTTTGCAGTACCAGCCTCACTGGCCGGCAACAATCCTGCATGGATCTTCAAAATGTGCTCGCGTTTTGCGCCAAGTGTCGGAACCGAAAGGTTCAGGGCGCCCAGGAAGGCATCGATATCATCCTGTGCAGGATGAACCGGGTCAGAGCTCTCGTGCCAATTAGTGTGCCAAGTACCGGCAAACGTGTGTCCTTCAATGGGATATAAGAACAGTGTTGGATCCGTTTGAGCTGGCGGCGAAACCGCCAGTCCGAATGGAGCTGGAGGCGGTAAGTCGAGAACGAGGTTGAATGCTAGAGACGGTCTAAAGAGTTCAGGAGTTGGTTGGTCAAACTTTGCTGCCAGCTTCGCACACCAAGGGCCGGTGGCATTCACGACAATAGGGCTCCGCAACTTCTCCTCATATCCTTGTGATCCACGTAGAGTCACAGCTGCCACCGCACCTCGAACAGTTTCGAGCGCTACGGCTTCCGCATGTTCGATGATGGTAACCCCTGATGCTTCGACTTGGAATCGCAAAGCTGCGACAAGGGCTGCGCCGTCCTCTACAACGGCATCGTTCCAAAGAGCCCCTCCAAGAAGGCCATCAGTGCGGATATGCGAACTGATTTCCTGAACATCTGAGGCGCTCAGCACTCGCCCGCGAGAAAGGGTACTATTGGGTGACAAACCTGTGTTCCGATCTAATGTCAGTAGCGCATCAAGGGCAAATGCTGCGCGAAAAACTCCGGGGCTCCGCATCTTGTCTCCGTAGAGTGGCATAAGGAAGCCCATAGGACGCACTAGTTCGGGAAAATTTTGCAGAAACCAACGTCGCTCGGAAATGGATTCACGGATACGCGGGATGTCGAGTGTTTGCAGGTAACGCAGCCCACCGTGCAGGATGCGAAACCAGTTCGCAGTAGTTGCGCCGCCGATTTGATTGCGCTCGACAATCGCGACGCGCAGACCAATACGACCCGCTTCAAGGCCAATCATCAAACCGTAGACACCGCCACCGACCACGATGACATCAAACTGCTCATGTGCCGCGTAAGCTGAGTGGGGATGCAATTTCAGAATGTCTCGCCTATTGTCCAAAACAGTCTCACCCATTATCCAAAGAACAAACAAGTTTTATAAAAGAACAGTTAGAAATCATTTCCATAACTTTGGTATCACGAGCTACCCTTTGATGGAATTCCTTGTGCGCTGATCATTGAACCATTCTGCCCGCTAATGCGCATCGTGTTACGAGAGGTATCTAAACATTTAATATCCCCGGGTATTTAGGGTTATATTCAACTCTAAAACCAGCCATACGAAGCCGGGTTATGTCCAATTGGCTCAGCACAGGCATCCCATAGCAGCAGTGTCGAAAATGCACCGCTATACGGCGTTGAGACTGTAGAGGATTCGAAACAAATGCTACTGACTATCGCACATTGATGACAAATTCTTAAATGGGCTCGGACCATTAGTTTTTTCAGAAACAAAACCTTGACACAGATAATGTTTCAGAGATTTCTTTGATTGAGTCCCGAAAGGGATCGAATGGTGCCTCCACAGTGGTAATTAGTGTCGAAGACACGACAACTGGAGGACGTTTTTATAGTAGTTGTTGCTTCGAAAGATGTTTAGGCAATGTATTTAGTTGATGCCCACGTACATCTGCATGATTGCTTCGATCCCTCAAAATTTTTGGATGCCGCCGGAGCAAACTTTTCCCGACTATTTCACCGGCTTGACCTTCCAAGATCGACCCCCGGAGTTCTGCTTTTCACGCAGTCCTGCGGCGCAGATGCGTTCGGCGGGCTGCACACGGGGCATCTCGGCGAATGGGCGATAGCTGAAACCGAAGAACCGGTATCGTTGAGCGCGTCAAAGAACGAGCAACGTCTAGTTGTTATTTCAGGGCGGCAGATAGTGACCAAGGAAGGGCTTGAAGTGCTCGCATATGGCACTGAAGGTCCGTTCCCAGATGGTGAGTTAACAGCGCGCGCCATCGAACGTGTCTTAGATGCTGGTGGCGCGCCAGCTTTGCCTTGGGGGTTCGGCAAATGGTCTGGTGCCAGAGGAAGATTAGTGCGGCAACTCGCTGGTGACCATGCGCGTTTTCCATTCCTTTTTTTTGGTGATAATGCAGGCCGCCCGGCACTGTGTTCTCGACCGCATCTTTTTGATGAGGTCGAGCGCCTCTGTCGCTCAGTTCTACCTGGCACAGACCCTCTGCCTTTTCGTAGCGAATTCAACAAGGTTGGCCGGCTTGCGTTCATCGCGAATGGCGAATTATCACCGACCCGCCCCTTCGCGAGTTTCCGTTCATGGCTAGAGTCGTGTAAATCGACGCCTCAGATTCAAGGTGACTATGAATCCTTTGCACGATTCCTACATCGCCAACTTGCTATGCAGTTTCGTAAAAAACTAGGAATGAAGCGATGAGTAGTGTTGGTTATTTCAACCTATGGGCATTGACGCCCGAATTTGCAGTGTCCTTGGCTGAGCCCATAGCGTTGTTAAGGTTCGTTGCGTACGATAGCCTGACATATCGAAAATCCAACTCTTTATGCCCGCTTGTATGAGTGTCGCCGTTCGTTTCGAACGGATGCAACAGTATTCCAACCGTATCGGAAGGTTTTAAGATGTGTGGAATCGCGGGAATTGCTGCTGCTGCCAGTGCACCTCCATTGGATGTACCTCTGGTCAAAGCCATGTGCGATACCATCGTACATAGGGGTCCCGACGACGAGGGCTTTTATATTGACGACGATCGCCGAGTAGCGATGGGCATGCGGCGGCTTGCCATTATTGATGTAGCTGGTGGACAGCAACCCATCTTCAACGAAGACCGCAGTGTGGCCACTGTGTACAACGGCGAAATTTATAACTATCAGGAACTTCGCAAAGAGCTTGAAGCCAAAGGTCACGCTTTCAGGACAAACTCTGACACTGAAGTGATTGTACACTTGTGGGAAGAGCACGGAGCTAACTTCGTGGATCGTCTGAACGGTATGTTTGCTATTGCACTTCATGACCGCCGTGCAGGCAAACTCCTTCTGGCGCGAGACCATCTGGGTATCAAACCGCTTTATTGGTCGGCTACGGGCAAGCATTTGGTGTTTGGCTCTGAAATCAAGGCTTTGCTTGAAACAGGATTGGTCGATCGACAGTTGGATGTCGACTCAGTAAGGCAATACTTGTCGTGGGAATATGTCCCTGCGCCGCGCACTCTTCTGCAAGGCGTTAACAAGCTTGAAGCAGCACAGCTTCTCGAGCTGGATCTATCTACGGGAGAGCAAAAACTGCGCCGGTATTGGGACGTACCACATTCCGATGAGTCGACGGCGGGCTGGTCGGATGATCAATGGCAAGAAGTGGTCGCCGAGCAACTCGATACCTCAGTTCAAGCGCAACTCATGAGCGAGGTGCCTTTAGGCGGGCTTCTATCTGGTGGGGTTGATAGTTCACTCGTCGCTTCTGCCATGGGTTCGCTAAAAGCGTTTAGCATTGGCTTTGACCAGGCTAGTTATAACGAGTTGCCTTGGGCGCGAAAAGTCGGAGCACATCTAAGTGCAGAGCATCACGTCAAGATAGTCGATTCGTCAGTGCCCGCGCTCTTTGATCAGTTGATGAATTTTATGGACGATCCTATTGCAGACTTTTCCATCTTTCCAACCTTTCTTGTTTCAGAACTCGCACGGGAACATGTTACCGTGGCACTGACGGGCGATGGAGGCGACGAACTTTTCGCCGGTTATGAGACTTTTCTGGCACAACGAGCCTCGCGCACTTGGAACTTGGTCCCCACCACCTTGCGCAACAAGGTTATCGCGCCCATCGTGAATTCCATCCCACCCACAGAGGCCAAAAAAAGCACTGTTAATAAAGTTAAGCGATTTGTGGAGGGTGCACAGCTTGACGCGGGTTTATCGCATGCACGGTGGCGCATATTCGTGACTGAAGCGCAAAGCGCGGCGCTTTTAACACCCGAAGCGCTTGGGCGTGCACCGACTGATCTTGCTGCTCATATCCGCGATTTGATCCGCCGAGCTGGGGACCGCTCGGAACTTGATCAGCAACTTTATGTAGACCTACGTAGCTATCTGCCTGACAACTGTCTAACGAAAGTGGATCGTATGTCCATGGCGGTGTCGCTCGAAGCTCGGGTTCCTTTACTCGACAAGAATTTCGTATCTTTAGCTTATCGCGTGCCTGAACACCTCAAAATCGGGTCTGAAGGTCTCAAGACCTTGTTGAAACGGATAGCTGGAGAGCGCGTACCGCGCGAATGCATTTACCGTCAGAAGCAGGGCTTTTCGATGCCAATGAAGACTTGGCTGAAGAATGAGTATCGTCCGCGCATGGAAGAGCTTCTGTCCAAGCGCCGACTGACGGCGGAGGGGCTGTTTAATGCCGATTTCGTCGAGAAACTGAAATCTGAACACCTTGCCAACCGGGCGAACCACAGCCATGTGCTCTGGGCTCTGATGGTGTTCCAGGACTGGCGCGAGCGGTGGTCAGTATGAGCACACAGACAAAGGACCGGACATGAACGATCAGGAAGAACGCCTTGCGCTCGTCACTGGGGCGACCGGGTTCACCGGTGGGCATCTTGCCCAGACCCTTCTCGACCGGGGATGGCGCGTTCGCGTCCTCGCCCGCCGCCCAGAGGCCGCGCGCGGGCTTGCCGAGCGGGGTGCGGAGGTGGTTGCAGGCGATATCACCGATCCAAAGATCGTGATACAGGCGACGCAGGGCTGCACCCATGTTTTTCACATCGCTGCGTATTATCGCGGCTCAAGTCTTGATGCCGCCGACTATCGCGCTGTCAACGTGGACGGCACGCGATATGTGCTTGATGCGGCGGATAAGGCCGGTGTGACGCGGGTGGTGCATTGTTCCACTGCTGGTGTCCATGGCGATGTCGCGACGATCCCGGCAAAGGAAGATGCCCCTTTCAATCCCGGCGATGTCTATCAGGAGACGAAGCTCGAGGGCGAGCTTCTGGCGGCCGAAGCCATCAAGTCTGGCCTTCCGGGCGCGATCTTTCGTCCGGTGGGCATCTACGGCCCCGGCGACACGCGCTTTCTGAAACTGTTCCGCGCCATCCATCGCCGCCGCTTCATTATGTTTGGCAGGGGCGAAGTCCTGTATCACCTGACCTACATATCAGATCTGGTGGATGGGATCATCCTGCTGGGGACCCACGAAAACGCTCTGGGCGAGACATTTATCCTGGCCGGGCAGCGTTACTACACCCTGAAGGAGCTTGTGGCCATGGTGGGTAAGGCGGTTGGTGTGCCGCCTCGGCGCGGGCGAATTCCCATCTCGATGCTGCTGGCGGCGGCGCATCTGTCCGAGGCGATTGCGCGTCCGCTTCGGATTGACGCCCCGCTGCAAGTGCGGCAGTGCGATTTCTTTACCAAAGACCGCGCCTTCGACATTTCAAAGGCGCGTGAGCTTCTGGGGTACAACCCGACCATCGAACTGCCTGACGGCCTGGGCCGCACCGCGCAATGGTATCGGGATGAGGGTATGCTCGACTGAACCGGCATTGCTAAAGCGTTATGCGAAAACTCGAATCCCTTAACGCTGCCTGAAATCATAGATTGCAACGCGTTAAGGGGTGCTTGATGTCTCAGGTTTTTCGCCAAACGCTATAATGGCGTGGGTGCCCGCTCAGCTGCGGCTGCCGATCTGACGGGCGGGAATGCCCGCAACGATGGCATTTTCCGCAACGTCCTTGGCCACCACGGCGCCGGCACCGATGATTGCACCATTGCCGATGCGCACCCCGTCGAGCACACGTGCTCCGGCGCCTATCCAGACATCGTCGCCGATGACCACCGGGCCTTTGGTGATCAGCCCCTGAGTGACCATTGGCCCGGCTCCCAGAGCGGTCTTGTACCGGCCCCCGCCAAAGTAGCACTGCCCCGCGATGATCGCGTCATCGCCGATCTCGACACCTGAAACCGCACTGAAATAGCACTGGCTGCCGATCGATCCGTTTGCCCCAATGCGTAGGTAGCCGCTTTTGATCCCAAGGCAGGTATCGCGGGCGATCAAGGTCCGCGGTCCGATCACAAAGTCTTCGGGGCTTTTGGCACCCCGCGCATCAAGCGCGCAACCATCATCGATTGTGACGTGATCACCCAGACTCATGCGTCCTGGACAGCGCAGAGAGATATTGCGACCGAAGTTCAGCCCCCGTCCCGCCTTGCCAAAGAGCCCTGGCAGCAAAACCTTGCGGAGCGCGAAGCCCAGGGCACCCGGCATCGGCGCGGCAAAAAGAACCGCCGCTTCGTAGTGCAGAAGCTTCATGGTGGAGGGATCGCCCACGAAGAACGCCTTGTATTTCGCAAGCGCCGAGCCGCTTCCGGAGAGCGCGTCGACGACGCGGTCCTTGGGGGGCTCTGCGGGGGAGGTATCGGTCTTGGTGTCTTCTTCGGTCATGCATCGCCTCATGCAAGCGGACTAAGGGGGAGCGCGGTGGCAATGCGGGGTTCATCCTGTGCTGCGACGGCTTTGAACCGGTCGGATGAGACCGCCATGCGACCGGCCATTTCTCTTATGCCAACAGAATATCGGGATCCTGAACGAATAGAGCCAGCGACGTGTCCGAAGTGATCTCATAGCTGCCGCCGCCAAGCGAATTGCCCTTGAGCAGATCGGAACTGGCCCCATCCACCTCGATATCGGACCCGTTGATGGTGATGACGACACCCGTCCCATCGAGCTGATCCGCCACCGTAGCCGCGCCAAGCGACTGGTCAAAGACCAAGCGGTCGGAACCCTGATCGCCGAAATCCAGAATGACATCGGCCGAGAGGGCATTCAGGGCGAAATCAGCACCGAAGATGAAGCTGTCATTGCCCTCTCCTCCGGTCAGGGTATCGGCCCCGGCGCCGCCGTCGAGGCGGTCGGTTCCCGCGCCACCCAGCAGGCTGTCATCCCCGCCGCCGCCGCGCACCATATCGTTGCCGTTGCCGCCGTCCAGAAGGTTCGCCAGCGCATCACCGATCAGAAGGTCCCCGGCCTCGCCGCCAATGACATTCACAGCATCCAGCGCGATTGCCGATCCTTCGATCGTTCCGGCCGAAAAGCCAATCTCTTCTTCCAGGAGATCGGCCGCCGCCTGCGCATAAAGCGCATCCCCTGCATCGGTGAAATGCACCTGATCCGGCAGCAATTCACTCTCCGTGATCGGGGGCTCGAACAGATGCAGCGTCGGGTGCGTGGCAGCCTCTGAGTTCACGATCTGGCGAATGCCCGGAACGAAGGTGCCGTTGCCTGCGTCTCCGGCGACCATTGCGCCATTGACTATGCTGTAGCCTTCATTGGTTGCCGCAACCAGATCCGCGAATTCGGGCTTCACCGGCACCAGCGAGATAACTAGATGACGGTCCTGCGCCCCTTCCAGAGCGTAGAACTGGTCTATCAAGGCCTGAATCCCACCCAGAACCTGATCGACTTTCGTTGGGCCGTTCAGGTCATTCGTGCCCATCATGAACCAGGTCACATCGGGATTGATCTCATCGACGGTCAACGAGAAATTCATCGGAGCGTCCGGATCATCGGTCAGCGCTGCCGCCAGGGTATGACCCGGTGTGGCATTGTGATCCCGGTCGATCATGCCTTCGGGACCATCGTTGAAGCGGCCGACATAGTCGATCCAGATATTGTTGGCGGACAGGTTATCGAACAAATCGTCGCGGAACCCGCCTTCGACATCCGGATTTCCGAATTTGTACCCTTGCGTCAGCGAATCCCCGAAGGCCATGACTGTTGCCGCATACGCGTAGCTCGACTGCGACAGGTCGACACTCAGCGCCCGGCTCTCTCCGGTGAAATCACGCTGGCCCACGGACAGGAAGACGGTCGCGCTATCGGTGCTTTTGCCGTCACTGATCGAGTAGCTGAAGCTGTCGCTGCCGACATATCCGGCATTTGGCGTATAGATGACGTCACCATTCACAATCGACACGGATCCATTGCCGGGCTGAGCGTCAATTCCGCTGACCTCCAGCGTTGTCAGATAATCCGCATCCGGATCCACATCGTTGCCCAGAACATCGATGGTCCAGGACCCGGAGCTTTCCACGCTGACATAATCGTCATTTGCGATCGGCGGCGAATCCATGGTGATCAACCGTCCATTGGCTTCCATGTCTGTTTCGGTTCCGGCGAGGTTTTTGACGCCGGTGAGCAGTGCGACCGGGACGAAGCCGCTGGTGCCG